>CAYGWQ010000218.1:0-9636 GCA_964353465.1 uncultured Acidobacteriota bacterium | reverse complement strand
AATCGACCGCATCGTGGTTGCTATCCTTAATGCGCGGGCTAAAGCCCGCCCCCACTTTTGACTTCAATCCAGCCGGCGCTTCGGATCGGACAATGAGTCTCGCGACAGAAACTAGATAGGTTTCGAATGAGGTGCCGAACCTATTGCGGCTGCCTCTTGATCGGATATGGCGGCGGCGGCGGCACGGGAATCGGCTTCGTCCTGATCAACTCCTGCAGGTGTTTGACAGCCGCGTCGAGCTGGGCGTCCTGGCCGTTGAAGGTCGCGTGCGGCAGGTTGTCGACGACGATGTCCGGATCGACTCCGTGGCCCTCGATAAGCCACTGGCCCTCGGGGCCGTAGACGCCCGTTTCGGCGGCGGTCGCGATGCCGCGATCGACGAGGAAGTTGCTCGAGCTGAGCCAGATCTCGCCGCCCCACGTGCGCGTGCCCATCACCTTGCCGAGGCCGAGCCGGCGGAAACCCTCGGCAAAGGCCTCGCCGTCCGACGCCGTCCGCTCGTTCACGAGCACGACGATGTGGCCGCGGAAGGCATACTGCATGTTCCAGTAGGGCTGGCCCACGCGCGGCTGCCAGTAGAACCACGCCTTGCGCAGCAGGCGCCCCAGGATCCAGCTGTCGATGTTGCCGCCGCTGTTGTGCCGGACGTCGATAACGAGCCCGGCGCGGTTGAACACGGGATAGAACTCACGCATCCACTCAGCCATGTTGCCGCTGCCCATGGCCCGCAGGTGTACGTACCCGATCTGGTTCTGGCTCGCCTTGTCGACGGCGAGCCGGCGGGTGTACTCCCACTCGTCGTAGCGGAGGCTTTCCTCGGCCTGCGCCGCGATGGGCACCACGATGACGTCGCGGGCGGCCGCGCCGTCCTTTGGCTTCACCCGCAGCCGCACTTGCTTGCCCGCCTGGCCGCGCAGCAGCGCCGCGATGTCCGGCGCCGACAGGGCCGCGATGCCGTTGACGGCCTCAATGACGTCGCCTTCGACGACGTCCACGCCGGGTGCCGAGAGCGGCACGCGCCGGTCGGGGCGATCAGGATCGGTCCCGATGACGTGCGCCACGCGGTAGCCGCCCGCGGCCTGGTCGCGCACCATGGCAGCTCCCAGCGACGCAGGCCACGCATCGTCGCCCGCGTCACGCTGGTCGCCGCCGCGCACGAAAATGTGCAGCGCAGACAGCTCGCCCACCATCTGCGCGAGGATGTCGCTCAGCTCGGCGCGGTCGGTCACGCGATCGACGAGCGGCTGGTACTTGGCCCGCATGGCAGGCCAGCCCACGCCGTGCATGCCCCGATCGTAGAAGTAATCGCGCTCGAGACGCCAGGCCTCCACGAACATCTGGCGCCACTCGAGGCGCGGGTCGAGGTGGAACGTCCAGTCCCTCAGCGGGACCATCTGCTTCGACAGATCGCTCGGCGCCTTGGCGCCGGCGTCGACCACGTAGTAGTCACGGCCCTTGCGAATCAGAATCTTCTTGATATCGAGCGACAGCTCGTAGCTCTCGGGCTCCTCGATAAACGTCTCGGCCTCGGGCCGCTTGTTATCGAGCGCGAGCGTCCTCAGCGCCGCCTTCCCGTCCCGGCCCGTCGGGTGCGAGATGAAGTAGAGGCGCTTCCCGTCCATGGACAGGCTGCCGTAGTTGCCTGCGGGGACGGGCACTTCGAGCAGGCGCGTCTCGAGACCCTCGACATCGACAAAAACGGTCGGAGCCGCGGGCTTGCCGGCCGGCTTGTCCGCCGACTCGGCCAGTTTCTCCAGGGGCACAGCCTGTTTGTCTGCGGCCGGCTTGTCCGCCGGCCTCACGGGCTGGAGCTCGTCATCCGGCTGGAAAGGCGACCGTTCGCCGCGCTTAAGGGCCACATGGTAGATCTTCGTCTGCCGATCCCAATACGGTTCGGGCTGCCGCGATCCCCAAGGGCTGAACACCAGCGATTCGAAGTTGCGGTCCGAGAGCAGATAAAGCCACTTGCCGTCAGGGCTCCACGTCGGACTGTAGCTGTCGTACCGGTCCGAGGTGACCGGCACGATGCGGCCCGTGCCGATCTCGTAGAGAAAGACGCGGGTGAACAGGTTGGGCCCCGGCGCGCTGTAGGCCAGCCACTTGCTGTCCGGCGACCAGCTCAGGTCGTCGAAGTCGCCCTCCGCCGAGTCGGTGACCTTCTTCTGGATCTTCCTGGTGACATCGAACACCCACAATTGCTGGTCCTTGTCGTGGTGGGCGATGAAATTGCCGTCAGGCGAGGGCAGCCCGTCCCAGCGCAGGACCTTGCTGTCCGTGGTCAGCTGCGCAGAGGCGCCGATGCCGTTTGCGGGAATCTGCCAGAACTCGACTTCATCGCTCTCATCCGACAAGGTCAGGATCGTCTCGCCGTCCGGCATGAACCGCCCGTTGCGGTTCCGCACCAGCTTGTTGCGCGTGGCGTCGACGATTCGGCCCTGCTGGGCGGGGACGACAAACAGCTGCCCGCGAGCGGTCAGCACAACGCGATCCCCGGAAGGCGAGAGGTGTGCGGAGGTGATCCACTCGGTCGCGTTCTTGACCCACCGCTCGCGCAATTGATCGAAGTCGGACACCAGCGTGATGAGCACCGCCTTATCCGATCCGGACGCGATATCGAACAGGCGGATGTCGGCGCCGTGCTGGTACGCGATCCGGCCGTTCGACAGCGACGGCGACTGGATATCGTAATCCGCGTGTTTCGTATGCTGCCGCAAGTCGCCGCCGCGCTCGTTCATCGACCAGAGGTTCATGACACCGTCACGGTCGCTGGCGAAGTAGATCCGGCCCTTCCAGGCCATGGGAGTCTTGCTGGTGCCGGGGTAGTCGGCCGTGAGCGGCGTGGCCTCCGAACCCTGTCCGGCGAACTTCCAGAGGTTCTGTGCGGTGCCTCCCTGATAACGGCGCGTGTGGCTGCCCTGGAATGGGAGTCGTGTGAAGAACAGCGTCTTGCCCGTTGGGTCGTAGCTGCCGTCGGAGACTTGTGCAAGCGGCACGAGAGCGCGGGCGCCCGTCTTCGGATCGAGGCAGACAAGCTGGACGTTGGGCAGGGTCGAGGGCTGCCGCGTGGCAAACAGGATTTCTCCCTGCGGGGTCCAGGAGATCCACGCGGGCCGGCTTGCGTCCCACGTTTGTCGCGTCGGGACGCCGCCGTCGAGCGGCAGCGTATAGACCTCACCCGGGCCCTCGTAGCTGGCCGCGAACGCCACCGTCCTGCCGTCAGGCGAGATCGCGGGACGGCTCTCTTCCTCCGGGTGCGTCGTCAGACGCTGGGCGATGCCGCCTGCCACGCCGACCCGCCAGAGGTCACCCTCTGCGGTGAAGACAATCGTGTCGGCCCAGATCGCGGGGAAGCGATAGTACCCGAGTTGAGGCTTCTGGGCGCTCAGGGGAACGGTTAAGGCTAGAACGAAGGCGAACAGGGCAAGACGCGTGTGCAGCATGGTGAGCTCCTTAGAAGGAATACTCGACGTTCAGAATCGCGGATCGGTCCAGTTGGGGCGCTTGGGAAAAACAAGCTGCGGTTTTGGCGCTCAGACCGCCTGGGCTGCGTCTCCTGCAGCTTCTGATTCCGATATAGGGTTTTGTGTCAACCTCGAGCCGCAGTCTTCGCCCGTCGGCCGAACTTTGATCCGTAAACTTCAACCGGGGACGCATTGTAAACCAAAGCGATGTTGCAGGATATTGGATTTTACGCACTTCGCACATCGATGGGTTGCGCCGCAACATCCCGGTGATGATGCACGCCGCCGATAGGCGGGAGAGACACCAAACGTGCGGATGGGATTGGCTTAGCGGAGTGGTATAGCACCCACCATTGGGACATCTGAGTCTAAATGCCATTCTGGCCTGTCGCCGGCGGCGCCTGATTTTCGACCAGGGCGTAGATCAAGTTCGGTCGAGACCGCGCAATCGCCAGGTCAATGCCTCCGACATTTTCCAGACTTATACGTCGGAACGGAGTGCGATGATGGGATCCATTCTGGCGGCCCGGCGGGCGGGCACAAGGCATGCAATGGCAGCTGAGACCCCCATCACCGCCGCCACGGAAGCGTGCGAGATCGGGTCAAGCGGGGTAACGTTCAGCAGCAGCCGGGCAAGCGGCTGCATCGCCTCGGTGGAAGCAAGAGCGCCGATCACGAGTCCGGCGACTACCAATCCGGCCACTTACCGCAAGACCATCACGATCACATGCCGGCGCTGTGCGCCGAGCGCCATGCGAATCCCTATCTCGCGAGTTCGCTGGGCCACCGAGAAGGCGACCAGGCCATAGAGGCCTACGCCGAGGCATGAGAAATAGGGACAGAATAGTGGACTGCACCCTGATGGACTGAACCCCTGTCATGAGACATGAGAAACAGGGACAGAATAGTCAGACAGAGCGGGGGTAGGGGGTAGGGGGTGCGGGGGAAGGGGGCAGCCGCACCCCGCCCCCGAGTTTCCATTGCATGAGTTTGACATGTTGGGCGCAACTCATGTGTTATACTTTGCACTGGATTTGTATAACGCACAAGGAGTGGAAACATGACCGTGGTTGTTTCTGAAAAAGGTTGGGTCGTTATCCCGGCCGAGTTGCGCAGGAAACATAATCTTAGCCCTGGCACTGAAGTGCAAGTCGTGGATTATGGCGGAGTTCTGGCGCTCGTGCCGAAGTTGCAGGATCCGGTGCAGGAGGCCGCCGGGATGCTTAAGGGACGCAAGTCACTCCGTCGGGCGTTGCTGGCTGCACACCGCGCCGAGCGGCGCAGAGAGAAAACCCGTGGCCGCTGAATCCTCTGCTTACGCGCTGGACAGTTTTGCTTTGCTGGCCTACCTGGAGGGTGAGGCGGGCAGACCCCGCGTGAAAGAACTATTGAGCGGGGCGGAATCGGGGAGATACTCTCTGTTTCTTTCACTCATCAATCTGGGGGAGGTCCTGTACATAATAGAGCGTGAAAAGGACCTTTTTGTCGCGCAGCGTGCGTTGGCCGCTGTCGATCAGTTGCCCTTGCAAGTCGTGCCGGTCTCAAGAGCCGAGGTGCTGGCGGCTGCCCACATAAAAGCGTGTTATCCGATTTCCTATGCCGATGCCTTCGCGGTAGTCACTGCGCAGGATTACCATTGCGTGCTCCTGACGGGCGATCCGGAGTTCCATGCGGTCGAAGCTGACAGTCTCATAGCTGTGGAATGGTTGTCCCGCCGCTGACCGCAAGCAACGATGTCACGACCCTCATCGTGACTGAGCAGAACCTCGCTCATGCCGACCTATTCCCGGCGAGAGATGCCGAAACCGTGGTGGCGCGCAGTGCTTGACTCGTATGCATGATATGTGCATATTAGTACATATGAGATCTACCTTGAACATTGATGACGGGATGCTTCGCAAGGCCGCGGAACTGACGGGCGAGAAGGAAAAGACGGCCCTGGTGCGCATGGGCTTGGAAGCTCTGATTGCCAGAGAGAGTGCCCGGCGTCTCGCAAAACTCGGCGGCACGGAGCCAAATCTGTCACCAACTCGCCGAAGGCGGCCGCGTCCGGCAAAATGATCCTCGTTGACACTTCCATCTGGGTTGATCATTTGCGCAGAGGCAATGCCCACCTCTCACTCCTGCTTGAGCAGGGGCTGGTCCTGATACATCCGTTCGTCATCGGCGAGTTGGCGTGCGGATCGATGGTGAATCGTCGCGAGATTCTGGGACTGCTGGAGACCTTACCCGGCATTGGCACTGCCGAAAACGCCGAGGTCCTGCACCTCGTCGAAGAGAAACGCTTGTATGGCCAAGGCATTGGCTGGGTCGACGCCCATTTGCTCGCTTCAGCCTTGCTTTCGCACTCATTCCTCTTTACTGCCGACCAGAGGCTTCACCGGGTCGCCGAATCCCTGGGGGTTGCCTATCGCTCATAATTTTGGTGAGAGGCGCCATGACCTCGAAATTCGGGCGCGGAAACCGATGACGGTGCGGCCGACCGGAGAGGGAGATTCGAGCAATTCGCGGCAATATTGAGAGTGCCGTGTCCGGCTGCCGCCGCTATGATGGAATTTCGAGGTTATGGCGCCTGTTGCACGAAAATCCCGGGAATCGGCGCGAGCTGGGGGCAAAGTTTAAAGCGGCCGTCCCGCTAAGCGGCCACCCCACGGGATTCTTTATGGCCGAGACGATCATGGGGGAGCTCGGCAAAGACGCCCTGATCCAGAGCGTCTCCAGCCCGTTTACCTTCTTCCTGCGCTACCACGAGGCGGCAAAGAAAAAAGGAGGTGTCGCACCCCCCTTCTCGGAGAAAACCCTGGCTTTGTTTCGGTCCCTTGAAAATCGTTATAGGGAATAGACCGGATTGAACGGCCCGGATCAAACCAGACGGTCAGCGTTTTGGCGGAGCGCACCCCGAAAATCCACGAAAACATGCGCGGCTGCCACAACGACCGGACCACGACCCAGTCCATGGTGAACACGTCCGAGATCGGCAAGTGACGATCCATGTCATGGATCGTGCGGCGCACGGGGTCCACCAGCGCCAGCGGCGACGTGGCTGTTCGAATCACCACGGTGAATCCCCTGGCCGGCAGCTGCGCATGCGGCACATACATTCCATCCCGAATCGGCTCATCGAGGCTCAACTGGCGCACGTCACCCACCACGCCGACAACCGTCATCCACGGCCGCGTCGAGGAAGTGTCGCCCAACTTGAACCGCTTGCCGACCGGGTCCTGTCCCGGCCAGTGGCGTGCTGCCAGCGTCTCGTTGACGATGACCACCGGATCGGTTCCAGGCCGCCCGTCGCGCTCGTTGAATGTTCGCCCCCTCTTGAGTGGAATGCCCATCGTCTCGAAGTAGCCGCTACTGGCCACGGCGAAGCTGGCCGCCGGATTCCTGCCCGGAAGCGGTGGCGGCGCGCCTTCGATTGAAATGGAGGTCGTCGAGGAGCTTCCGCTGAGCGGGAGAGCCGACACGATGGCCGCCCGATCCGCGCCGGCCAGCGAGCGGATGCGCGGCAGCGCCTCGTCGACGAAGGCGCGGCGGCGTTCCTCGGTGCCGTAGGCCGCCTCCGGCAGGACGACGCGCAGCGTGAGCAGGTTCGAGGGACGGAACCCCGGGTCGATCTGCATGAGCCGCACGAAGCTCCGAATGACCAGGCCGCTGCCGACGAGCACCACGACGGCTATCGCGACTTCGGCCACGACCAGCAGGGTTCGGAACCGTCCGGCCCCTCCCGTCGCCGAACGGGTACCCGATTCCTTCAGCGCCGCGGTGACGTCATGGCGCGATGCGCGCAGTGACGGCAGCAGGCCGAAGGTCACGCCGCTCACGACGGTCAAGGCGACGACGAAAACCCCGACCGTGGCGTCGATGTCGAATCGCATCCAGATGGGAATCTCGATCGGCACGGACACAACCAGCGCATCGCGCATCACCCGTCCCAGCAGCAGCCCGAGGACGCTGCCGGCCGCGGCAATGAGCAGGCTCTCGGCCATCAGCAGCCGCAGGATGCGCCACCGGCCTGAACCGAGGGCCACACGGACCGCCATCTCGCGGTCGCGTGCCACAGCCCGGCCGAGCATCAGGTTGGCGACGTTCGCGCACGCGATGAGCAGCACGAAGGCCACCACCGCCATGAAGACGACGAACCCGAGGCGCAGCTCGCCCGGCAGTGATCGCTCGCGCAGCGGCTCGGTATAAACGCCGATGTCGGTGTTCGTCCTCGGGTAGGCCTGCTCGAGCTGCCGGGCAATCGTCGCCAGGTTGGCGCGGGCCTTCTCTTCGCTGACACCGGCCTTGAGCAGGCCGATCGCCTGGTACGAGTGGTTGCCCCGTGCGTCAGCGGCGGCGACAGGATCGATTCTCAGGGGCACCCAGAGATGAGCGAACTCGGGAAAGCCGAAGTCTTTCGCCATCACCCCGATCACGGTGGGCGGCTCGCGGTCGAGCTCAATCGTCCGGCCGACGATGGATTCTCCCCCGAACCGTCGCTGCCAGAGGCCATATCCGATAAGGACAACCTTATTGGCGCCGGGCAGACCGTCCTCCGCCCTGAACCCGCGACCGCTGACGGGCGTCACGCCGAGCACCGAGAGCAGCTCGGTGGAGGTGAAGGTTCCGCTGATCCGTTCGGGCTCGTCCACGCCGGTGAGCGTGAAGGAGCTCTCCTGGAAGACCGCCATTGACTCAAACACCTGCTGGCGATCGCGCCAGTCGAGGTAGTCGGCGAGCGACAGCGCCATGCCGCGCGGAGACGTCGGGTTCCGCTCCATGAGGCTGAGCACACGCGCCTGGTTGCCGTACGGCAGCGGCTGCAGCAGCATGCCGTTCACTACGGCGAAGATCGCCACGTTGGCGCCGATGCCGAGTGCCAGGGTGACCACCGCGACGAGCGTGAATCCTGGCTGCTTCAGTAAGGTGCGAACGGCATAGCGGATCTCGTGAATCCAATGGGTCATAGTCTCCTCCAGCACATCACGGGCGGGGCCCTGTTACAGATAATACGAAAACCGGCGGACATCGGTTCGTTGTTGCCGGCAATGTGTCCGAGTCAGGCCTACGCTTCTGGCCTTGCCGCCCGTGCCGGTTCTGGATGCAGAATCCTCAGGGAATCTGGTGGGAGGCGCGGCTATGGGAGTCGGTTCATGAACGCCGGGTGTTGTACTGGAGCGCACGACTTCGTCACCAAGCCGTTCAGCCTGCGCGAGCTCGCTGCCCGCTCCCGGCTGGCCGCGCTGACACAAACTGCAGGCTCAACCGGCGGCCGGGACCTACTTCCGTTTCTCCCAGCCGTAGGCAGCCATCATGATGTGAAACAGATCGGTGTTGGCAATGAAACCGCGAACTCGCTGTGCTCCCGGGCCCAGCGCTGCCACCAGGACCTGCTCCCCCGTATGCGCGTTATCGACACGCACGTTGGGACTGGCCGCAGCGGTGCCGCCATTATTGGCGCTGGGCAACAGCGGTTCCCCCTTTCTCCCTGCCCGCAGGCGGATGTCGAACGAGTGATCCGCGGCGAAGAGAATGAGAGTGTCCTTTTTCACGAATTGAGCGGTTTTCCGGATCGTCTGGTCGAGGGCGACCGCCTGCTCCAAGCCGCGCCTTAAATTGTCGGTATGCGTGTCCCATTCGACCATCAGGAAATATCCCTTCTTGTTTTGCGACAGGATGCGAATCGCGCGTTCGGTCGCCTCCCAGACATCGAAATCGGAAGTGTTCAACAGGGCGATAACACGCTTCTCTTTGCCGGACATCTCCTGAACGGACAGGTAAAACGCGTATCCTCTTTCGCGCGCCGCCGTTTCAACGTCGACACCGATTTTTGCGGTCGCCGCCAGAACCGAATTCCGCCCGGCGCCGATCGCCACCTCCACACCGTTGCCGTAAGCAGGCTTGAAAATCTGGGCAAATATCGGTCCGGAGGAGTTCCGCTCATTCGAGTGGGCGTAGCAGGCGGCCGCAGTGGCGTCCGTGATGTTCATGTTGGTCAGCACGCCCGTGGAGAGCCCGCGCTGCTCGGCATGTTCAAGGATCGTCTGCAGTATGTCGCCGCTTTGCTTGCCGCGCACGGCGGTGGCAGATTGAGAAATAACGCCGTTATTGGTCTTTTGGCCTGTTACAATGGCCGTCATCCCCGCCGCCGAGTCAGTTACCCACACATTGGCCGCCGAGGTGTCCATCAGGG
>CAYGWQ010000217.1:0-9654 GCA_964353465.1 uncultured Acidobacteriota bacterium | reverse complement strand
GTTGCCACGGAATTGGTTCTCCGCTCTCACCCGGCTTGTGCCCGAGAAGATTCCGCTGTTTGCGATAAGTGCCGCATCGTCTGTTGTTACTTTTCTCGTTCAGCAGCGGGTGGGTGCCGTCAGCACGCTTGATCAGATTCCGTTCGCCCTGCGCGCCGCAAACGCGCTGGTGTCCTATCTCGTTTACCTCGGTAAAATGATCTGGCCCGTGCACCTCGCCGTGCTGTATCCCTATCCACAAAACATTCCCGCGCTTTGGATCGCGGGTGCGGCTCTGACGCTGGTCGGCATTTCGGTTGCGGTCGTCCGGTCGGCGGGGCGGCGGCCGTATCTCCTCGTCGGATGGTTCTGGTACCTGGGGACCCTGTTCCCCGTCATTGGGTTGATCCAGGTCGGGATCCAGTCGATGGCGGATCGCTACACGTATATTCCGCTGGTGGGGATTTTCATCCTGATTGCGTGGGGGGTGCCGGACCTGCTCCCCGGCCGGAGCGGACAGCGCGTGCTGCCGGTTGCCGCCGGCGTCGTAGCACTCTTGTGCGCGATCGCAGCTCGGGCCCAGGTTCGCTTTTGGGAGAACGGAATTACGCTGTGGGAACACGCCGCGGAACTGACCCTCGGCATGGACAATTACAGTGCGCACATTGGCCTCGGTCAGATTCTGCGCCAACAGGGGAGATTGGACGAAGCGGTCGCTCACTTTACCGAGGCCGTCGGGATCAGACCCGGCTCTCCGGAAGCGCACCGCAATCTATGGCTGGCGCTATCGGACCAGGGCAAGTTCGACGAGGCCGTCGCGTCGCTCTCAGAGGCGGTGCGCCTCGATCCCGCGAGGGCTGATAACCAGGCGGAACTCGGGTTCGCCCTTACCCGGCTGGGAAAAACCGAAGAGGCGATCCCTCATTACCTGGAGGCGCTGCGCCTCAACCCCGATTCTGCCGAGGTTCACAACGCCCTCGGCTGTGCGCTGTCCGGCGGAGGGAAGACCGTCGAAGGCATACAGCACTTCAGGGAAGCCATCCGCCTCAAACCTGACTTTGCCGAGGCCCACTTCAACCTGGGTCTTTCCCTGCGGAGCCAGGGGCAGGCAGAGGAAGCGGCCACGCAGTTTTCCGAGGCCGTACGCCTCAGACCGGAATACGCGGAAGCCCAAAACGCCCTTGGGTTGGCGCTCGCCGCCCAGGGGAAGGTCGGAGATGCAATTACACACTACCGGGAGGCGTTGCGACTGAGCCCGGAATACGCCGAGGCCCACAGCAACCTGGCGTTGGCGCTGACCAACCAGGGGAACAACAAGGAGGCGCTCTCGCAGTTCTCCGAAACCGTGCGACTCCGCCCGAACTCTGCGGTCGCCCGTCTCAACTACGGCAAGGCACTGGCAGACGCGGGCCGGTCCGGCGAAGCAATCCTGCAGTTCAAGGAAGTACTGCGCATCGATCCGAAAAACCGGACAGCGCGATCGGCGCTGGAGTACCTGGCGCGGCAACCCCGGGAATAGCCTTTCCGGGTTCCGGCCCACGGGGTTCCTCTATAGAGACACAAATGCTTCGATGATGGAACGCGATCGGAGATTCCGCCACGCCCCAAGAGCAAACGAACTTCGACTTCTCGAGATCAATGGCGGGAAGATCTTTGATTTTCGGCGTCCCCTATTTTCGGACCGCCTTCGACGGTTCCGGCTTCTTTCCGACGGGTGCGGCCGGCTCCCGCCGGTAGTCGAAGCGGTAACTTGTCGCGCCGCGGCCTGAGACCTGCCGTGTATTCACATCGAGCTGGTACTGCAGGTAGGGTCCTTCCCGCGAATAGCTTTCCGCACCTTTGTAAGGGTAGCCGTGCATGGCATGGAAGGGGAGCGGCTCGACTGTGTATCCGTGCGCCGCGTAAAAATCCATGTCCTTCTCGAATCCGTCCGCATAGAACAGATAGTCGCGAGTCCAGCCCGCCGGCACGGGCGCCAGCGGCGAGCAGTCAAACTCAACCTGCACCTCATCTCCGGAACCAAGGATTACGAATCGGTCATCCGCCGCCGCCAGCAATTCGAGTGCGTCTCCGTAGCGTGTGTAATTCCCGGCGTGACGCGCGTACGGTCCGGTACGGCTGACGTCTTCGTACACGTAGCGGATATCGCTCGACGGATCGCTGCGCACCTCGCGCGGATAACCGCGGAACCCGAGCGTAGCTTCCGCGAGCGGCACCTCGCTCAGTCGAGTGAGATGCGCTTCGGGTGTGGCATCGAGCAGGATTTGGTCCCAGTAGATTTTCAGGTTCGTCATGATCCGCACCCGCTTTGTGCCGGCGGGCAGCCGCCCGGTTAAGTCCGCCACCATGGTGCGTGCCAGGCCGGCGGGGAAGCCCAGATCGTCGATGACGCGCTGCCAACGCCCGGCGGCATCCTGCGCCTCGAGATAGGGCGGGATGGCTAGGATCCCGGCCTGGTGTGCGGCATAGACCGAGGTGGCGGTGAAGTAGTCGGTCAGACCGTGCATGAGGAGCCGCAGAGGTTGCGCCGGATTCCATGCGCCGAGCTCGAGTTCGATGCCGTGCAGTTCGGCAAATCCCAAGAAGGGCAGCGACCGGAAATCCGTGACGTAGGAACGGTCGCGTGCGCGCAATTCGCTCCGAATGTCGCGCCCGCGGCCGTCCCAGGCACCCAGAGACAGGCGCGACCCTCGGCTGGCAATGACCTGAAAGTCAGGAAACGGCGGCACACTGGCAAAACGCTCATTGGGATAGACCTCGACATCAGAGGGATGATCCACGGCAATCAGCCGCACGTGGTCGAGGTAGACAACCTCTTCCATCGGCTCGAGCAGCCGCAAGCTCAGGCGGCCCTGCCGCGCACGCAGATTGGGACCCGCTACTTTCACGTATTCGGTCGGGTCGGGAGTGTTGCGCTCGCCCGGGGCCACCCAGTGGCCGACGATTCCCGGGCCGATCAAATCGGAGATGAATTCGTAGCGAGCGCCGTTCCAGGCGAACAGAATGGGACACGAGCTGCCCCGCCGGTCATTTTCTGCGAGCTGGTGCGAACGATCCGCGGCCAGCTGCACTTCATCCTGTAGAACGCCGGTTGGCCAAAGCATCCGCACGATGTCCGCTTCCTTGACGTCACCGAGGCCTACCAGAATCTCCGGCCCGTTCTGCCCCAGGTAGCCCGAGGAAGACTGCACTTCGAATTTCTGATAGAGCGTGCCGGCGAAGACCTCCACTTTTGCGCCGATGGCGCTCTTGTTGTCGGCCAGCGCTTTGAGCGAGAACCTCAGGCAATGATTCCTGTTTCCGCCGTCGTTGCGCAGCAGCATCGGCGGACCGCCATCCTGCGTGATGAGCAAGTCGGCGTCGCCATCGCCATCGTAATCTGCGGTGATCAGCGAGCCTGGATTGTCGAGGTTCACCTTGTCAAGGCCGGTTTCTTCGGTGAGCCCTCGGAATCCGGCGCTCCCTTCGTTGCGCAGCAAGATGATTCGCGCTCTTGGTCCCGCGGACCCGACCGCAGCCATGTCGACCCGGCCATCGTTGTCGTAGTCGAGCGCCGCCAGGCCCCAACCGTCAGTCCAATTGAGCTTCGGGAGCGGTACGGCTTCCAGCCGTTTGCCCTCGATGTTCCGCCACAGACTCAATCCCGGAGACCCGCCATGCGTGAAGGCCACGTCTATCCAGCCGTCTTTATCGAAGTCGAAGGCCACGACGCCTCGGGTGGCTGTCTGAGACGCGCCGCCAAACAGCGGGGTGACCTGGAATCTCCCTTCGCGAGGATTCCGGAACAACGACGGCGGTCCTTGCGTGCGAGTCACGATCAAGTCCACGGCCCGGTCGTTGTCGAAGTCCGTCGCAATGCTCACCTGGGCGTCCGCAACTTCACCGGGCATCGTGGCGGAGGAAGTGTCGGTGAACGTGCCGTTGCCGTTATTTCTCCAGAGCCGAGGCCCCCCAGCGAACGTAGTGACATGCAGGTCGAGGTCGCCGTCGTGATCGTAGTCCAGAAGGTTCACAGCAAACGGCCGAGCAGTCACGGCGAGGAGCCCGGAGGCCTCGGTTGCATCGCGGAACGCGCCGTTGCCCTCGTTGCGAAACAGTCGGAGGCCCGACTCCAGGGCAACCACGACGTCCGTCCAGCCGTCGTTGTCATAGTCGCCGGCGACACAGCTGAAGGCACGGCCGGGGATGGCGAGATGGGCTCCGTCGGTCGCATCAGCAAATCGGCCGCCGACGTTCCGATAGAGGGCGCTTGTGCGGTCCGAGCCGCCATTCAGCAACAGCAAGTCGGCCCGTCTATCGTTGTCATAATCGAAAAAGCAGGTACCCGAACGGGGTGATCCCGGCTCCGGTTTTCCGGCGCGGCCGGCGGGGAGGCCGGATTCGGCGCTCGGCACCGGCACGAATTTAACCGCAATCGGCGCGGCCGCAGCGCCGACAGGAAGCCGCGCGTCCTCGGCGAGCGAATACTTGCCCTGATCGCCGTAGGTGGTTCCGATGGGCGCTCCAAGTTTTTCCTGCGTGAGCTTTTGGAAGCTGTCCAGATGCTTGCGCGCTTCCTCACTGTTACCCAAGCGCTGGTAGGCACTCGCCAGGCCGAATTGCGCCGAGACGTGGAACGGATTGAGTTCAAGCGCCCGCCGGTAGCTCGCAATGGCGAGGTCAAGCTGCTTGGCATTCTGGTGGAGCGCTCCCAGGAAATAGTGCGTGTCGGCATCGTTGGGATCGAGTTGGGCAACTCGGCCAAATGCAGCCAGAGCCTGTTCGGTTTCGTCAAGTTTCCTGCGCAGCAAGCCGAGGTTAAACCAGGCCCGCGGGCTATTCGGCCGCTGCTCGGTCGCCTCAACGAGCACGTGCCCCGCTGGCTCGGGCCGCTGGAGGTCCAGCAGCGCGATGCCCTCGTTCAGGTGGGCTGCGAGCAGGTTGGGATCGAGCGCATAGGCCTGTTCGAAATTCTTCAGCGCGGCCTCGGAGCGCCGCTGGTTCATGTAGGCAACTCCGAGGTTGTTCAGCCGGATGGCTTCCGCAGCTTTTTCTCGTTCCGTCCGGGCGCTCTTCACCTGCGGCTGAAGGGCAAGCGTTGCTGCAGCCAAGCCCAGCACCAGGGCTGCGGTAAAAACAGACTCACCAGGGAACTTTGCCCTGTTACTCCTCCGAATTAGGCTATGCATCGACGATCTCCTTGCCTTCCTCGACATTGATGGGAGATTTTAGGTGTTCAGGCGTTCCCAGCGGCCGTTCCTGAAGGTAAGAATGACGGGTTCTCTGATATTTCCGCGCAGCGAATTGAATTCGGTTTTTCCGACGATGCCGTCATAGGACATCCGGGCCAGTTCATCGCGAATCCGCATTCTGTTCAAACCCGCGGTCCCAACGGTTTTGGTGACGAGAAGTGCTGCGTCGTAGGAAAGGAGGGCGATGGGGGTAGGGGGCATGCCCGTGAGATCTTTGAACCGCGCGCTGAACTCGAGCAGTTCCGGATCCTGCCGGCTCAGATCGTAAGGCGCTGCAACCACCAGTTTTCCAATCCACGCGGAATCAGCGGTAATCTCCGCACTTGCAAGCGAGGCAGGGCCGAGTACTGGAGTCTTTATGCCCGCAGCCCGAATGGCGCGGAGCAAGGTGAGGGACGGTCCCGGACTGCCCCAGATGATCAGGGCATCGGAATCGATGCCTAGAAGGCGCGGGACCACTGCTTCGGGACTGCCCGTAGGAAACTGCCAATGAGCATCCAGGTGGATATTCTTGCGGCCCGTCGCTTCCCGGAGCCGCAGGAAACCCGTGTGTCCATCTCGCTGCGTTTCGGTTAAAGCAACCACGTGCTTGTACCCTTGTCTCTTAACGTAGTCGAGCAGCAGTTCCGCCTGGCGGCTGTCGGCCGGTACGCAACGGAAAACCCATGGCACGTTTGCGTAGTCGATGGAAATGTCCGAGGCGGACGGCGTGACCACCGGAACCCATGCTTTGGAGACGACCAGTTCGGCGATGTGAGTGTGCTGACCGTCCAAGCCGCCGATGATCGTCCAGACCTTGTCTTCGTAGGCGAGATCGACAACCTGCTTTGCAGCCATGCCCCACGGTCCATCATCAGGCCGGAACACCATTTCATATGGAATGCCCTTGTACCCTCCCTTCCGGTTCATTTCATCCAAAGCCATCCGGACGCCGGTGCGCATCTGCAGGCCTTCGGCATCCTTCCCCGGTCCCAGGACGCCGATCCGGACCGATGTCAAGTCCACAGGGTCAGGCAACTCGCGGCCGGGACCATAGAATCCAGATCCGGCCTTACTGAAGTCAAAATACGGTGCTTGCGGTCCCTGGGCGATCAGCGGCAAGATCGTCAGGATCAGCCAAAACCACATTGAAATGTCCTCTTAAGTGCGATCGCTTTTAAACCACAGTCTCCCATGCACCGCAGGTGCACCGAGGTGCATGAAAACGTGATCCAGCTCTGGATCCGTGGAATCCGTGGCGTTGTTGTTCTTACCCGAAAGACAAAAACGCCACGGATTCCACGGATTTCACGGATTTATTTCGGACCGACCCGACGTTTGTCTGCATATTGGTATTTTCGGAGCATAGAGCACAGCAAGACCTGCTAAAACGTGCGATTCATTTTGGGAACGCCGAAAACAAATTTCCCATCTTTGACAGAAGCAACAGTAACCGGCCTGCGATTGCTCAAAGCCTCGTCCAGGTCGATGGGCCCGGAGACGCCATCCCAATGGCGCATGCCTGCCAGGACGTCCCGTATGCGGTACCGGTTCAGACCTGCTTTCCGGATCGCTTCGATGGTCATCATGGTCCCGTCATACGAGTGGACCGCGTAACAATCCGGCGCCTCCCGATAACGTTCCTCGTAGCGCTTTTTGAACTCCGCGTATTTCGGGTTCCTGGCTTCCGGATCGAAGGGATACATGGCCACGACCCCCTCGGCCGCCGTTCCGGCCGCCCTCAGAAAATCCGGATGCACGATGCGCTCGCAAGCGAAAATGGGAAATGTCATCCCCCGCTCCCGGATCTGTTTCACGAGCGCGCCGGCCGGTTCGGCGTCTGCCCAAAGAACGACCGCATCCGGCTGCACTTTTGCGAGACGTTCCAGTTGGATTTCGAAGTCCGGGTTTACATTCTCGTAGTTGGGCTCGTAATTCGTCTCGATGGGTGCAGGTTTCCCGAGTTTTATTGAAGCTTTTTTGAATTGCGTCACGCCGATGCGCCCGTAGCGATTGCTGGCCCGGAGGATCGCAACGCTGTTCAGCCCCAACTGCTTGTAGACGTAATATGCGAGCGTGTAGGTCATCTGCCTGTCGTCCGGAATCACGCGGACAACCCAGGGTATTTTGGTCTCTACCAGGGTCGCATCCAGATCCGCGACATTCATCATCGGGATTTCCGTTCTCAGTGCGACTCGAATCGCGATGTGTGTGTTCGCACCGTCGACCGTGCCGATGATGGCCCAGACTTTGTCGTCATAGGACAGGGAGACGACCTCGTTGGCTGACGCTCCCCAGAGCCCCGTGTCGTTTTTCAGGACAGCCTCGAACCGCTTGCCTCTGTAACCTCCAGCGGCGTTTGCATCATCGAGCGCCATCTCCATCCCGTGGAGCACGGATTGGCCGATGTAGGTTTCGTAGCTTCGGGTGATGGGAGCAATGACGCCGATCTTGACCGTCTCGACCTCAGGATCGGGCTTGTCGCGCCCCGGCCCCCAGAACATAATGGGCGAGTCGCTCGGGACCCAGTAATTCTTATAGGGCTCCTTGACATAATTCGCGAAGGGCTTGAGATCCTCGGGCGTGTTTCCGTAGATCACCTCCCCCTTCGGCTTCTTTTCGTCGGAAGCCTTCTGATCCGGCGGCTTCCCGGGGGATGGCTTCTGGCCGAGTGCAAACAGGAGGCTGCAAGTGAGCAGTCCCAGTACTGCCAGGAACCGAAGCTTCCAAAGGTTACTCATAGGCCTTTCCCTCCTTTGCCTTTCGATCTGCAAGGGTCCCGTGACTTACCCCCTTGGAGGTGGCTACCCATACATCGTCCCCTTGAAAATCGATGCCATAGATGTGGTTGTTGGCAAGGCCGTGTTCCAGCTTTATCGTTTCCAGGAGCTTGTTATCGTTGTAGACTTTTGCAACCCAACCCTTCGTGCCTTCGATCGGCTCGGCCGGAGGGACCTGGTTTTTGCTCCAGGCAGGATCAGCAGGAGTATACGTTGCCCAGCGGTTCGTGTCTCCGTTGACGGCGCTAAGCCCTTTGTCCGTGCACACCCAGGCGACACGGCCTCTGGCCTTGACAAAGTTGATGAAGTTGCTGGCCAGCCCGGAGTCGTGATCCATGTATCCGCGCCATTCCCTGCCGTCATACCGGCTCATGCCGAAGTAGGTGGAAACCCAGAGGATTTTCTCGACATAGCTTACGCTGGTTGTGATGACGTGGATGAGCCCGTCATCGCGAAAGACGTCGTATTCCATTTCTCCGTCGGGGTCGAGCCATGATCTCCATGCTTGCGTAGCGACGTCGAACTCCAGGACACCGCCGCCCCACAGAGCCGCATAGACCCGGCCGTCTCCATAGGTTACAAAGTACCCCCAGGGCTCGTGCTGAGGAGAGTTCGCAGGAGTGTAGACATCCCACTTCTTCTCGCGCACCCGGAAGCGCGCTGTCCCCGCTGTGGTTGCGGTCCAGACGTTTTGGTTCTCGACGCAGACGCCGAATACGACGTCGTTCGGCAGTCCGCTGTTGAATTGCGTGAAGTTTTCAAAACGGCCGGCCGAGAAGCGCGACAATCCCTTCATCGTCCCCGCCCAGATATCTCCACTGGCAGGATCGAGGGCAAGGCTCAGAACGGCGGGATGAGCCAGACCTTCCTTCACCCCGTAGTGGGCCCATTTGCCATTCTCGTAATACGCCAGCCCGCTTTCAGTACCAGCCCAGATGCGGTCTCCGTCTACCAGGATTGAGAAAACCTTGTCTGCCGGCAGGCCGTCTTCCTTGTGGAACGACTCCCAGTACCTGTAAACCCTGGGAAGGGGCTCCTCTGCAGCCGTTGCAGCAAGTGCTGCGAAAAGCAGGATACCTGGCAGGAGTTTTTTCATTTCGCGCCTCCCAATCCGCCAAGCCGGACTGAAGTCAATTCACGGCTCCGTTTGCCTATTGAGGAACAGAAGTCGGATGCAACCTGTGCCGCACCTTCGGCACTCGGTTTTGATTGCTCCTCCATCCCGGCCTGACGGCCGGGCCTATTTACTGTCGCGCCTTCGGCGCTGATGCGCATACACCATCCTATTCCCTTCTTAGGATGCCGGATCAAGCTCAAACCAGAATCCAGCCCCGAAGGGGCGTAAGTCAGTAGCCCCGGGCGTCAGCCCGGGGTGAGAGACACGTCACACTGAGCCCCGAAGGGGCGGCACATCTGCCTCAGAGTGTTTGTCACAATATTATCTGATCATTATTAATGCATATGGGCAATCTTCTTGTACGACTCCTCAAAATCAAACGGCTTCTTATTCATGAATTCGTGCGAGGGTTTGGTCATGTGACAGTGTAAGCAAACTTCTTTTGTCGGCATTCTCAATCCCACGGAGATTGCCTTCTGCTTGTTCTTCATCACCTCTTCGGTCGCGTATCTGTCCCCGGGTCCATGACAAGTTTCGCACTGAACTCCTTCCTCGACATGGAACGTGG
>CAYGWQ010000216.1:0-9786 GCA_964353465.1 uncultured Acidobacteriota bacterium | reverse complement strand
CGATCAAGCTGATCACGCCGATCGCGATGGAGAAGGGGTTGCGGTTTGCCATCCGGGAGGGCGGCAGGACGGTGGGCGCCGGCACCATTTCGGAAATCCTGGAATAAAGCAGAAAACCTATGCTCAACGAAAAGATCAGAATACGGCTGAAAGCTTACGACTACAGGGTGCTGGACCAGTCGACTTCGGAGATCGTGGACATCGCCAAGCGGACCGGATCGCGGGTGTCGGGTCCGATCCCGCTGCCGACGGTGAAGAACAAGTTTTGCGTGCTGCGCTCTCCGCATGTGGATAAAAAGTCGCGGGAACAGTTCGAAATCCGCACGCACAAACGGCTGGTGGATATTCTCGAGCCGACGCCGCAGACGGTGGATGCCCTGATGAAGCTCGATCTGCCTGCGGCGATCGATGTGGAAATCAAAGCCTTCGGAACGGAACATAAGTAAAGAAAGGAAGGGCCGGACATTGGGCGATGGACGAGTTATGAATGAGGAATGGATCGATCCTTCATCATTCGTGGCTTCCAGATCGTCAATCGGATAGGCCCCTTGACGCACATGGTGGATGGACTTATCGGAGTCAAAGTTGGGATGACTCAGGTCTTCGAAGCGGACGGCAAGGTCGTCCCGGCTACAGTGATCAAGACCGGCCCCTGCATCGTCGTCCAGAAGAAAGTCAAGGAAAAGGACGGCTACGATGCCGTGCAGCTGGGGCTGGTGGAGTTTGTGCGCCCCTCGCGGGTGAAGAAACCTCGTGCCGGCCACTTCAAGAAGGCGGAAGTGCCGCCGGTGCGGATCCTGAGGGAGTTTCCCTTCGACGACAGCGCCGAGCCGCTCAAAGTGGGCGATCAGATCCTCGTCAACCAGGTGTTCCAGCCGGAAGACCGGGTGGCTGTGACGGGAACCAGCAAAGGACGCGGTTTTGCCGGCTTGATTAAGCGGCACCACTTCGCCGGCGGTGCGGCATCGCACGGCTCCATGTTTCACCGGGCGCCCGGTTCCATTGGCGCGTCGGCTTTCCCGAGCCGGGTGCTGCCGGGCATGCGTGCTGCCGGGCACATGGGCAATGAACGGGTGACCGTGCAGAACCTGCGCGTGGTGCGGGTCCAGGACCAGGACAATCTGCTGGTCATAAAAGGCGCGATACCCGGTCGCAACGGCGGATACGTGATCGTCAAGAAGGCATAGATGCAGTGACCCCTGCAGCACGGGGTGGGAAATCGAGGTTCAGGGATGGCTGAGATTGAAGTGAAAAACCTCACCAACGAGGTGGTCGGCAAGCTGGAGCTGTCGGACGAGGTGTTTAAGGCCCCGCTGAACGAACCGCTCATCTGGGAGGCCGTGAAACATTATGAGGCTTCGCTGCGCGCCGGCACCGCCGCGACCAAGACTCGCGGCATGGTCAAAGGGAGCGGCAAAAAGCTCTGGCGCCAAAAGGGAACGGGCCGGGCCCGCATAGGCAGTATTCGCAGCCCGCTGTGGAGGCACGGGGGCACCGTGCACGGCCCGCAACCGCGGAGTTACCTCTATGCCTTCCCGCGTAAAAAGATCCGGGGGGCGCTGCGCTCCGCATTGTCGGCCAGGTTCGGCGAGAGCTGCCTGGCGGTTGTCGACGCGTTCCAGCTCGAGAGCCACAAAACCCGAGACCTGCAGAAGACGCTGCAGGGCTTCGGCGCCGGACGCAAGATCCTGCTCGTCGACTCGAACGCGAATCCGAACCTGGAACTGTCCTCGCGCAACCTGCCTTGCGTGAAGTTCGTGCCGGGCCCCGGGATCAATATCCACGACGTGTTGAATCATGAGCTGCTCATCTTTTCGAAGGAAGCCATTTTGCAGGTGCAGGAGGTATTGAGCCGATGACGCAAGCACACAGCATCCTGAGACTTCCGGTCATTACGGAAAAGAGCACCTTCGAAAAGGAGAAGCTCCAAACCCTGACCTTCAAGGTGGCGCGCCGCGCCAACAAGATCGAGATCAAGAACGCGGTCGAGAAGGTCTTCAAAGTCAAGGTTGCGAGCGTTCGCACCGCCAACTTTCACGGCAAGATGCGGCGCCAGGGGCGCTTCGCAGGCCGCAAGCCTGACTGGAAGAAGGCGTACGTGACGCTGAAGAAGGGCGAAAAGATGTTTGAATTCTCCGAGATGGTTTGATCTCGGCGGGAGCTGCTGGAACCATGGCAATCAAGACCTATAGGCCGACTTCGCCGGCTATTCGATTCCGGACCACCCTTGACAACAAGGAGCTTTCCGACGGTCGTCCGTTGAAGCGACTCACGGAGTCGAAGCGGAGGATTTCCGGACGCAACAATAAAGGGCATATCACCATCCGGCACCGGGGGGGCGCGCACAAACGGTTGTACCGTGTTATCGATTTCCTCAGGGAGAAGCGCGATATTCCGGCAAAGGTTGCCGCAGTTGAGTATGATCCGAACCGATCGGCGCGTATTGCCCTGCTGACTTACGCGGACGGAGAAAAACGCTACATCCTGGCCCCGAACGGGCTGAATGTGGGCGCGACGGTCATTGCCGGGGAAGGCGCCGATATCCTTGTCGGCAATGCCCTGCCGCTGAAGAATATCCCCTTGGGCACCATGATTCACAACATCGAGCTCAAGAAGGGCAAGGGCGGGCAAATGGCACGGGCTGCCGGTGTGGCCGCACAGCTTCTGGCCAAGGAAGCCGGATATGCACAGATCAAGATCCCGTCGGGCGAGACGCGCATGGTGCACCTGGAATGCTACGCGACCATCGGGCAGGTCGGAAACCTGGATCACGAGAACATCTCCATCGGCAAGGCCGGCCGCTCGCGCTGGATGGGCTGGAGACCCACGGTCCGGGGCGTGGCCATGAACCCGATCGATCACCCGCACGGCGGCGGCGAGGGAAAGACCTCGGGCGGCAGGCATCCGGTCAGTCCCTGGGGTTTGCCCACCAAGGGGTACAAAACACGCAACAACAAGCGGACTCAGCGCTTCATCATCAAGCGCCGGGGTACAAGATAGGCGGAGTGCTGCATGGCAAGATCGGTGAAAAAAGGCCCATTTGTGGATGATCACCTTCTCAAGAAGGTGCGCGCGCTCGGTTCGGCCACCAGCCGCACCGTGATCAAAACCTGGTCGCGGCGCTCGACCATCACTCCGGAGATGGTGGGATCCACAATTGCGGTGCACAACGGCAAGAAGTTTATTCCGATTTATATTTCGGAGAATATGGTGAGCCACAAACTGGGTGAGTTCGCACCCACGCGCATTTTTAAGGGGCACACCACGAAGGTCGCGGAAAAGGCGACTGCCGTCAAGACGTAGAGCTAGGTCCGACCGCGGGCGCGCCTCGCCGTGGCGGGGCCGCAGGCGGTCTGCGGAATCGACAGGAGAACAGGAAAGTGCGCGGTGAGTAACTCGCGTCCGTGGCCCCCGGGGAGTCACGGGCTCGGATCGTTCGCCGGCCACCACCGACTGGATTCGATATGGAAGCAAGGGCGACAGGAAAATACTTGAAGGGATCGCCGCAGAAGGCTCGTTTGGTGATTGACCTTATTCGCGGCCGGAATGTGCAGGAAGCACTGGCGATCCTGAAATTCACGAAGAAACGAGCCACGCACTCCATTGCAAAGGTGTTGCTCTCCGCGGTGGCAAACGCCAAGGAGAGGAACGCGACAGCGGATGTCGACTCATTCATAGTGCATCGTGCAGTGGTGGATTCGGGTCCGACCAAGTGGCGGCGCCGCGTCCGCCCCGCCCCCATGGGACGGGCGTATCGGCAACAGCGCCGCTGCAAGCACATCACGATCACGATCAAGGGCAAGGATATAGAGGAGTAAGGGAGGTCCCACCTTGGGTCAGAAAGTTCATCCTTACGGTTTCAGGCTCGGCGTTAACAGGACGTGGCGGTCGCGGTGGTTTGCACGCAAGGACTACGCCGCCCTGCTTCATGAAGACCTCAACCTGAAGGTCATGCTCAAGAAGAAGTTCGCTCATGCAGGCGTGTCGCGCGTCGAGGTCGAGCGGGCTGCCAACAAGCTTACGATCATCATCTTCACCTCGCGCCCCGGCATCATCGTGGGAAAGAAGGGGACGGAGATCGAGAAGCTGAAGAAGGATCTGCAGGTGCTCACCGGCCGCGATATCAATCTCAAGATCCAGGAAATCAACAAGCCGGAACTGGATGCACAGCTGGTTTCCGAAGGCATCGCCCAGCAGCTGGAGAAACGCATCGCCTTCCGGCGCGCCATGAGGCGTGCGGTCGACAGCACCCTGCGCTTCGGCGCGAAGGGAATCAAAGTGCGGACCGCCGGCCGCCTGAACGGAGCGGAAATCGCCCGCACCGAATGGTACCTGCACGGCCAGCTTCCCCTGCACACGATCAGGGCCGACATCGACTACGGCTTTGCCGAAGCGCATACGACCTACGGCGTGATCGGCGTCAAGGTCTGGATTTACAAAGGCGAAGTGTTCGAGATGCAGAAGCCCGAGCTCGGGCGGTGATTTGTTAGCAGGAGCAGAAGTCCATGTTGATGCCCAAGAAGGTTAAATATCGAAAACAGCAAAAGGGCAAACGCCGAGGCAAGGCGTGGCGCGGATCCGAAGTGACTTTTGGAGATTACGGCCTGAAGGCCCTGGAATCGGGCTGGGTCACCGACCGGCAGATCGAAGCGGGGCGCGTGGCGATCACCCGCTTTATCAAGCGCGGCGGCAAAATCTGGATCCGGGTATTCCCCGACAAGCCGATCACCAAGAAACCGGCGGAAACCCGCATGGGAAAAGGTAAGGGCGCTCCCGAAGGCTGGGTCGCCGTGGTGCGTCCGGGCAAGATCATCTATGAGATGGAAGGCGTGGCGGAGAGTGTCGCCCAGGAAGCGCTGCGGCTGGCGGCGCACAAAATGTCCGTTAAAGCGAAGTTTGTGAAACGATTCGGCGTGGAGGAGGCATGAAAGCTTCCCAAATGAGAGACATGTCCAGGGAGGACTTGGTTCTGGAGGAAGCTGAGTTGCGCGCTCAACTCTTCAAGCTCCGCTTCCAGGCGGCAACCGGGCAGCTCGAGAGCGCTTCCCGCGTGCATGGTGTGCGGAAGGACATCGCGCGCGTCCAGACTGTCCTTCGTGAAATGGAACTGGCCGAGGCAGCCAAGAAGCAAGGGGCGGGGAAATGATGAATGCGGAGCATAGAAAGCGGGGCATCCGGCATACCCAGGTGGGCGTCGTCACCAGTGCGGCAATGCAAAAGACCGTTATCGTCGCGGTGGACAGACTGGTTCAGCACCCGCTCTACAAGAAGACCCTGAGAAAGACATCGACCTTCCTGGCCCATGATGAGAACGGCTCCTGCAGTGTCGGGGACCGCGTGCGCATCATGGAAACACGCCCCTTGAGCGCGAGGAAAAGGTGGCGGGTAACGGAAATCCTGTCCAAAGCTACCTAGGCCGGCGGATCCCGGAGCGCCGCAGAACGGAATCCGGAGGCGAACGCGCAGCCGAAACAGGTGAGGTAATGCAGCCATGATACAAATGCGAACCATCTTGGAGGTGGCGGACAATTCAGGAGCCCGAAGAATCTCCTGCATCCTGCCGCTGGGAAATCAAGTGGGACACGTAGCCACCCTGGGAGACATCATTACCGCCAACGTGAAGGAGGCTTCTCCTGACGGTACCGTGAAGAAAGGTCAGGTGGTGAAGGCCGTGGTCGTACGCACCCGCAAGGAATACCGGCGCAAAGACGGCACTTACATCCGCTTCGACGATAACGCAGCAGTGCTCATCAATGATCAGAAAGAGCCGATCGGAACGCGTGTCTTCGGTCCCGTGAGCCGCGAACTCAGGGATAAAAACTTTTTGAAGATCGTGTCCCTGGCTCCGGAAGTGATCTAGTGGCGGTCGAGCGAGGATCGGAAGCAATGCACAAAGTACATATTAAAAAGAACGATCAGGTTTACGTGCTGTTGGGAAAGGATCGGGGGAAGACGGGAAAAGTGCTCAAGGTCTTCCCGGAGAAGAGCCGGGCGATCGTGGAAGGATTGAACTTCATCCAGAAGCACACCCGCCCGAATCCGCAAAAGAACGTCAAGGGCGGCATTCTTCCCAAGGAATCCTCCATCCACCTGTCCAACTTGATGGTGGTGTGCAAGCGCTGCAACAAGCGCGCGCGTATCGGCATGGGCGTGATCCAGGGCGGACGCAAGGTCAGGGTCTGCAAAAAATGCAACGAGTTATTGGATGAGTAAAGGCATATCCAGTCATGAGTAGATTGCGTGAGTTCTACAAGAAGGAAACAGTGCCTGCCCTGACGAGGCAGTTCGATTACAAGAATGTAATGGCGGTGCCCCGGCTGGTGAAGATCAACGTCAACATGGGTCTGGGTGAAGCCATTGCCAACGCCAAAATCCTCGACACGGCAACCGAGGAGCTGGCAGCTATCACGGGACAGCGTCCCGTAGTCACCAAGGCAAAAAAGTCGATTGCGGCCTTCAAGCTGCGCCAGGGCATGCCGATCGGCGTCACCGTCACACTGCGCGGCGATCGGATGTATGAGTTTTTCGACCGTCTGGTCAATGCTGCCTTGCCCCGTGTCCGTGACTTCCGGGGGATTCCCTCCCGTTCCTTCGACGGGCGCGGAAACTTCACGCTGGGACTGCGCGATCAGCTGATCTTTCCCGAGGTCGACTACGGCAAAGTGGACAAGGCCCGAGGCATGAATATCACCATCGTGACCACGGCGGAGACCGACGACGAGGCCCACGCTTTGCTGACCCTGATGGGAATGCCGTTTGCAAGGAAAGAACAATAGTCTCACGAGCTCAGGCAGCATGCTGCCTGCTGAGGAGTTACTGTGGCAAAAACGTGTTTACGGGCGAAGGCCAAGCGCGAACCCAAGTTCAAAGTGCGCGCCTATTCGCGCTGTCTGCGCTGCGGCCGGCCCCGCGGAGTCTATAAGAAATTCCAGCTCTGTCGCATCTGTTTCCGAAACCTGGCACTGTCAGGCGAGATCCCGGGCGTCACAAAGTCGAGCTGGTAGAGAGAGTGGCAGGCTGCCGAACCCCGACGTTCCCCCGCTTGCAGGGATGGGGCCGGCCCTGGCTGGAGAGTTGATATTATGACCATGACCGATCCGATCGCCGATCTTCTGACCCGGGTCCGTAACGCTATCGCGTCGAAACACGACACGGTGGACATCCCGTCGTCAAAGATGAAGTTGGAAATCATCCGCATCCTGAAAGAGGAAGGATATGTTTCCAATTACACACTTGCGCCCGACAATAAACAGGGTGTGATCCGAGTTTTTCTCCGCTATGCGCCGGGGAAGATCCCCGTGATCAGCTCCCTGACCAGGGTCAGCAGGCCGGGATGCCGAGTCTATGCAGACAAGGCCCGCATTCCCAAGGTCCTGGGGGGCATGGGGGTGTGTGTTGTCTCGACCTCGCAGGGATTGTTGACCGGCAAGCATGCGCAGGAAAAAGGACTCGGCGGTGAAGTGCTTTGTACCATCAGCTGAGACCCAGGATTGGACCGCAACGGTAAAGGTGCGTTATGTCGCGAGTTGGTAAGAAACCAGTAAAGATACCCACCGGCGTCAAGGTCGTGATTAAAGACGGCGTCGTAGAAGTTGAGAGCAAGAAAGCCAGGCTGTCCAGCCCGATTCCGGCCGGGATTCACTTCAAGCTGGAGGGTGACGAGCTTGTGGCGTACCGGGATTCCGATGAGAGGCCGTTGCCTGCCTACCACGGGCTGGCGCGTGCCTTGGCCGCCAACAATGTGCGCGGCGTGACGGAAGGTTTCTCCAAAATGCTCGATATAGTGGGCATCGGATTCAAAGCCGAGGCCAAGGCCAAGGCGGTCACTTTCAGCCTGGGATACTCGCACCCCATCGAATTTCCGATCCCGGAAGGCATCTCGATCAAGTCGGAGAAGATGCCGAGGACGATCCAGAACTATGTTACGACCTTGACTATCTCGGGAGCGGACAAACAGCTGGTCGGTCAGGTGGCCGCGGACATCCGATCGTTGCGCAAGCCCGATGCCTATAAAGGCAAGGGCATCCGCTATACCAACGAAACCGTCCGGCTCAAGGTTGGAAAGAAGGGTGCCTAATGATTACTCCTATTGACCGCGCCAACGAGCGCGCCAGGATTCATGCGAGAATTCGCCGGAAGCTCTCCGGCACAGGCAACCGGCCGCGATTGTGCGTCTTCCGGAGTCTGGCGCACATCTATGCCCAGGTGGTCGATGACCTGAACGGCAAGACCCTGGCATCCGCATCCACGCTCGAGAATGAAGTGTGCGGGGACAAGAAGAAGGCGGGGAACATCGGAGCGGCCAAGCTGGTCGGCAAGGCTATTGCGCAACGGGCGAAGGCCAAAGGCATCGAAGCGGTCGTCTTTGATCGAGGCGGATACCTGTACCATGGCCGGGTGAAGGCATTGGCGGAGGCGGCCCGCGAAAGCGGATTGAAGTTCTAGGAGGGTAGCTTGGAAAAGATCGATGTGGGGGGGCAGGAATTAAAGGACCAGGTTGTATCCATCAACCGCGTGACCAAGGTTGTCAAGGGCGGCAAGAATCTGAGTTTCAGCGCCCTGGTAGTGGTCGGCGACCAGAACGGCCTGGTTGGATACGGCATGGGCAAAGCGAAGGAAGTTCCCCAGGCCATTCGCAAAGGTATCGACCAGGCGCGCAAAAACCTGATCCGGGTCCCCTTGAAGGGCCGCACCATTCCCCACGCCATCGTCGGGCGCTACGGAGCCGGAAGAGTCATGCTCAAGCCTGCCTCCGAAGGTACCGGCGTAATCGCCGGCGGGCCGGTGCGGGCGGTGGTGCAGTCGGCCGGCATCTCCGACATTCTGACCAAGTCCTTGGGCAGCACGAACCCCCACAACGTGGTCAAAGCGACCTTCGAGGGTCTGAAAAACCTGAGGGAAGCGGCTGCGGTTGCGAAACTGCGTGGCAAGCAGGTCGAGGAAATATAACTATGGCAGGCACGAAGCACAAAGAACCGACCCAGGAAGCGACTCTGCGCATCCAGTACTTCAGAAGTGCGATAGGGACACCCGGCAAGCACAAGCTGGTCATCAAGAGCCTGGGTTTCAAGCGCCTCAATCAGATTGTCACCCGCGTTGACACCCCCGCTATCCGCGGAATGGTTGCCCGGGTGCCGCATCTCGTTAGGATTGTGGATTCCGAATAGGGTGAATGACAATGGCACTGACACTGAATAGTTTGAGGCCGACGCGAGGCGCGAATCGCAAGCCGAAGCGCGTAGGACGAGGCATCGGCAGCGGCCACTCCAAGACGGCAACGCGCGGCTACAAAGGGCAGAAGTCCCGCTCCGGGAGCTCGATCCGGCCGAGTTTTGAAGGCGGTCAGATGCCCTTGCACCGCCGCCTGCCCAAGCGCGGCTTCCACAACATATTCCGGAAAGAGTATGCAATCGTAAATCTGGATCGCCTCGCGGAATTTGAGGCGGGGGCGAAAGTGGATCCGGAGGTGCTGCTGAAGGCGGGGATCATCAGAAACCTCCAGGATGGCCTCAAAATCCTGGGTTCGGGTGAAGTGGCGCACGCACTGCACGTCCGGGCCCACAAGATCAGCAAGAGTGCTGCGGAGAAGATACAAAAAGCGGGTGGCACGGTCGAGATGATCGCCAGCTAGATCATTCATTCGGCGTAGGCTGAACGGTTGAAAACAATGCCAGAAGACAGAAGTCCGTTTTTAAATTCGCTCAAGAACATCGCCAGCATTCCGCCCCTGCGCAAGCGGGTGCTGCTCATGCTCGGGCTACTCGCCGTCTACTGCGTCGGCGTCTT
>CAYGWQ010000215.1:0-9798 GCA_964353465.1 uncultured Acidobacteriota bacterium | reverse complement strand
CTATCTCGCACGGGGGCAAAAGGCGGAAGCCAGACAGGCTTTCCAGAACGCACTCAGCTTCGATCCCGACCACGGCAGGTCCAAAGCCGCCTTGGCGCAGATCAAGAGATTACCATAAGTGCTGAGCCGCCTTGGAGCGCGTTCCAGCCCGGAGTGCCAATCTGATCAACGGAGGCGCTGCGCCATGAATAGAATCTTCGGAGTCCTCATTTTGCTACTGGCAACGGGTGCGCCGGTTCCCGCCTTGGCGGGCATCGAGCAGGAAACCGGCAGGATAGGAGGGGTCCTCACTCTGCGCGAGGCTATCCGGATGGCACTGTCTCGCGGACCGGAGTTGTCTTTGGCTCAGGCAGAGGCGGCCAAAGCTGGAGACGCGCTCAGGGAGATACGCTCCATCAACCTGCCCCAGATAACGGCCGGCTCCGGCCTCGCAGCCAACAACGGCTTTCCCCTGAGCATCGAAGGCGCCGCACCTTCGATCGTCCAGTTGGGCTTGAGCCAGGCGATGCTCAGCAAAAAGAACAAGAACCTCATCCGCGAAGCAGAGGAAGAAAGCAGGGCCGCTCAGGCGGGTCCGGACAGCGCTCGCAACGGCCTGACGGCCAGGACCGCCTTGCTCTACAGCGAACTCCATCAGGCGCGGCAGTCGATCCCCCTCCTGGAGCAGCAACGGGCCGCCGCCGTGAAGAGCTGCGAAGTGCAGGAAGCGCTGCATCAAGCCGGCAGGGTGCGCGCCCTCGATCTCGCCCAGGCCAAGGTTGCGGCTGCAAATGTGGAACAGCAGCTCCTGATTGCGCGCGAGCGTGTGCATCTGGCGGAAAGAGGCCTGCGTGATGTCACCGGGATCCCCGAGGGGCAGGAAATCCGGACGGAAACTCCGGCTCTCCGGAGCGAGATGCTGACATCTCCCGTTGATGTTCTCTTTCAGAGAGCTCTCGAGGTCCATCCCGGGATCCGTGAAGCCGAGTCCACCGTGCGCGCGCGCGAGTTCCATGTCGAGGCCGAGAAGGGAGAGAGCTACCCGCAGCTGGCAGTTGTCGGCCAATATGCCCTGTTCAGCCGGATGAACAATTACCAGGACTATTTCAATCGCTTTACCAGAAACAACTACCTTCTGGGCTTATCGGTCCAGGTCCCGTTGTTCAACGGATTCCGTACCGGTGCTCGCGTTGCGCGGAGCCGCCGTGAGGTCGAGGCGGCCAGGCTGCGGCTGCAGCTTCTGAAGTCCGACTTGAAGATGAGCCTCGAGCGGGATGTAAGCAACATGCGCGTTGCCAAGGGTGCTGCCGAACTGGCGCGCCTCGAGGCAGCGGTTGCCGAAGATAGGCTGAAAGCCAGCGAAGCCCTGGCGGAAGCGGGGCGGGCCGATGCCAAAGAACTGGACCTCGCCCGCGTGCAATGGCTCGGCAAACGGCTTGCCGCCGTCGATGCGGATAGGGTGCTCTTCGAGCGGCAAGTGGAGCTTCTGCAAACCAGCGGCTCGCTCGCCAATTTTGAGTTTTAGAGAAAACGCATGGCGAGCGCTTTCAGCGCAATGGCGGCCTTCTCCGGACGCGAAAGGCGGATGCCGGGGCCGAAAACGTCATACCGGCGTTGTTCGATCTTCTCGAGCAGTCGTCGATAGATCTCCATCATCGCCCAGAGAGCCGGACGGCTGTCGGCATCTACGAGGGGGAGCAGGCCTCGGGCCTGCGTGTAATATTGCCGGGCCCTGCCGGTTTCAAAAGCCATCAACTCCCGGAAGCTTTCGTTGATGACGCCGCGTCGCAGGTCCTCGGCCCGATAATGAAACCTCTCGAGGTCCTCCTCCGGAAGATAAATGCGCCCCATGCCGGCATCCTCCTTGATGTCGCGAAGGATGTTTGTGAGCTGAAAAGCGATGCCGCAATGCTCGGCGAGTTCCTTTGCGCCCTCCTCGGTATACCCGAAGATCTGCAGACATACCAGCCCGACGGCGGATGCAACCTTGAAGCAGTATTGGTAGAGCTCCGTGAAGGACCGGTAGCGGTCGACGGTCAGGTCCATCTCTGCTCCATCGATCACCCAGTGAAAATAATCGGTGGGGATGGAAAACCGTTGGACCGCATCGTGAAATGCGGGGAGAATCGGGGATCCGTCGAAACGGCCCTGCACAGCTGCGTTCAGATGTGTACGCCATGTTTGCAGCATGTTGCGTTTGTCTGCCGTGCGGCAGGATCCGTCGGAGATGTCGTCGCAGTACCGCATGAAGGCGTACACCGCGCAGAGGGCGCGTCGTTTCTCAGGGGGAAGCACCACGAAGGAGTAGTAAAAGTTGCGCGCTCGCCCGCGCGCGACCGCTTCGGCACAACGGTAAGAAGCGGCAAGCTCCGGATTCATGCCGCCTCCGGATTTTGCGACAGTTTCCCATGGTACCTGTGCGGCGTCATGATCTGCAGGGCTCAGGGAATGATGGCAATCTTGAGATCCCCGTTTCGGTTCAACAGTCGCTCCAGAACGCTGCCCAGCGAGGTGAGGCTTTCCTCGCCGGTGATGAGGGCCCGGGGACGCACCTGTCCGAGCCGGATGGCTTCCAGCGCTTCACGAATGTGGCGCGGCGTGTGGTGGAAGGTCGCCTTGATGGTGATCTCCGAATAATGAATGAGCGTGCTGTCGAGGGGGATGTGAGTGCCGGAAGGGCAGCCGCCGAAGAGGTTGATGGTGCCGCCGCGGCGCACCATGCCCATGGCCTGCTGCCAGGTTTCCCTTACGCCGACGGCCTCGATGACCACATCCGCACCGCGCCGGCAGTCGGTGAAATTGCGCACCTGTTCCACTACATTCGTATGGATCGAATCGACCACATAGTCGGCGCCCATCTGGGCAGCAAGAGCGAGCTGGTTGGGCCGCTTGCCTGCGGCGATCACTGTGGTGCCGAGGCTCTTGAGCTGCTGCACGAACATCAAGCCGATGGGCCCCAGGCCGATGACCACTACCGTGTCCCCTTCGGTGATTCCCGTCTCCTCGATGCCGCGCAGCACGCAGGCGAGCGGTTCCACCAGCGCCGCTTCGCTGAAGCCGAGGCTGTCGGGCAGGATCAGGAGGTTCTGACGCACCACCCTCTCGGGGATCTTGATGAATTCGGCATAAGCCCCGTTGATAAACTGCAGATCCTGGCAAAGGTTGGCCAGCTGTTTCCGGCAGAAGAAGCATTGGTTGCATGGCGCAGAGTTGGCTGCCACAACCCTCATGCCGGGTGTAAAGCTCTCCACGTTGGGCCCCACTTCCTCGACGATGCCGGCCAACTCGTGGCCGAACACCGACGGTGGGGCGATCATACGTGCATGGAAGCCCTGCCGGTAGACCTTCAAATCCGTGCCACAGGTGAGAGCGGCTTTGATTCTAACCAGAACCTCACCGGATTCGGGGCGCGGAATCGGTATCTGCTCGATACGGACATCCTGTTTTCCGTATAGAACTGCCGCGGTCATCTTATCCCTGGTAACCTTGATCAGATCTCTCATGGTCGTACTATAACCTTTAGTGAATCTTCAGAGGGATGAGAGGCAATGCGGATCGCCTCTGCGAACCGTTCCAATGGAAAACAGTGGCTGACCAGGCGTGCAACAATGATTTTTCTGGTAAAGATCAGGTCGGCCACCTTTTCGTCCAGCTCTACTGAGGAACTATAACTGCCGATCAGCTGCTTCTCCTCTACGCAGATGCGCGAAACGTCGACCGGGATCACCTCGCCGGGGACAGTGTTGGCGAAGAGCAGTACGCGGCCGCCCCTGCGTACCAGATCCTGCGCAGCGCTTACCGCCCGTGCATCAGCGGTCGCAACAATCGCCAGGTCCGCTCCCCGTCCTTCCGTGAGTTTCGCAATCGCAGGTTCGAGGTCTGCTTCGTTCGGTTGCCACGCGTATTGGGCGCCGAGTTCCCGGGAAATCTCGAGCCGCCGCCGGATGAAATCGAGCCCGACCACGACTGCCCCCTCCTGGATTGCCGCCTGCATCAGGAGAAGCCCGACCGGGCCCTGTCCGAAGATGACAACGACCTCTCCCGCCCGCAGCGCCGCGGTTTCCAGAGCTTTCAGACAGGTATTGAGCGGTTCAAGAAAGCTGGCTTCCTCGAAACTCACATCATCCGGTATTGCGATGGTCCCACCTTCAACGATCCAGTCCATGACCCGGACATAGGCGGCGAAGCCGCCGCCGGCGGGTTCGAATCCGGCGGTCGTGCCGGTGCGGCGATAATGGGCACACTGTGAGAACAGTTTCTTCCGGCAATAGAAACAATCCCGGCAGGGAACATGATGATACACGGCCACGCGGTCGCCGGGTGCGAACTTGGTCACCAGTTTGCCGGTGCGGACGACCGTTCCCGCGATCTCGTGACCGAAGATTCTAGGGGGTGCTACCAGGCCGAGTTCGATTTTCTTGAGATCGGTTCCACAAACGCCGCAAGTGTGAGTCCGCACGAGGATCTCCCGGTCGGTGATTTCCGGCACCGGGACCGTTTCCAGCGACAGGCGATTCGCGCCGCGGTAGACTGCCGCCTGCATTTCCACGGGGAGCGCCCACGCTGGCGGATCCGTTTTTCTAGCAGCAGCATTCAGTTTTCGCATGGTGTTCCGTGTCAGGATTTCCCCTGCAAATCACGCGGCCCCGGCGCGCACCTTGGACATACGGTCCTGAGCAGAGTGTGTGCGCCACACGCCGCGGAAATAATCCACGGCCTCGCGCAACGCTTGTTCCGCAGGCCTGGGGTTGTAGCCCAGCTCGCGGCACGCCTTTGCGCTGATGACAAACATCTTGTGGCGGGCCATTCTCACCCCCTCCAGCGGGATGGACGGCTCCCGGCGAAGGATGGTCCCCATGAAGAACTGGTCCAGATAAGCGGCGATCAGGGCCACGAACCAGGGCATCGGGAACCTGGGCATGCGGCTGCCGCAGATGCGCGCCAGGATTTCCAGGATCTCCTGAAGGGTCAGGTTCTCTCCTCCCAGGATGTACCTCTCCCCAATCTTCCCCTTGCTCTCCGCCAGGATGTGTCCCTGTGCCACGTCTTCCACCGAAACTATGTTTAATCCCGTGTCGACATAGGCCGGCAGGCGTCCGCGGAGGTAGTCCAGGACTACTTTGCCTGTAGGCGTCGGCTTGATGTCCCCGGAGCCAACCGGAGCCGTCGGATTGACGATGACCACCGGCAGACCGGAATGCGCAAACTCCAGTGCCACCTGCTCGGCCATGAACTTGGATCGTTTGTAATGGCCGATCATGTCATCAAGCGCCACGGGCGTATCCTCGTCCGTAGGCACTCCGTCCGGCCGCATGCCGATGGTCCCCACCGTACTGGTGTATACCACCTTCTCCACGCCGGCCTCACAACAGGCTGACAGCAGATTCCGCGTGCCGGCCACATTGCTCGCGTAGATTTCCTGGGGATTACGCGACCAGAGGCGATAGTCGGCGCCGACATGGTAGACCCAGCGGCAGCCCTGGACGCAACGCACAAGCGAGGCCGCATCGCGGAGATCCCCCATGACGATCTCGCAGCCGAGCCCCTCGATATTTTCCACCCGATTCGGATCGCGCGCCAGGATGCGCACGCGGTCCCTCCGCGCGCGGAGCAGACGCACCACATGGCTGCCTATGAAGCCGGTGGCGCCGGTTACGAATGTAAGCTCGTCTGTCATTCCTGCTCCTGAGACGCTGGTGGAACGGCTCCGGGACCCTCTGACCCGTCAGCGCACTTGAACCACGCGTGCAAGCTCGACTGGCAGGGCGAACTCGACATCTTCCCGGATGTAGCCAATCGTCTCAACCTCCGGATAGCCGATCTCGCGCAAATAGCGGATCACCCTCTGCACCAACCCTTCCGGAGCGGAGGCTCCGGCCGTCAGGCCAATAGTGCGTACCGACGCGAGCCAGCTGGTCTGGATACTGTCGATATCATCAATCAGGTAGGCCGGCACTTCCTGGCTCTTGGCCACTTCGACCAATCGGCGGGAGTTGGAACTGTTGGCCGAACCCACGACGAGAATGATCTCCGCCCTTTTCGCCAGCTCGAGCACCGCCGCCTGCCGGTTCTGGGTCGCATAGCAGATATCCTCAGAGGACGGGCCGTGAATTTGCGGGAATCTCTGCCGCAGCCTATCGATGATCTGCCTGGTATCATCCAGGCTCAACGTGGTCTGGGTCAGATATGCCACCTTGCTCGGATCCGGGACCTCCAGATTTTCCACCTGTTCCATGGTAACCAGAACCCGAATCGCATGAGGGGCTTCGCCAAGCGTGCCGATCACTTCATCGTGATCTTCATGGCCGATGAGGATAATCGTGTAACCCTCGCGAGCGTATTTAATTGCCTCCATGTGTACCTTGGTGACCAGCGGACACGTGGCATCGATCACCTTCAGCTGCCGTTGCGCAGCCGCAATCCTGACCTCGGGCGAGACCCCATGGGCACTGAAAATAACGCGACTGCCGGGAGGGACTTCGTCGAGATCCTCGATGAATACCGTTCCTTTTTGCCTCAATTCATTGACGACATACTTGTTATGGACAATCTCACGCCTTACGTATAAGGGGAGCCCGTATCGCTCCAGGGCCAAATTCACGATATCGATGGCGCGTACCACCCCGGCACAAAATCCCCGGGGAGATGCCAGCAACACTTTTCCCTGCACGGCTTTACTTTCGCTCCTTTATCTGTCCAACCCCAAATCATATGCTTCGCTTCAACCCAAGGCAAGATCCTTTTCCCCATCCATGTTCTCGTGTTTGGTGCGAACAGGCTCGGCAATGTCTAGGAGCCAATGGGCTTAGCGTCGGCGTAAGCGAGGCGATCCTGCTCGCGGGCGTTCAATAAGGCCATGACTGTTACTGCTGCGACCAGGATTGCCGAACCGATCAGCTGAGTACCCGACAAACTCACTTTCAGCACCAGCCAGTTCAAGACTACAGCAGTGACCGGGAAGGACAATTCACAAACCGATGCCATCGATGCACTGGTTGATTTCAATCCCTGGTAGTAGAGGAGAAGGGCTGCCAAGCCTGCCACCAGTGCCATGGCGGTGATGCCGGCAACAGGAGCCAGGCGGGACGGGAGCGCTCGCTGTAGTTCCGGCTGGAGTCCATAGAGAATCAGCAGCGCCGGGAGCGCCAGGACGCATCGCAAGGCCGTGAGGAAGGGCGTAGAAATACGGGATACCAGGTACCGGCCGCACACCGTGGCGCTTCCCCAGAGCCCGGCGGCGCCGAGTGCACTCAGAACGATCGCCGGGTGCCCGGGATTCAGGTCCAGGCTTCCACTCCAATCTGGATCTGATATCAGGTAAGCGCCGGCGATCGCCGCTGCAAACCAAGGCCAGAACCATCTTGCCGGCCTCTCGGCAAGAATCAGCCGAGCCAGCAGCACGGTGAAGAGGGGCTGCGTTTTCTGCAGCAGGACGACGGCACTTGGATTGCCGTACTTTATGGCAAAGGTAAACAAGCTCGTGGCTGCAACCGATCCCCCGAGCGCGACAAAAAGCAGCAAGGCGTAGTCCCGCCCCTTCAGGCGCTGGAACTCGGCACGGCACGCAAGGAGGATGGGGAAGACCGCGACAGCGAGCACGCAATGCTCCAGGAGCACGATCGTTACCGGTGACAGGAAGCCGGTCAATGGGCGGCGGAACAGGGCATCAGTGCCCCAGAGAGCCGATCCGCCAATCACAAGCAGCGCAGAATATTTTTTCACTCGTCAGCCTTACCGGGAAGAGGGATGCTAACATGAACGAGGAATTTGGCCAAATGCCGGCGACGCCAGCCGGGGGTCCAAGAGATAATAACTCCAGGAGTCTCCGGCCCTTGCTTTGTTTCGCTTCGGCTTTTTTGTTTTGGTGTTTTGCGCTCTCTTGCCGGCGGGGTTTTCTCGTTCACCCGGATTTCAATCGGTACTTGCGGTTGACGGGAGAAGGTCCTGTTTGGTAGTATGCGCGGACACCTGACGCGGCGCTATCGTCTAGGGGACTAGGACGGGTGGTTCTCAGCCATCAAACCAGGGTTCGAATCCCTGTAGCGCTACCAATTCCCAAATACTTCCCATTCAACAAGTTACAAGATACCGTGGCCTGTGAAATTCTTTATGCCTTTGGCCGGCGTAGTGAAAAGCGTAGTGGAATTTTACGCAAAATCCTGCCCGGGAAAATGACAAGCCACTCGCACTTTCCACTGGAATATAAATCGCCTAATCGAATCGTTCTAAATTACCTTCGCGCCATCTGGCAATGAGGCGGTCGGGAAAACTGGCAAACTCGATGATTAGGTTGTTCGTTGCATTAAATCTGTGGTCTCTTTGTCGACAGAAGGACCCCAAATCTTCCCGGATGACCTTGATCGTTTCTTCTGGTGGAAATTCCCACACGATGGCCAACCGAACTTTGACGTTGTGATCGTAAAGGAAGGAAATTGTGGGCCAAAACCCAAATCTGTTTTGAAAATACTCCGAAAACTGTTGAAGCTGCGGGTATGCTGCGGCTTGGTCAGCCTGCCTGCCCAAGTACACTGCCAAAGCCACCACCATAGCGATGGCTTCGCGCAGCTGGTTGGCCGGAATGTTCTGTAATTTCCCACTGTCGTGAACCAGCCTGTTTCGCCACCCGACAGCAGTTTGGACCTTTGCGATATCGATTTTTTTCCATTCCGTGTCTGGCAAAGCCAAGTTGAGGAGTCCCGCGAGACGAATGCTGAGTGTCAGGTTTGGCGTTAGGAAGGAATTGAGGTTTTTCTTGTTGAGGCCCCTACGGTTCGTAAGGTCTTCACGAAGGAATCGAGCAAATGCAATCTCTAAAGCAATGACCGACTCCAAAAGCGCCATTCGATAGTTTTTCACATCAAGGTGCGCTAATGCATTGATCGTGATTTCCATCTCAGGATTGGCCTGTCGGTCGTCCTGGATCGCTTCTGCTATTTTCTTCCACACCACTGCCTTCATTTCAGCTTTTTTCTTCAGATGAAAAGCCATTAATGCCTCCTCCCCCCCCCCCCCCCCCGCTATCAGTGGAGTCCAAACCTTTCCATCTGGGCTTGTTTTGACAGCCCAGGCTCGCAGCCTCCAATCGGGCTTTTCGCCCTCTTCCGGCAAGGGTATCTCTTGGATCTCGCCGACGATGCCAAAATTCCGAATTGCTCGCAAGCAACGATTAGCTATCGTGTGCAGGAGCTTACTCAACTTTTCGAAATCTCTTTCCTCCACATTTTTTTGGAGCTTTCCAGAATCGTGGATATCGCATTCAAGTTGCGTGATATCTCGGTGGCATCGGCGATCCGGCGCTATTTTCGCAACGAATTCACTCATTTCCTTGTCGAGACCAACATTGCTGATGCTAACCACATCGCCACCAACCAGACGAACAAGGCACCTGAGGTCTTTGTGTTCAAATTCAGTCTGCAGGCAATTGAGAGGATCAGACGTCGGAGCAAAAACGCGGATTTGTAGTGGCAGGCTAAACCGAAGAATCATTGTGAAGCCTCCTCAAATTTGAGACCGTATTGATGGATACCTCAGTCAGTAAGATTTGAGCCGATCATAGCTCTATGGCTTCTCATTTTGCTCAGAAAGGCCTTGAGTTGACAATCCAAATCCCCCGGTTGCGATTAGGGCCGACTCGGATGTGCCAGTATGGCAGTGGTGGGTTAGAGCTCCGCTCGCGCAGCGCGGCTACTTGCTCGCTGCCATGGTCCAGGGCCAAAGTGCATAGTGTTTGCGAGCAGAAATCATCCACTCTATTTAAACCAAGCTTTGATATAGTAGGGCGCACACCGAAGAGGCAAAACATGAGCTATTCCGATCTCC
>CAYGWQ010000214.1:0-9809 GCA_964353465.1 uncultured Acidobacteriota bacterium | reverse complement strand
TCGCGAAACTCCCTTTTGGGGCGGACTCGTCCGTCAACCAGAGCGATCATGTGCGGGCGGGCTTTAGCCCGTGCCCGGTTTACATGAATGAGAGATCGATGCCTCAATGCACACATCGCCTTATAAACAAATGAATTACGCTCATGAACTCAACCGTATCGTGGTTGTTATCTTTAATGCGCGGGCTAAAGCCCGCCGCCACATTTGACTTCAATCCAGCCGGAGCTATGGGTCGAATTACGAGTTTCGCGACAGAAACTAGCTGGATGGACTATTCTGTTTCCTGCCGGCACCTGCGCAAATAGTCCAAAAGCGCCCGTGACCATTCCTCGAGGGCGGAACCTGCGATGCCGCCTGCCTGGGCCAACTCCGGCCGGCCCCCGCCCTTGCCGCCCAGCCTGCCGGCCAGCAGCTTGATCGCTGCGCCGCAATCCCCCGGAACGTCCGCACTGCGCGCAACCACCAGCTGCGCCGGTTCCTGGGCAGCACACAGGATGGCCAGTGCGCGCGGCGAAGCGGTGATCTTCTGAGCCAGAATCTTCAGACTCTCGATCTTGCGATCGCTATAACTCTGATGAACCTCTGCGACGCCGCCCGTCTTGTCGGCACGATCCCGCAACTCTTGCGCCTCCATCTCAAGAAGCTGACCCTCGAGGTGCGTCTTGTCCCGCAGGAGGGCCGACCGTTCCTGAAGGAATTTCTCGGTCAGACTGCCGAGTTCGTGCGGATGTGCAGAATAGAGCTTCCCCAATTCCCTCAACACCTCGTGGTCCTTCCGGTACGATCTCAAGACTCTTCCGCCGCAAACAAACTCGATTCTGGTTCCACCCTTGTAGCGCTCGCTCCCCAGGATGAAAATCAGCCCGACTTCGCCACAGCGCCTCACGTGGGTTCCCCCGCAAGGTGAGCGGTCGAAGCCGTCGATTTCGATCACACGGATTTCTCCTTCGCGTTGCGACTCCTTGCGTACTCCCAGGCTCTGCAACTCCTGCCGGCTCACAGTCAGAATCCGGACGATCCGGTCCTCGAAGACGACGCGGGCCGCCAGGTCTTCGACCTGCTGCAAGACTCCGGGATTCGCCTGCGCCAGGTCGATATCGATTGTGGATGTCTCCAGGCCGAGATGAAAGGAAAGCGTGGATGCCTTGGCGACGCTGAGAAATGCCTGCGAGAGAATATGCTGGCCGGTGTGTTGCTGCATGTGGTCAAAGCGCCGGCTCCAATCGATGCGGCCCTGCACTTCTCCCGAAGGCGGCGATGAATCGAGGACATGGATGATTCTTCCGGACGCATCCTCCTCCACGCTTTCCACCCTCGCGCCGTCCAGCACGCCGGTATCGCAGGGCTGCCCTCCGGAATCAGGATAGAAAGCGGACTGATCCAGGACCACAGCCGGCTTCTGCCACACGGTGCATTGGTCAATCACGGTGGCTGCAAACTCGGTCAGGTAGGAATCCTCATAATAGAGATGTTTGGTCATATTGTGACATTCACCAGGCAAGCATTGTTCCGTACCCATCCCCGCGAGGCCGGAAGCATGTGGGCTCCTGCTCCCAGCCGCTGACGTTACATTAAATCACACTGCCGGCGCACCCGCGCAGGCAAATCTGGCAAAGCCGCCGCTCGTTAGACGGTAACAACCAGCGCCTGTAGCGATGCGGTAGCCTGGAAACAGCAACCACGAAGACCTCCAAGACCTCAAAGGCCTTGATAATCCCGCTCACCGCTTATCCCTCCCGGAGGGCATGTTTTGGGTTCCTTGTGTTCTTTGAGGTCTTTGTGGTTCCCTCGCAGCTGGTTCCTTGACACTGCTTCCAAGCGGTGTCTATACTCGTTCTCATGGACAATTCTACTACCTCATTTCGCGGCACCACCATCCTGCTTGTCAGGCGCGGGGATGAAACCGCAATCGCGGGTGATGGTCAGGTTACCCTGGGGGATACGATAATCAAGGCGAGCGCCCGGAAAATCCGGCGCATGCACAATGACCGCATCCTGGTAGGCTTTGCGGGCGCGACGGCCGATTCGTTCGCGCTCTTCGCCCGGCTGGAGGCCAAGCTCGAGCAGTTCCACGGCAACTTGAACCGCGCTGCTGTGGAATTGGCCCAGGAGTGGCGTATGGACAGGGCCCTGCGTCACCTCGAAGCCTTCCTCCTCGCCACGGACGGGCAGGCCACTTATTTGCTCTCCGGAACCGGCGATGTCATCGAGCCGGATGACGGGACGCTGGCAGTCGGCTCAGGGGGCAGCTATGCCCTTTCCGCTGCGCGGGCACTGCTGCGTCACACCAAGCTATCGGCCAGAGAGATCGCTCTCGAGTCCGTCAAGATCGCGAGCGAGATGTGCATTTACACTAATGGAGACATTATCGTCGAGGAGCTGAAGCCGGGAAGACGCGGTCGGCGCCGCAGCTGAGACCCATCCCTCGATTGGATTTATTCGGAGCAGGCTGTGGGCCTGCGATGCACCGGTTGTACGGTGCCGGAAAGGAATACGCCGGAAGTGCGAAAACGCCACGCAAAATCCGCACGGGGACTGGACGAAATGGCCCCCAGCGAAATCGTCGCTGAACTCGACCGGTATGTTGTCGGACAAAAGGAGGCAAAGAAAGCCGTCGCGATTGCGCTGCGCAACCGTGTCCGGCGCCAGAAACTGGATCCGGAAATGGCGGAGGAGGTCGCGCCTAAAAATATCATCATGATCGGCCCGACCGGCGTGGGGAAGACGGAGATTGCGCGCCGGCTCGCGCGCCTTGCCAACTCCCCTTTTCTGAAGGTTGAGGCGACGAAGTTCACCGAGGTCGGCTATGTCGGCCGCGATGTCGAATCGATGGTCCGGGATCTGGTGGAAACGGCGGTCGACATGGTCCGGATGGAGCGTATCGCCGAGGTCGCCGAGACCACAGACAGCAACGCCGAAGAACGCGTTCTGGACCTGCTCCTGGCCGGGATCGAGCCCATGCCCGCGGAGCAGAGTTCAGGCAATGCGCGCAAAGACCTGGACATCGTGGAACGCTCGCGCGAGAAGTTGCGCAAGCAGCTGCGGGCCGGTGAGCTGGACCCCCGGATCCTCGAGATGGAGGTCCGCGAGCACCCCGTGAGCCCCTTCGCGTTCCAGGTCTTCGAAGGCGCCAGCATGGAGGAGATCCAATTCAACATGAAAGACCTGCTGAGCGGCATGATGGAAGGGAAGCCTAAGAAACGCCGCCTGCGGGTGGACGAAGCCCTGGATTACATTGAGCAGGAGGAAGAGCAGAAGCTGATCGACATGGAACAAGTCGCCCGGACCGCCCTGGAGCGGGTCGAAAATAACGGCATCATCTTTCTGGATGAGATCGACAAAATTGCCGGGCGGGAGAGCGGCCACGGTCCGGACGTGAGCCGCGAAGGCGTGCAGCGCGACATCCTGCCGATCGTGGAAGGCACCAATGTCAATACCCGCTATGGCATGGTGCGCACCGACCACATTCTGTTCATTGCCGCCGGCGCATTCCACGTCTCCAAGCCATCGGACCTCATTCCCGAAATCCAGGGGCGCTTTCCGATCCGGGTTGAAATGAAGGCTCTGACGGAAAACGAATTCGCCCGCATCCTCACGGAGCCCAAAAACGCCCTGATCAAGCAATACGTCGCGCTGCTGGCGACCGAAGGGGTGAAGCTCCGGTTCGAAGACGACGCCCTGCGCGAGATTGCACACATGGCATGCGTTGTGAACGACAGCTCCGAAAACATCGGCGCCCGCCGCCTGCACACCATCATGGAGGCGCTATTGGAAGACATTTCGTTCCAGGGGAGCGAGATGAAAAAGAAGACGGTGCGGATTGACGCGGAATATGTGTGCCGCAAGCTCAGCAGCATCGTCGCCGACAAGGACACCAGCCGGTACATCCTGTGATGGTTGCCAGCCGTTTTCTCCTCCATCGCTGCCTGCTCCCCCTGGCCTTGCTGGGCTTCGCCGCCTGTGCAAAGACCGGAGATCCTCAACCGCCGCAAGTGCTGGTGCCCAAGCCGGCTGCCGATCTGGCCGCGCGCCAGTTTTCTGATAGGATATTGCTTACAGTCACCCCTCCCGCGGTGAATACCAACGGATCGCGCGTCACGACTATGGGCCGCATCGAGGTAATCCGCCTTGGAGCCGATAGCCGGAGCGATACCGGTCCGGTGCCGGAAGATGCCTTCCTGACGCGCGGCGTTAGGGTTTTTTCCGTGCCTGCTGCCGATTTCACGCGCCACCTGCGGGAGGGCACGCTGGCCTTTTGGGATGTATCCGCTGCCGCCGATCCTGCGGCCTTCTATGCCCGGAGCTTCCGTTATGCGGTCCTTTTCTTCAACCGGAAGAATCAGACCGCCGGATTGAGCAATCAGGCATTCCTTGCGCCCATCCCCATCCCGGTTGCGCCTGCCGACCTGTCCTGCGCCTTCTTTCCCGACCTCATCCGTCTGTCATGGACGCCGCCCGACAGGAATGGAGACGGATCGGTTCCGCCGCGCATTGCGGGGTACAATGTCTATCGTACCGAAGATCCCAAGGCCGTTCCGGCCGCTGCCCTCAATGCCGAGCCTTTACCCATGCCCGGATTCGAGGTCCGGGATTTTGAGTTCGACAAGGTCTATCACTTCGCCGTGAGCGTGGTCGGCAGTAGAGCGAATCCCTATGCGGAAAGCCTTGCCTCACCCCTGCTGCGAGTCGCTCCGGTGGACACATTTCCGCCCGGTGCGCCCAAAGACCTCACTGCTGTGGTAGAGAACGGTACGGTCACGCTCTTGTGGGGCCCGCCCGATGATGCGGATCTCGCCGGGTACCGTGTTTTTCGCCGGGAAGAGGGCGGCGCGGAGCGCACCCTCCTCCAGACCCAGCTGGTGACCACCCTGAGCTATCGTGATGATCAGGTCCGCATGGGAAGAAAGTACGAATACATGGTTGTCGCCGTGGACACCCACGGCAACGAAAGCCAGGCTGCTGCCAAAACTGTGGAGGTTCAATGAAACTATGTCGCTTTGATCACAAGGGAAAATTAAGTTGCGGACGTATCCATGGCGAGGTCGTCGAAGTGTTCCGCGGGGAGCTGCTGGGAGATCGGGAACCTGCCGGGATTACATTGCCTCTCGCCGAAGTGCGGTTGCTGGCGCCTCTGCTGCCGGGCAAGATTATCGGAATCGGCCGCAATTACGCCGCCCACGCGCGGGAAATGGGCAATGCTCCGCCGGATGAGGAGCCCCTCATCTTCCTGAAACCGCCGAGCGCGGTGATATCTCCGGGCGATGCGATCCTTCTTCCCGCGGCATCGAAGCGTGTGGACCATGAGGCCGAACTTGGCGTGATCATCGGCAGGAACGCCCGCAATATCCCGGAAGAAGAGGATCCTCTCCGGTACGTTCTCGGCTATTCGTGTGTGAATGATGTGACCGCACGGGACCTGCAGAAGAAGGATGTCCAATTCACGCGGGGCAAGGGATTTGACACCTTTTGCCCCTTCGGTCCCGTCATTGAGACGGAACTCGATCCCACGAATGTGATGGTGGCGGCCCGCGTCAACGGGGAGCTCCGCCAGCAGGCGCGTACGCGCGAGATGATTTTCCCGGTCCGCCAGTTGATCCGCTTCCTCGCCGGCATCATGACGCTGTTGCCTGGAGACTTGATCGCCACCGGCACGCCGGCAGGAGTGGGACCGCTCGCGTCCGGGGACGTGGTGGAAGTGGAAGTCGAAGGCGTCGGCCTTCTGCGCAATCCCGTCCGATGATTCGGGGCTCAGCATGACGAACCACTAAGACCGCAAAGACCTCGAAGAACCAAGAGCTGCGGCCGAAGCTTTAATCTGATTTACTATTCATCCCTCCCCAGGGGCGTTCCGGCTTCTTGGTGATCTTTGCTGAACCATCCGCTCACCGACATAGGATTGGCGCTTCCTCAAGGGACTGACGACGGTAATTGTTGGAAACGCTCGGGAAAGTACAGTTCAGAGGCCTGCCGGGCGGGGTTAGCGCTAAAGAATTGGGCCGTTCTTTTGATTTAAGGAATTAGCGATTCTTGTCGCGCCGACCATGACAAGAATCGCTAATTCCCTCAACGGTAAATTGCAATGTATATACTGGCCGTGTATACTTGAGCCATGGATAACATCCTGGAAGGAGGAGGCGATGGCGACCACGAGGGTTTTCAAAAGCGGGAATTCCCAGGCGGTGCGTTTGCCGAAGGAATTTCAATTCGATGTGGATGAGGTGGAGATCTTTCGCCGCGGCGATGAAGTCGTGTTGCGCAAGAAGGCCCTGAACCTGGCGCCCGCATTCGAGCTGTTGGCCGGCCTTCCCGATGATTTCATGGAGGGCAGCAGGGAGGATGCACCGCCACAGGAACGGGAGGCTCTCTGATGCGCCTCCGCTATCTGCTGGACACCAATATCTGCATATACATCGCGAAAAATCGGCCCGACGCGGTATTAAATCGCTTCAAGCAGCTGAGCGTCGGGGAGGTTGCCATGTCGGTGATCACGCATGGCGAGCTCTGCTATGGAGCGTGCAAGAGCCGGCACCGGGAAGAAGCGTATAAGGCACTCGCTGAGCTGGCGACGATGATCCCCGTCGTGCCGGTCTCTTCGCAGGCCGGCGAACGCTATGGCGAGATCCGCAGCGAGCTGGAAAACTCCGGCCGCCTGATCGGCAACAACGATTTGTGGATTGCCGCCCATGCCCTCGTGCTGGGAGTTGCGCTGGTGACCAACAACGCACGGGAATTCGCGCGCGTTCCGGGCTTGCAAGTGGAGAATTGGGTCGAGAGGGCGGACCAGTCCCGGGTGCACGAAGCCAAAAGAAGATACCGTACCCGCAGAATTTTTCGCTGACAGCCTCACGCGCAGGCACGGCAATACTCGTGCATAAAAACGCAAAAACCCTCTGCGTGCTCTGCGGTGAAATTTCGAGGTTGTGGCGCCCGTCCCCGTAACTTTAAGGGAATTGAGTATTCTATCGCCGTAATCCCTGTTTATAATGGGCGCAAGTTCCTGAGAGTCTGATCGAAACACGGCACACCGGTGGAGGCAAGTATGACCGAGATCGGCGGCACGATGTCTCACTACAAGATCCTGGAGAAGCTCGGCGAGGGCGGCATGGGTGTCGTCTATCGCGCCGAGGACGCCAACCTCAGCCGGCAGGTTGCCATCAAGGTCCTGCCTGACCTGTTCAGCGGCGATGCCGAGAGGCTGGCGCGGTTCGAGCGCGAAGCCAGGCTGCTGGCATCGCTGAACCATCCCAACATCGCGACCATCCATGGCTTGGAGCAGGCCGAGGGAAAGCGTTTCCTCGTGATGGAACTCGTGGAGGGCGAGACTCTCGCGCAGCGCCTGCTGAAAGAGCCCTTGCCGGTCGAGGAGGCCCTGGAAGTCTGCCGCCAGGTCGCCGAAGGAATCGAGGCGGCGCACGAAAAGGGCGTCATCCACCGCGACCTGAAGCCCGCCAACATCAAGATCACTCCTGAGGGCAAGGTCAAGATCCTGGATTTCGGCCTGGCGAAAGCGTTTCAGGAGGAAACCGCCGCAGCCGACCTTTCCCAATCCCCGACCCTGACGGCGGCCATGACCCGCGCCGGCGTGATCCTGGGCACCGCCGCCTACATGAGCCCGGAGCAGGCCAAAGGCAAGCCCGTCGACAAGCGCACCGACATCTGGGCTTTCGGCTGCATCCTCTGCGAATGCCTGACCGGAAAGCCAGCCTTCGAAGGCGAGACGATCAGCGAGACCCTGGCATCGGTTCTCAAGGGTGAGCCAAACTGGGACCTGTTGCCCGTCGCGACACCGTGGAAAGCGGATGATGTCATCCTCTTTTCGCTCAATGCCGACGGCACTATCGATCAGGCCAGGATGAAGGCTGTTTCACCGGCCACGAATTTCAGTTTCGACTTCCAGGATCTATTGCTGCGGCCCGTCAGGACAAAGCTGAATACGATTATTGCAAACTACTATCGTTGCACTCGTTTGCAGGCAACTGCCGGTGGGTGCGAGGGGGAGAAGAATGAGCGTACGCTGCATGCTGTTCGTCCTGGTTTCGGCTACCGTGTGGCAGGCAGTCCAAGAGGCCGCCGTGACGCCGCCACGGCGGTACACGAGAGTCGAGATCCGCGGCGAGATGTTTTACATCAACGGGCGGCCGACTTACGCGGGGCGAAACTGGAATGGGCATCGCATCGAAGGCCTGCTGATGAACAGCCGCATGGTGCAGGGTATCTTTGATGATCTGAGTCCCGAGACTGCCGGGCTGTGGGTCTACCCCGACACGGGACGCTGGGATGCGGAACGTAACACGCACGAGTTTCTCGAGGCCATGCCCCAATGGCGCGAGCATGGGTTGCTGGCCTTCACGATTAACCTGCAGGGGGGCAGCCCGCAGGGCTATTCCCAGTCCCAACCCTGGCACAATTCGGCCATGACTCCGCGGGGCGAATTGCGGCCGGCCTATATGAACCGCCTGCAGCGTATTCTAGACCGTGCGGACGAATTGGGCATGGTCGTCATTCTGGGTGTGTTTTACTTTGGCCAGGACCAGCGCCTCGAGGACGAGCTGGCGGTCCAGGTGGCGCTGGACCGAGCGGTCGACTGGCTATTGGAGCGCGGCTACAGCCACGTGCTCTTGGAAGTAAACAATGAGTGCAACGTCCGTTATGACCACGCCATCCTGCGCCCGGACAGGGTGCACGAGTTGATCGAGCGTGCGCGGAAACGCGCGCGCGACGGCCGCCGGCTGCCGGCGGGCACCAGCTACGGCGGCGGTACAATTCCCAAGGAAAACGTAGTGCGCGCCTCGGATTTTCTGCTCCTGCACGGCAACGGTGTCCAGGAGCCTGAGCGCATCGCCGAGATGGTGCGCCAATGCCGCCGGGTGGCAGGCTATCGACCGATGCCCGTGCTGTTCAACGAAGACGATCATTTCGATTTCGACAAGCCGCAGAACCATTTCACGGCAGCCGTAGGTGAATATGCGTCCTGGGGTTTCTTCGACTGGCGGATGCCGGGGGAGAGCTTTGACGACGGTTACCAGAGCGTGCCCGTGAACTGGGGGATTTCGAGCCCACGCAAGAAGTCCTTTTTTGCCAAGCTGCGTGAGATCACGATGCGCTAGTGCTTCCATGCCGGTCCTCGCCGGCCGGGCGTGCACGTAAACGAGGCGGCCTTTGCTCGGAAAATTGCGTTTACGGTGCGCAGGCCCGACGCGAGACGCCTGACGCTCGACGCCCAACGCGAGACGCCCGCGCTCCATTCCAGGCCTCGATCATCTTTCTTTTGTATTTTTTGAAGGGTGCGACCCTGGCGCATGTGGGAATGCGGCAAGATTTTTATTGAGAATGGGGCGAGCCGGTTATAATGGGCGCAAGTTCCTGAGAGTCTGATCGAAACACGGCACACCGATGGAGGCCGGTATGACCGAGATCGGCGGCACGGTGTCTCACTACAAAATCCTGGAGAAGCTCGGCGAGGGCGGCATGGGCATCGTCTACCTCGCTGAGGACGCCAGCCTGGGGCGGCAGGTCGCCGTCAAGGTGCTGCCGGACATCTTCAGCGGCGATCCGGAGCGGCTGGCACGCTTCGAGCGCGAAGCCCGGCTGCTTGCTTCGCTGAACCATCCCAGCATCACGACCATCTACGGGCTGGAGCAGGCGTAGGGGAAGCGATTTCTCGCCATGGAGCTCGTAGAGGGCGAGACTCTGGCGCAGCGCCTGCTGAAAGGACCCCTGGCTGTTGAAGAAGCCCTGGAGGTCTGCCGCCAGATCGCCGAAGGCGCCGAAGCCGCGCACGAAAAAGGCGTCATCCACCGCGACCTGAA
>CAYGWQ010000213.1:0-9826 GCA_964353465.1 uncultured Acidobacteriota bacterium | reverse complement strand
CTTCAGCCTCAAAGCGGTAATGACCGCTTTTCCGCTTGCCATCATCATTCTCCACAAAGAATGGCTGCTCGCCCGCTACATGGCCAGATTGTGCCTCTGGTTTTACATAGCGATCCTGATCTACCACCTGTTTCTGGTCAGTGACCTCACGGGTACGGCCCTGCTCACCCCGTAGCGTTGTTGCGGTTCGCTTCTGCCACGCCATCTTTCGATCCCTCTCAACGGCCGGGAGTTCTTGAATTCTGCACCGGAAGAGGCTACGCTCTAGGCCTGTAACGCAACGGATCTTCGGTGCTTCCGTCATGAAAAGGTATATCGCCATCATTCTGGGAATAGGATTTCTGCACCGCCTTCTCCTGTTGGGAACTCGGCAGCTCTGGGTGGATGAATTGATGCAGGCTCGCATCATCCGGTTTGGATCGCCGGCCGAGATTCTGACCCGTCTGCGCGATGGGATGGACCTCGCATCGCCGCTCGATTTTTTTATCCAGAAAGGCATGACGGTTCTGCTGGGCGACTCCACCTGGGCGTTGCGCCTGCACGCAGTGATCTTCGGAACGCTTTCCATCTGGATTTTTTATCGCATCGCGCGCTTCCTGTTCGGCAATCGCGTGGCATTGTACGCCACGGTCCTGTTCGCATTTTACCCGCTGGCTTACCATTACAGTCAGGAAGCAAGGCCTTACGCCCTGTTGATGTTTCTGACGCTTCTCTCCTATGACCTGCTGCTGCGACAACTGTTCGGCAAGGAACGGCACTGGCAAGGATGGCTGCTCGTTGCCGGGGTACTCGCCTTGCTCCTCTATACGAGCTTTTTGGGGGGCTTGATCGTCCTTTCCCAATTGGTTTGCCTTGGGCTGTCTGTGATCCTGAAATTGCCTTCGGAACCGGCGTCTGGCGAGGGCGAAGCCGGGGAGGGAAGTGCCGGGCAAGTTACTCTGGGGTGGTTACAGGTTGCTTTTTACGGGCTGGCAGCGCTGGCCGCCTTGGCGTTGTTCTATCCCTGGATGAGATTCGCATGGGCCAAGCCGATGCTTGCCCCCCCTTCCGAGATTATGGATCCGAAATTGATCCTGAGGTTGATTAAGGAATTGGGAGACAACAGCTATCCTGCGGCAGGACTGCTGCTGATTGGCCTGACGACGGGAATCCGGGCCCTGCTGCGTCATGAACGCCGCAATTCCTTGCTATGGTTGCTGACCTGGTTTCTCGTGCCGATCCCTGCTCTGTTGCTGGCGGAGGTCTGGGCGGGGTACTTTTTTGCCATCCGGCACATCTTGCACGCCACGCCGCCGCTGCTGCTCATCGCCGGCTATGGCTTGTCCTTTGTAGGGGAGCGGCTCACCATCCTGCCGCACCTGCCCTATCAGCTCAGCTCCCCTGCGATTGCGTATGCGGGAATCCTGATACTCATGTCCGTCTATATCGGCCAGAGCCACGCATACAACGAACCCGCGGACTGGCGGGGCACCGCCGCCTATCTCAGCAAGACGCTTCGTGAGGGGGATGCCGTTTCCGCGCCGAAGGTTTACCCGCTGCTGGAATATTATTATCCGGAGCTGGAGTCCTTCCGTGTCGACGACCTTGATCCCGGGCGCGGCTCCCTTTCGTCGGCAGGAATCAAACGCCGCATTGTGATTTGTTACGACAAGATGTGGCCGGATACCTGCGGTGGTTTCCGGATTCCCGCGCTCAAAGATGCCGCTTGGGGCAAGGTGCAATTCAAGGCCTTCACGGTATTCGTCCGAACACAATAAATTCATCGCCGCCTAGGCGGCGAATCCAGTCACACACAGGAGGAATCGATGGGCACCAGGGGACGTGAAATCATTGGCATGGATGTGAATGAGCTCTTGAGCCTGTTGAATGGCGCATTCGCCAGCGAGTGGCTTGCATACTACCAGTATTGGCTGGGCGCCAAAGTCATCAAGGGCCCGATGAAGGACGCAGTAGCGGCGGAACTCAATCTGCATGCCGCCGAAGAGCTCAACCACGCCACACTGCTCGCTGCTCGGATTATCCAACTCGGAGGCGCGCCGGTTACAAGTCCAAGACAATGGTTCGATCGCAGCCCTTGTTCCTACGATGCCCCCGACGATCCCTACGTTGCCGCGCTGCTCAACCAGAACATTGCCGGCGAGCAATGCGCAATCTCGACCTACAAGCACCTGATGGATGTCACCAAGGATAAGGACACCGTGACGTACAATCTCGCTCTGACCATCCTCCAACAGGAAGTGGAGCATGAGGAGGACCTGCAAAGCCTCAAAGAGGATCTGGAACTGATGGTCTTGAGAGGGAGCAAGTAGGGAGCCCGGCGCGGCAGGGCCGCCTCAAGGTTCTTCGGTTTCAGGGCCGCCCCGGCATGCGGGTTGCTGTTGTGTGAGGCAGTGCAGCGTGCCGAAGCCGAGCACCAGATCGACCGCGTGAATGCCGATCACCTCCCGGTCTTGAAACACCTCACTCAGGATACCGAGTGCGACACGGTCATGCGGGTCGTTGAAGGTCGGCACAATCACCGCCGCGTTGGAGATGTAGAAATTGGCGTAGCTTGCCGGCAGACGCTCTCCGTCGAAATAGATGGGTCCCGGCATCGGGAGCGCCAGCACTTCGGGCTTTGTCCCGTCCTCGAGGCGGAAATCCTGTATCCGCTCCCAATTCTCGGCCAGGGGACGGTAGTTGATGTCCTCGGGATTCTCTTCCCGTATGAGCACCAGCGTCCTCCGATTTACGAAGCGGCAAATGTCGTCCACGTGGCCATGAGTGTCGTCCCCGGTGATGCCCCCGCCGAGCCAGAGTACATTGGTCACCCCCAGGCATGATTTGAGCGCCGTTTCGAATTCCATGCGGCCCAGGCCCGGATTCCGCACTTGCGTGTTCTCGTCCAGATAACACTCCTCGGTCGTCAGCAGCGTGCCGCAGCCGTTGACGTCGATGCCGCCTCCCTCGAGCACGAGATCGCGCGCGTCGACCTGAGCGTGGAACAGCCTCTTCCGAAGCCGCTTTGCCGCGATCTCCGGCACCCTCCGGTCCTTGCGCCAGTCGGAGTATTTCGCCCAGGCGTTGAAATGGAAATGAACAATCGCGGTTTCCAGCCTACCGCCGGCATGCCTCCGGACAAAGACCGGACCGCTGTCGCGCGTCCACCCGCGGTTGGTGGGGTGGACGATGAATTCCACGCGCCCGACATCGGCGCCGGCGCGCGTGAGATAGCGACGGGCTTCCTGCTCGCCGGCCCTGGAATTGACCAACATCCGAATGATCTCGCCCGGCGAGACCCTGCGCACGATTTCGCCGTACACCCAGCGAATGGTGTCGAGCTTGTCCGGCCAATCGGTCGGATTGTGAGGCCAGCCGAGCCAGGTGGCCTCGTGGGGCTCCCATTCGGCCGGCATAGAAAATCCGAGCGCCGAGGGCATTGGTCGGGTTTCCTTCCGCGCTTTTGCCATTTTCATGACCCTGAGAATAATCGGTACCCGGCAAACTTGCCAAGGAATTCACAGAGCAGGTGAGAATTTGGCGGAATTCCTTACAATTAACATAGCGACATAAATATGGGACAAAGATTAGGACACGGATCAACACGGATTCACACGGATCAAACACATATGGGCAACGCGGATGTGCATCTTTCGCCGCCGCAGGGGCTGCCTCCGGCCAACGTCTTTGCCCGAGTCCGCGGGAAGGCCCGCCGGACATCCCATATTGTCCGAGGGCCATGAAGTGGGCCTTCCCGCGGACTCGGGCAAAGACATTGCAGCGCGAAGCGCTGGCCCCTGCGGCGGCGAAAGATGCTTGTACGATCCGTGTTCATCCGTGTCCCATTTTTATCAGTTTCCCAATCCGGGCTCTGAGCAGCCATGATGATACGACATAGGCCGCTATGCATAGTTTGCTCCGCGCGGGGGATCTGCGAGTTCGCAGTACGACAAAATTGCCTGCGCCGCTTTTCCCCTCCATTCCGCTATGGTAGGCTAAAGCCGCATTGCCAACCAGAAACAACAGGCGCCGCATCGGTATGGTGCGCGCGAGGAATGGGATGGATATTATGGCCAAAGCTCAAAAGACGAAACGTCGCTATCGCGAAGACCTCTCGGAGCTGCCGGATTGGATGAGGAGGAAGAAGTGTCCGCACCGGGATGCCTATTTGTCGGGAAAACGCATCCTCCCCAAAAACCTCACGGGCAGGGAAAAGCTGACTGACATTGTGGATGGAGCATTCCTCGCCTACAATTCCGCACGGCTCAAGGAAGGGTGTCAGCTGTTTGTCGAAAAGATGCTGGCGCCGGACGTGACCATCGGCATGAGCCTCTCGGGCGCGCTTACCCCGGCGGGCCTTGGCTGTTCCTCGATCGTGCCGCTCATCAAGGCCGGCTTCGTCGACTGGATCGTGTCCACCGGCGCAAACCTTTATCACGACCTGCATTTCGCCCTCAACTACCCGGTGCGCGTCGGCAGCTTTACCATGGACGACACGGAACTGCGCAACAATGACATCGTCCGCGTGTACGATGTGCTGTTAGGGTACAGCGACTGTCTGATGGCTACCGATGAAATCCTCCGGAGCATCCTCATCCAGCCCGAATTCCAGAAGGAAATGGGTTCGGCCGAGCTCCATTACCTGATCGGCAAATATGCCGCCGCATGGGAGCGTCAGGCTGGCCTCAAAGACGTGTCGGTACTGGCCGCGGCGTATCGAGCCGGTGTCCCATGCTACACGTCGTCGCCCGGTGACTCGACCATCGGGATGAATGTGGCCGGAGTGGAGTTGCGTGGCAACAAGCTGCGTGTCAATCCATCGATCGATGTCAATGAAACCACCGCCTTCGTTCTCGCAGCCAAGCGGTCGGGCGGCCGCAGTGCCGTGGTCCTCTGGGGCGGCGGCAGTCCCAAGAATTTCATGCTGCAAACAGAGCCGCAAATCCAGGAAGTGTTGCGCATCAAGGAGTACGGTCAGGACTTTTTCCTCCAGGTGACGGATGCGCGTCCCGATACCGGCGGCCTGAGCGGCGCGACGCCGAGCGAGGCCGTGAGCTGGGGAAAGGTGGATCCGAACCGTTTACCGGACGCGGTCGTCTGCTACACCGACACCACGATCGCCATGCCCATTCTCACCCACTACGCTCTGGCAAAACACAAACTACGGAAGCTGAGACGACTCTACGATCAACGCGATACCATGATCAAAGCTCTGACGAAGGAGTATTTCCTCCATAACCGGGTAAAAATGATCAACGGCACCGGCCCGATTCTGGACTAGTTTCCGTCGCGAAACTCCGTTCGAGCCCTGGCGCCAACGCCCCGAAGGGGCCAAGAGATAGTAGCCGGGGGCGCAAGCCCCCGGATAGGACATTGCAATAATGGAGCCCCGGCAGGGGCGAAAGACATTTGTGCGCAGCATTTTCTGTCGCCCCTCCAGGGCTCTGCATCTTTTTTCGATCCGACCCCGGGCTGCGCCCGGGGCTACTATCTCTCGGCCCCTCCGGGGCATGCCTGGACGGCTGGGCGAGTTTCGTGACAGATACGAGACTAGTCAAGTTCAGGAAAGGAAACATCCCGGACTGCACCCTGTCCAGTCAGAGCTTTCCGACCAGAGATACATCGGAATGTCCCTTTTTCCGCTTTTTCACATTGGGAGGCATGCATGCCCACGACAAGACAGCTCCAGGCCATTGCCAAAAAGCATGGCACGCCGGTCGTAGTGATTGATCACGACATCATCCGCCGCAATTACGCCAAATTCAAAAGGCACCTGCCCAAGGTGCAGGCGTACTATGCCGTGAAGGCCAATCCCGACCCTGTGATTGTCCGGACGCTGTACCAGGCCGGTGCCAGCTTCGATGCCGCCTCGCTGCCGGAGTTTATGTTGGTCTACGAAAACATCAAGGATCTTCCCCCCAGGGAGCAACAGGATTTCATCTGGGACAAGATCATCTTTGCCAACACCACCAAAACCAAGGAAACGCTGGATGCTCTCGACCGGTACAAGCCGCTTGTCACCTATGACAACATGAATGAGTTGCATAAGATCAAGCGCTACGCTCCCCATGCCGGCGTTGTGCTGCGGTTACGGGTGCCGAACACCGGTTCGATGGTGGAACTCTCCTCCAAGTTCGGCTGCGATCCTGGGGAAGCGGTGGACCTGATCCTGGCAGCCTTCCATATCGGATTGGAGGTCGAAGGCTTGAGTTTCCATGTCGGCAGCCAGTGCACGAATTTCGAGAACTTCGTCCAAGCCCTGAACATGGCGGCGGCGGTGATGAAGGAGGCGAAGGCGCGCGGCCATGAGATCAAGATACTCGATATCGGCGGCGGTTTCCCGGTGCCCTATGACCGCCACGTCAAGCCCTTCGCCGTGCTGGCAAGAATCATCAATGCGGAGGTTGACCGGTTGTTTGCGCCGGACATTCAGATTCTTGCAGAGCCGGGCCGGTTTTTTGTGGCTACGGCCGCAATCCTGGTTGCGCAGGTCATCGGAAAAGCGGTGCGGGACGGCAAGACCTCCTACTTTATCAACGACGGGGTCTACCACACCTTTTCGGGCATTATCTTTGACCACTGCCAGTATCACATCAAAGCTTTCAAAAAGGGCAAGACGGAAATCTGTGCCGTTTTCGGACAGACCTGCGACGGTCTAGATACCATCTCGCAGTCTGAAGAACTGCCGGACCTGGAGAACGACGACTTGGTCTATTCGGAAAATATCGGCGCCTATAGCAGCGCTTCGTCCACCTGGTTCAACGGTTTCCCGCCCGCCAAGGTGGTCCACGTGAACCAGTAGCGCGCTTTTTTGAGGGAGCACAAATGCAACCAGATTCTGATTGCAGCCGAGGCAGTAACCGGGTGATTGTTGCGAGACTGCTGACGCCGACGAACCGGGAGGGCCTGCCTCAGAGCGCAGCCTGGGAAAGTGCCCAGCCGGTTGTTTTTTGTTCCGACTGGCAGGGCCAACATGCGGACCCGCAGCGTGTGACCGAAGTTCGCCTGCTCTGGTCACGAGAATTCCTGTTCCTGCGTTTTCGGGCGCGCTATCGGGAAATCCATGTCTTCCCGGAGGCAAACACAAGGCGCGATCAGCTCTGGCTGCGGGACGTCGCTGAAGTTTTCATCCAGCCCGATACCGATGGCCCCAGGCATTACAAGGAATTGGAAATCAGCCCCAACGGAAGCTGGCTGGACCTGGATATCAATCTGGATTTGGATATCTCGGCGGGGCGCAAATCAGAGCTCCTCTGCGACCTCAGGAGCAAGGCGACCGTGGATGCTCTCGCCCGTGTCTGGACGGCAGAGCTCGCAATCCCGATGAGCTGCCTTACCGCGCGGTTCCGGCCGGAAGCGGTCTGGAGAGTGAACTTTTTCCGTGTCGAGGGGCTGGAGCCGTCCCGGTTTTACTCCGCCTGGCGCCCCACGCGGACGCCGCAGCCGAACTTCCATGTTCCCGAGATGTTCGGTGAACTGACATTCTCCTCAAGGTAGCGGGGCGATTCATCCCCCGATCCCGGCCAGTTTCTGGCGCGAAACGCCATACATGCTCGACGTGGACTTCGACGTGGACGTCGTCCTGGACGCAGACACTGCAATTATTGAGCATGATCTGCCAAATGTCATATGCTTCAGTGTTTTTTGCGGCAAGGCTGGTCCACGTCCGCGTCCAATTCCGCGCCCACGACAACAAGGCGGTCATTCGGTTTGAAGAACGAGGTTTGCGACAGACACTAGCAAGTTTCCGTCGCGAAACTCCCTCATCACTCCGGCCCAGCCCCGAAGGGGCGGCAAGATAATAGCCCCGGGCGCAAGCCCGGGGTTAGGCACGAAATCAGCGTCAAGCCCCGGAGGGGCGACAGAAAATTGCTGCGAATAAAGATCTTTCGCCCCTGCCGGGGCTCCTTTAATGCAACATCCTATCCGGGGGCTTGCGCCCCCGGCTATTGTCTTTCCGCCCCTCCGGGGCTCGGCCGGCACATTCTGCAACCGAGTTTCGCGACAGAAACTAGCTAGCGGGTTCGTCCCGCGTTTTTCAGGGCCTCGTGCATTGCCTGAACGTGTTCCTGCGAACCGACAAAAATCTCGTCAGGGAACCGGTAGTGCCCGAGGATGCTGCTCAGGATTTCCGTACCAATGTAAAAATTGAGCCACATCCCGGCTAGATACTGCAGGCGCAAATTCCGGTCGGTATTGATCTGAGCGTCCCTCATCCACTCCTTCAGATCGGCCGCTCGCCCGGCATACGTGGCCAGCAGGGCCACCGCGACTCCGGGACCGCCGGGAGCCAGCCCGGCGCTTTCTCCCTGGGCGGTAAATCCGACTTCCATCAGGGATTCCTTCACGGGCCAATAATCGCCGCTGTCTAACCGGGCCTGCAGCGCGTCCAGGTCGATCACCGTCGGCTCGACCTGGCCCAACAGCACCGCGTCATAACCCTCGCCGCTAGTGTCGTTGCTGAAGAGGATGCCGTTCGGAAAGACCTGGAAGAATGTGGCAATCACGCTCTTCGCCGTTTCGATGTTGCTTTCGTAAAGAGGTATCCACAGGCTCATGACTCCGCCGGGCTTCAAATGGTCGCGGCACATCTGGTAATACTCAATCGTGTTCAACGCCGCGCACCCCTTAACCCAAGGATCGATCGGATCGGAGGTGATGATGTCGAATTTCTCTTCTTTCGGCAGCGTGCGTATATAGTGCCGGCCGTCGTCGTAAACGACTTTGACCTCTTTCCCATTTACCCTGCGTGGATTCTCTTTGTCGATGCCGTCGACGATGTGGTAATTCTCCTTGCCGAACATCGGCGTCACCACCTTGGGGACCAGCGGTTCAATGTCGCATATGGTGATGCGCTGGATGTAGGGGTACGGCACAAACGATCCCGCGGTCACGCCGGCGCCGCAGGCCACTACCAGCACATCCCTCACCTCATCGGGATTTCTGCGCGCCAGGACCGACAGATGGCCGAGCATGCGCTGGAGGCGCATGTCCTGCGGATCGCTGGAAGCTTGCACCTTGCCGGCGCCGTGAAAATACAGCCAACCCGAAGTCGATTTGGTTACGGCGACAGAGACGTTCATTCCCTCGCCAACATAGGTGCAATAACGATACACGCTGCTGCCGGAGCTCACCGGCACATCTTTTTCGGCTACAATCCCGGGCACCGACCAGGGTATCCAGGTTGCCGAGAAACGTCCAAAGGCGACCATCTCCCAGGGCACCCTGGCAACACCCATTGCCAGGAAGCCGGCCAGCACCAGTGCAAGCAACGTGAAAACGGATCCGGTCAGAGAAAAGGCCGGCTGCGGAGCGGATTCTTCGCCGGGCCTTGCCTCCCTGGGACGGGGCAGGAACACCGGCAACAGAGCAACCGCCGCGGAAAATGCCGAGAGGATAATCAGCAGGCGTTGGGCCCACTGCGTGCCCACCTGCGGGATGACAAGCATGCTGAACAACAGCGAGCCCATGATCGCACCCAGGGTATTAGCCGCGTAGACGCTACCGACCATACGGCCGGGATCCTGGCCGCGAGAGGCAACGGCTGCCAGCGCAAGCGGAAAACTGGCGCCCCACAACACGGCCGCGGGAAGCACCGCCCAGGAGGCGCGGATGATGTCGAGCTGGAATATGTACCACGGCGCCCAGGCGCTTGTGGAGAGACTGGGATTGATCGGCCAGTACGGAATCGACCGGGCAATCATCAAGGCCGCCCACGCGGCGGCTCCGGTGAGCAGCATCTGGCAGATCCCCAGCGCAATGCGCGGCTTTCGAGACCTGCGGGCCAGCAAGGCCCCCGCACTGCTGCCGATCCCGAGTCCCACCAGAAACACCGCAAGAATGATCG
>CAYGWQ010000212.1:0-9871 GCA_964353465.1 uncultured Acidobacteriota bacterium | reverse complement strand
ACGTCGAAGTCCAAGTCCAGGTCCAAGGCCAGGTAAGCGATGCCGAAATGACTTATCTTAGCGCTTAAGGGCTTTAGCCCGTGCCCTGAAGACAACAACCACGATAGGGTCGATTTCATGCGCGTAATTCATTTGTTTTCAAGGTAATTTGTGGATAGAAGCACGATCCCCCATTCAGGTATGCCGGGCACGGGCTAAAGCCCGCCCGCACGTGATTGGTCTGGTTGACGGAAGATCCGGTCCCAAAAGGGAGTTACGCGACAGCAACTAATTAGTTTCTCTTGCGAGACTCCTCCGCGAGCCCTGGAGGGGCGAAGAGACAATAGCCGGGGGCAAGCGCAGCGCAGCCCCCGGTAGCATGCAAAAACCGTCGAGAGCCCTGAAGAGGCGACACATCTATCCTTGGAATAAAGTCACTATAATATCTGATTCTCAACAAGACATGGCTCCGATGCGCCGGCACATCCCCTGTTACTATATTCACTCTTTCCCAGGCTGTCGGAAATCGCCGCGCACGGCGTTCCGCCGGTAGCGCCAGCGGCTGCGCCGGAACGCGGTTGCCATCGGCGAAGTTTCCATGAGGGCAAGCTCTGCGCGCGTGTAAGGGAACAGGTCCAACCCGACAGGAAATGCTCCGGGCAAGAATTCGGGGATTCGATCCCAAACAGGCTTGTCGGAACGGCGGAGGATGATGAGAACGTCGATGTCGCTGCCGGGAGCGTAAGTTCCATCGGCGAATGATCCGAAAACGACCACTTCTTCCACGTCTGGGTGGTAAGACAGGAGCTGTTCGGCGTATTGGTGCATGCGGCGCCGGACGCGAGCTTCATCGACCGACTTGATCTCTACAGAATTCAAGGATTGTCTCCGCATCCCCGATTGCACGCTCGGCTTCTTCGTGCGTATAAAAATCCACCGGAGCGCCCCGTTCAAATCCGTTGGGATAGCGTGTGGGAATGTAATGCTTGTCCAGAGCCTTGGCAGGAGCAATCAAATCCGAGGCCGATGCGACCTCCGTCGCCAGTTCCCCAAGCAGCATGCTCACGGTATGACCCCAGGCATCCCGATGAAGTTTCTGATAGACGGCCTTGACGGCTTTTTCAGCGGCCTGGTGGGAAGCGAAGGCCGCCCAGTCGTAGTCTCCATCCTCCAGAGCGTTTCTTGCATGCTTCAAGTCAGACTCCGCCTGCCGGAGCCAGTCCCGCGATCGTTCCGCCAACTCGAGCCTCCCTGCAAATCCGGGGAATACGCCGCAGCGGATTCCCTTCAACCTCTGGACACTGCGGCTGTCATGTAATCATACCCTAACGGAAGAAAATCCGCATCCTGAGCATATCGTACGATAAAAATTGGATTCAGTAGCCTGTCACCGATTTTACGAGACTATTTCAGCGGATTTTTCGGGTCGGGCTATGCTATTTTGCCGGCAGCACGAAAAACAAATTCCTTATTCACTCCTGGAGACAGAATATGACGCGTCGTGTCTGGATGGCAGCACTTGCCTGGTTGCTGGGTGCCGCCCTGGCCGATCGGCCGGATCTCGCCCTCCCTCAGCAGGGAAAGACCTCCCCGGTGCCGCAAAAACTGACGGCCGAGTGGGTTTTCGGAGACGAGGGCCGCCGGGTCGCTGAGATTCCGTCGTTTGCCTGGTGCGCGGACGGCGCGGTGTTGATGTACGACGGTCGTCGGCTCGCGGCCGAGCGCACTTTCGAGCGGCTCGATCCGGCGACCGGGGAAAGGCGGTCTGCCTTCGACATGCGGCGTGCCGTGTCCAGCCTGGAGCAGGCCATGGCGAAGGCGCCCGCGGACAGTGTGCTCGAGTGGCCTGCGGCGGTAGACGGCGCGGGACGCCAGGCCGTCTACGCATTCGGCGGCGACCTCTTCCTGCTCGAGCTCCCTTCGGCGCGCTTCGCCCGTGTCACCGACACGCCGCCGGAAGAGAAGTCGGTGAGTTTCTCCCCCGACGGTGCGCGCCTCGCGTACGTGCGCGACAACGATCTCTACATCTACGACATCGGGACGCGGACCGAGAGCCGAGTCACGCACGACGGCTCGGAGACGACCCTGAACGGCACGCTGTCGTGGGTCTACTGGGAGGAGGTATTCGGCCGGCGAGACATCGGCTACTGGTGGTCGCCCGATTCGCGCGCGCTCGCCTACCTGCAGACCGACGAGTCCCCCGTCGAGATCGCCTATTTCGTCGATTTCGCGCCCCAGTATCCGCGCCTGATCCGGCAGCGCTATCCGAAGGCCGGCACATCGAATCCGCGAGTGCGCGTGGGCATCGTGGAGACCGGCGGCACCTCCAGGTGGGTGCAGATCACCGACGAGCCCTTCGAGTACGTGATTCGTGTCAAGTGGCTGCCCGACTCGTCGCGGGTCGCGGTCCAGACCCTCACGCGCAGTCAGGAGCGCCTCGGGCTCTACTTCGCCGACCGCCGGACGGGCGCCAGCCGGCGGATTCTGACCGAAACAGATCCCGGCTGGATCAACAGCCACGACGACCTGCACTTCCTGGCAGACGGCCGCCATTTCCTGTGGGCCTCGGAGCGGGACGGTTCCATGCACCTCTACCGCTACACTCTTGAGGGCCGGCTGGTGAACCAGGTTACGAAAGGGCCCTGGGCCCTTGCGTCTTCGGGGAGCGCCTTCTGGGTGCGCCAGGGCGTCGCCGGCATCGACGAACTGGGCGGATGGGTCTACTTCACGGCCCTGGAGCGGTCATCCATCGAAAAGCACCTCTATCGCGTCCGGTTTGATGGCAGTGCCATGTCGGGGATTACGGCCGAGGCCGGCGTCCATCGGATCTCGCTTGCTCCCGATGCGCGCTATTATCTGGACGACTTCTCCGACAGCCGATCGCTGCCGTCGCTCTCGCTTCGGCGCGCGGACGGCGAACTAATCCGCACGATCGCACCGCCACGGCCTGAGTTGCTCGCGGCCTTCGACATCCAGTATCCTGAAACGCTGACCATCCCGGCCGCCGACGGATTCCGGATGCCGGCGCAGCTGCTGAAGCCCAGGACACTCGAGCCGGGGCAGAGATGCCCCGTCATCGTCTATGTCTACGGCGGGCCGTCGGCGCCGACCGTAGCCAACGCCTGGCGCCGCGACCTGCTCTTCGAACAGCTGCTCCTGCAGGAAGGACTCGCCGTCATGCGCGTCGACAACCGCGCGGCGACGGCCGTTAGCAAGCGCCTCGAGAACACCATCCTGCGCCGGTCGGGCGAGCCCGAGACTGCTGATCTCCTCGACGCCGTCCGCTGGCTCAAGGCACAGCCGTGGGCCGACCCCGGCCGCATCGGCGTGTGGGGATGGAGCGGCGGCGGCACGATGACGCTGAACCTGATGACGCGCTCCAAGGAGTTCAAGGCCGGCATCTCGGTCGCACCCGTCACGGATTGGCGCTACTACGACACGAAGTGGGCTGAGGCCTTCATGAAACTGCCGTCGGAGAACCCGGACGGCTACGAGCGGACCTCGCTGGTCAAGCGGGCCGGCGAGCTGCACGGCCGCCTGCTGCTCATCCACGGGACCTACGATGATAACGTGCACCCGCAGAACGATCAGGCCTTTCTCGATGCCCTCATCGCCGCCGGCAAGCCGGTGGAGGCCATGATCTACCCGATGCGCAAGCACGGCATCGACGATCCCGCCGCGACGGTGCATATTTACAAGGCGATGCTGGAGTTCTGGAAACGCGCTCTATAGGATCTGACGAGGACTTCTTCCTGACAGGCATGAGCAGCAGGTCATGGAAGTCGAAGCTGAAATCCGTCTCGGGCGAGACGGATTTCATGGTGGCGCGATCGATGGCACCCTCGGCCTGGAGCGCGAAGGTTACGTACGCATCCGCGCGGAGCTCGCGGTCGCGCACGGGAACTGACGGCTGCAACTGCTTGACAGCATTTGCCGAACTGCAGGCCACACGCCTCTCAGACAGGCTTAGGATCAGAATCCAAGGCTCGTCTATCTTGCGATCGAATACTGTGCAGGAAATTGGAGGCGGTCTGGTAGGGAGGCCGGCACAATTTTCATCGATTTCAATATTCTATGACACCGTTATATACAAATTCTGCAACTTTAAAGATCATAGTGATACTGATGGATTCGGCTGCGGCTTTCGTGGTAGGTGTCGTCTGTCCCACCGGAGGTGCAAAGGAGATGCATCCGGCAATGTGATTATTTTCACATACGTTGGATTGGAAAACAAATCATCCGAGGATTTCGGTGACAGGAATTTATGTATCTTTGAGAAATGTCCGGGAATTTGGTGAACTCGGGGTCCCTGTGGATCAGAATCGCGTTCCGGACGATCGCAGTTGCGCCTATCCAACTATCAGCAACCGAAAGGCCGCCTTCGGCTTTCAGCAGTGCCGCAGCGTCAAGAATCTCAGGCTCGCATGACACCCATTCGACGCCAAAAGTATCGATCAGGCGCAGCGCATGACGTGCCGCAGCCTCCCCCTCTTCACGCGTTACAACATAGAGAAGCTCCATTCGAGTCATAAAGGATGCCAGCAGAGAACATCTTCCCTTCGCCGCCTGCCTCAGCAGCGCCTCCACCTCATCCGCACCGGTTTCCTCACCGCGCAGGGCAAGCAGCGCAGAGGTATCCAACAGGAAAGATTTTTCAGGATCCATTTTCTCGCTTACGGTCTATTTTCCGGTCCTGCAACAACTGCTGCACCATCCCTTTTTTCCCCGAGCCTCGGAATGCCTTTACGGCATCCGCCGGAATAGGGATTACCCTCACTGTGGCACCCTCAACCATCCATTCCAACCGCGTACCGGGTCCGATCACTAATTTCTTCCTCACATCGGCTGGAATTGAGACCTGTCCTCGGCTTGTCACTGTGGTATGCATAATCACCATCATACAAGTAGCATGACCGAATGGCAAGTAATGCTGAGGTATTTCTTGTCAAGGCATCGGACTGAACCATTTCGGCAGTGCCGTTGACATAAAGGGAATATAGGTGATCAAGAGAACGCCGACCAGCAGCACCAACAAAATCGGCACGATGGCGCGGGAGACCTCCGGCATGGGCTTGTTGAACCGGTACGAGGAGAGGTAGAGGTTCATGCCGACGGGGGGCGTCAGATACCCCAGTTCCAGGTTGGCCAGGAAAATAATCCCCAGGTGCACCGGATCGATTCCGTAGGCCGCACCGATCGGCAGCAGGATCGGCACAACGACAACAATTGCCGAGAAGATGTCCATCAGGCAGCCGACGATGATGAGGAAGATGTTGACCGCCAGCAGAAATACCAGCGGCGAGTGGACGGCGCTTTTCACCCAGGTGATCAGGAACTCAGGGACCTGGGCGTCGATCAGGTAGCCGGTAAAGCCCAGGGCAACGCCGAGAATAAGCAGAATGGCGCCTACAAGCAGCCCGCATTCGGTCATCACACGCGTCAGGTCCTTGGTAACCTTCAGGTCGCGGTATACATAGGTCTCCACGACAAACGCATACAGGGCTGTGATCGCCGATGCCTCCACAGGCGTCGCGTAGCCGCTGAAGAGCGCAGCAATAGCCACTGCCGGCAGCAGCAATTCCCATTTTGCATCCCAGAGCGCACTCTTCGCCTCAGAGTATTCGAAGGTCCTGTGGACGGTATTCTCTTTGGGGCTCTGCATGACACCCCAGATGGAAGCGGCGATGACCAGCAGGATCCCGGGCAATATTCCCCCCAGGAACATCTGATTGATCTCGATCTTGGCGATGATGGCAAAAAGAATCACCGGCAGGCACGGGGGAAACAACAGCCCGATCGAACCCGAGCCGGTGAGCAGCCCGAGCGCGTTCCTTTCCGAATAGCGCGCCGTCAGCAGGACCGGCATGAGCAGGCCGCCGAGCGCCAGGATGGTGACCCCCGACGCGCCGGTGAATGAGGTAAAGAATGCGCACACCAGCACAGTCGCAATGGCCGGCCCGCCGCGCAAATGGCCGACGAGCGCCTGGAAAACGCGCACAAGCCGCCGAGCCGCGCCGCCTTCCGCCAACAGGTAACCTGCCAGCGTGAACAGCGGGATTGCGGGTAATGACGCGTTGACCACCTGCCGGTAATGCTGGATCGGCATCATGGTGAGCGGGGTATCGGCCGCCCAAAGCAGGATGATCGCAGCGCCGCCCAGCGTGATGAAAATCGGAGCGCCAAGGATGGTCGCGGCCAGCAGGACGACAAATGCCGGCACCACCATCTGGGAAGGTTCGACCGGCAACCAGACAGCCAGAGCCAGGATGATGCCGGCCAGCAGGGTTGCCGCCGCCCGCCCCTTCCAGGTATCCGAAGAGTGCCGGAGCAGCCGCACCACAACGACAGCAAATCCGATGGGAAGTATTACCTGCCCGATCCAGAGAGGCACGCTGTAGGCCAGCTCATTGCCGCCTTCCCGCGTCTGGAGCACCAGCTGCAGGCTGGACCATGTCAGCAGGACTGTGATGGCAGCGGCGAAGGCGCCGCTGAAGAGACGAGCCGCCTCCTTGAAGCGTCCTTTTAGCAGGGTCGTCACCGTCGAGAGCGCAAGCAACCGCCCTTCGCGCGCAGCGATTGCGCCCCCGATCATGCACACGAGCAGCGTCAGATGGGATTGCACCGTGCTTGAAGCAGGGAGGACGAACGGCGTGAGACGTAGTACGATATCCAACAAGGGGAGAATGACCATCAGCGCGAGCACCAGGGTGATCAGAAGGTTCTCGCCACTGCGCAGCAGGCTTTTGCCGCGAGCCAACGGCCCGACCGGCAGCCCCGATAATTCCCCGTCCGTCTCCCCTTGCCCGCTCATTTGCCCGCCCCCTTGGAATTGGCCCTGTATTCGACAGCCAGACGCTGCACCTCGTCGAAGATGTCAGCCGGCACCATTTTGCCGCGGATCTGAGGATAAATAATCCGGGTCAGTTGGCGCCATTCCTCCTCGACCTGGGGAGAAGAAGGATTCACTTTCAGGCCCCTTTTCTGCATCGCCAGGATCGCGTCCTCATCCTCTTTCCGGCTGGCAGTGCGCATCTTACTGCCTGCCAGGATTGCCGCATCGCGGAGCAGTTTCTGCGCGTCGGGCGGGATCTTGTCCCAGGTATCTTTCTTGATCACCGTAGCTCCGGACAGCACACTCCACTTCAGTGTCAGCATGTTGGAGGCGACCGTATAGATCTGGCCCAGCTCGGCCTGGTACGGCGGGGTGGGAATGGCGCTGATTAATCCCGTGCGCAGCCCGGGCAGAATATTTGCGGTTTCAAGCGGCACGGGTGTGTATCCCAGTGATTTCATCATGTCCACCTGGAAGGTATTGCCCGCCCAGGTCCACATCTTTAACGGCTTGAAATCGTCCGGATGAAGTGCGGGCGTCTTGGAGAAGAAACGCACCCAGCCAGCGTCCCCCCAGAACAAGACCACGAATCCCTTATCCAGCAGCAATTTCTCCAGCCGCGGCGACAGTTTTTCAAGAACGTAGTCGAACTCCTCCCAGGAACGGAAGGTCAAGGGCAGGAAGGACAGGCCGCCAACGGACGGATCGATGTCGCTCAGGCCCACAACCGTGAGCATGCCGGCGGTCAGCACCCCCGCGCGCATCATCCGCACCATGTCGGATTCACCTCCTTGCGTTCCGTCGGGGTAGATGGTCATTTTCACGGCGCCGCCGGTGGCATCACGCCATTTTTGGCCCATCTCTACCAGGACCGTGTGATAGGAACTTCCGCTCGGCGCCAGAGTCCCTAACTTCACGGATACCGGCTTGATGGCCTGCGCAGCCGCCGGCTGCTTGATAGTCACAAAGGCGCTCACCGCCAGAGTCCCGAGTATCGTGATCTTGGCTGCTGTCATCTTCATTGCCATTCTCCTAACCTGAGGCTTGTAATCCACAAGCCCGATTCTCGTGCGCTCCCGGGCACAGCGACCTTACATCCCGGGGTCCAGGAACAGTTCGTCAATCCGGGACAGGAGCCAGCGAGCACGGCGCTGCATGATGATATTCACCAGCCTGAACTCAGGCCTGGCATTAACATCCACCGCCAAGGCGCGCTCGAGCAGCGACTGGAATTCGCGCCGGTCCTGTTTGGCAACCGAAACAGACTCAGCGAATGCAACCAGAGAGCCTGCCTGAAATCCACCCGAGAGCGCCATGGCCCGGTCAAAATGGCGGCGCGCCCGCGCTGCCGGATCGCCCTCGCCGCCCTGGCGGGCCATCTCGTAGGATATAAGAAAAGAGTGGATGGCGCCCTGCTCGAATGCCTCATTGAGCTCGAGGGCGCGATCGATCAGCGCCTCGACGGTGGGCTGATCCGCAATCAGCTCCATGTCGTTCTTGGAGAGAGTCATGGCCAATCCCCAGGATGCCGCGGTCCAATAGAGCAGGGGAACATCTGCCGGCTTGGCCACTTTAAGAGCCAGCTTCGGATCCGCATTCAGCGCAGCCCCGAAACCCCGATGATTGATCTCCAGAGCGCGCAACCCGTAGTTGCGGGCGCGCAGGAACAGCCGCCGCGCCCTGGCCTTCATTTCCAGGGCAACCGTTATATCTTTCGGTTCCATCTCATCCGCTTCCTGGCGAACAAACGCATACGTATATTGCGTAAATCCGCTGGAAGCCGCGAATAACAGCCCCCGATGCTGCGGGCTTTCCGCCAGCAGGCTCTCGATCAGCTTCAGGCTGAAGGGAAGGGCATCTTTAATCAACTCGGGATCTTCATCCGAGGAGAATGTCGTGCCGCTCTGCGCCAGAGCATCCCCGAGTTTCCCGATCGCGAACTTGCGCACAGAGCACCCGGAAGCGAGCAGGCTCAGCACCATGACTGCGGCCAGCAGGCTGGGGACTGGAATCTTTCTGCCGGCTTCTGCCATCAATCTCTGTTTCGCCATAGGAATCATCCTCGACACCAGAGTGTGAAACTGGCCGTCGCGAGCCGCTTCCTCCAAACTCCCGCCGCAATCCAACTTCCTTTCACAATCCACATGGACGCAAAAGCCCGCCGGCCAGGACAATTCTTATACTATCATAGAGCGCCTTTCCACTGCCGAAGTTGCACCGCGGTCAAAATAAAAGCCGTCGGAATCGCATCTGCTCCGCGGCGACTCCGGCAGTGGCATGGGCGCAATTGCAGATCCCGCAGGGTTGGTACAATCCGAACTCCGTCCGGCAGCCGGCGCCCACCTGGCGCCCGACAGGCTGCTTCGAAAATAAGCCGATTAAGGACTGCTCAAGGAATTGGGTTTCGTGGCGAAGGGCTTTAGCCCGTCAACACTCGAAGCAAGATCCCCTGAATGGACGGGCTAAAGCCCTTCGCCACGAACTGTGCTTCGTGCCGGTTCTGAAATTAGCGAAATTGACGGGCTCGGCACACCATTCCTTGACCATGAAAAGCCCCGTCGAAGCCGATTTTCATGCGCGCGGGTGCGCCCCGGCGCATGAGGGACTGCTCCGGAGAGATCTTGCCACTCCGGCGGAAGCCTGTTAAGCTCGTAGCACGCATCCTGGGCTCGCCGGAACGGGATATGGATCAACCGAGTTCGAGCGTTAACCTGATAGAACGGATCAAGAAAGGAGACAAGGAAGCACTCTCTTTGCTCCTGGATACCCACCGGCGCCGGCTGGCAATCCTGGCACACTACCGCCTGGGACCGAAGCTGCGCGGCCTTGTGGAAATCGATGATATCCTGCAGGAAACATTGCTCAAGGCCTACGTGCAGTTCGACCAGTTCACCTACCGGGCTCCCGGCAGCTTTCTGCGCTGGATCGCCCGCATCATGGACCACGTGATCGCAGACGAGGCACGGCACCATGGCAGAAAAAAACGGCATGCGACGGAGTTGCTGCCGTTTCGCTCGGAGAGCAACCCGGGCGGCCCGGAGCCCGCGGATTCCAGGACGC
>CAYGWQ010000211.1:0-9958 GCA_964353465.1 uncultured Acidobacteriota bacterium | reverse complement strand
GCCATTTGTGCCGCATTTTTTCTATTGAATGGATGCGTTCGCTCCAAAAAGAGGCCTTGGAATCTTGATGCAATCCGGTTTTCAGACCCCTAAAACAGCATCATCCCAAGAATCAGCAGTCATTTCACGTGGTCCGACCCCATCCCCGACCCATCGATGGGCCAGAGGAGCGGCGCGCAATTCACGCATAGGATACCGGTCCGCCAATGACCTGCCCCCGGAATCGACGCCACATTTTGGTCCGTAACGAAACGAGCGTGGAGCAGCACACGCCACAAGCCAGGCATAGCGCTCTGGGAGAGGTTCGTGCATCTCCCCTTGTGCCATGAGACAGAATGTCCTATAAGTAGGGCGGCGGGGAGCTACGGGGGTAACCTGCGCTGCCTATTTGAGTTGCTTGCATGTCGCGCAGTGAATGTAATCAGATGATGAATCATGACTGAGAACTACCCGGAGGCAGCAGGCAAACATGCGATCGACTGTCGCATACTCTATGCCAACGGCCGATTTGACGGCGCGGGCTACCTTGCCGGTTATGCTGTAGAGTGCGTACTCAAGACACTCATCCACGTTGAGCGCGGCCCCAAAATCACGGTGCACGATCTCCAGCGCTTGAGTGTTGAAGCAATGAGGCTTGCGAGCCAGCCCTCGCAGAAAACCGCGAGATACGTTACGCGGCCGGGCGTGACGGTTCTTACCTACAAAGGCTCGAATGGCTGGCGCGAAACGCTCAGATATAAGGCGACCGGTGCTGTTTCCGAAAAGAATGCGAAGGCATGGGTGGATGAAGCACAGCGCCTCCACAAAGAGATAATCGTTGCGATGAAACTGGACGGGCTAATTTCATGATCCACTTCGATGAAGCAAGGCATTCATGCATCAAATCGCTTCAAAACTTATGCGACAGCGAGGCTGCAATTGAGCGGGCAGTCTTGATCGAAGATGTGTTTGGGAAAATCCGTGCCATTGCCTGGTTAAGCGGGGATGCCTCCGAAGAGCTTCGAAATCGCATCGCTGCGGAGTTATCGGAATCCGGCAAGGAATTCTGGGCTGGCGATCTGTGGGTGCCTGACGGCGAAACCGCTTCGGACAATACTGTTTATGAGGCCGCATGGGAGCAAGGGAATGAGGTTACGTCGAAATTGCGTCGGGCGGAGCGGTATCGATCGAAAGGATTTTGGCTAAATCCGCCGACAGAGCCTGCCTGGCAATTGCCGGTGCCGCCGGTAATAGCCTTCTACTCTTTTAAAGGTGGCGTGGGCCGAACGACAGCCCTGGCATCCTTTGCCATACAAAGAGCACGAGCGGGTGAGCGCGTGGTTGTGCTCGATCTCGATATTGAGGCCCCTGGGATTGGCACACTCCTCGACGCAGGAGAAGGAATTCCCGGGGCTTCATGGGGTGTTCTTGACTACCTTTTGGAACGTCCTTTGCTATCCGCCATTCCAGACTTCCGAGACTATTATCACGCCTGCGCGCGGCCGGGGGTAACCGGAAGCGGTGAGATCCTGGTCATCCCTGCTGGTAGTCTAAACAGCGATTTCCTGGCAAAACTGTCGCGTGTCGATTTTCAACCTGGTGTCCTTTCGGAGAAGCACCCCTTGCTACTGTTATTGGAGCAGGTCCGCGATCACCTCCGACCGCAGTGGATTCTGTTAGATTGCCGGGCGGGGATTTCCGAGGCAGCTGGCTTTGTGCTTGGCGGCCTGCCTCATCTGGCTGTCCTGTTCGGCACTGCGTCGGAGCAAAGTTGGTTGGGTCTGCGCATGATTTTGGAACGTTTAGGGGCGGAGCGCGTCCGGCGGGATCGGCCGCAGCTGGAGTGCCTTGTAGTTCATGCCATGGTGCCTGATGAGCCGACGACTCGCGCAAGAGCTGAATCTGACTTCGTTTCCCGATCCCTCGATGAGTTCACGGACCACTACTATAAAAAGAACCCTTCCCCGCTGGAAGAAGATGATGACTATTGGTATGTACAGGACATTGAAGCCGAATTCGCTCCCCACATTCCGGTAGTCCTGCCTTACAAATCCAAGCTCGCATTCATCAAGCGCATCGATGATGTTGCGGACGATCTGGCGGCTGATTCGGATTACCGCGGGCTTGGTGATCGGATCATAAGCCGTTTTGCAGCCTTGGATGGAGATGAGGGGTCGGAGTTATGAGCAAACTCCCGCAAGATGAGCGTTACCGTCTGCTAGCCGACCTGTCTCAAATGGGTAGCACCGGCAGAGCTGAATCTGAGCGCAATGATACTTTCCGGCATACGTTCTTCCCAGTAGCAGAGCATGTCCGCGCTTTCGATCCGGACGTAGTATTGATAGTCGGCGAGCGCGGCTCCGGCAAGAGCGAGCTCTTCCGAGCCGTGGTAAAAGAGAAGCTTCTGGATTCGATTCTTCGCACGACTCCGGGAAGCCACTTGTCGAAAGTGGGATCGAAAAACACGCAATGGCTCGAAGGATATCCGTTAGGGAGGGAGTTTCCAGATGCACGCGGCCTGCAGGGTTATGTGCAGGCCCACAAAGAGGATCCTGAGGCAATACCGAACTTATGGTTCGCCTACTTGGTCAGGGTTCTTTGCGCGCAATTATCGGCAAACCGGCGCGAGGATGCATCTACCCTCTTGACCCGGCCGGGCGGCGAAGTGGACGAGATCGTGGATGACTTCCGTAAAGCGAAAAACCTCCCTCTCGTACTGCTCGATGAATTGGATGCTGATCTTGAAAAAAGGGACAAATGGATTTTCATCAGCTACGACGAACTCGATGTTCTTGGTGGGTATGCGTGGGATACCATGGTGCGCACGATTCAGGGCCTCATATCTTTCTGGGCCGCATACACCCGACGTTGGTCTCGAATCCGGGCCAAGCTATTCCTGCGCACGGACCTCTTTCGCCGGCATTGGCAGCAACTGGGAGCGGACCTGAGTAAACTGGCTGCTAATCGCGCCGAAGTTTCATGGAGTGACCGCAACCTTTACGGCATGTTGGTGAAACGAATAGCCAATACCAGTGATGCTCTGAGTGAATACTGCCAGAATAGCCGAGTCACGTTTGATACTGACGCCGAACTTGGGCTCATTCCCCAATTGGTAAAAGCGGAAGATGCACGACCACTCATCGACCGCATGGTCGGCCAATTCATGGGAGCAAATATCAAGAAAGGCAGCACATTCCGCTGGTTATTGAGCCACGTGCGGGATGGGAACGACCGGGCAATGCCTCGTGCTCTCGTGCGGCTCATTGAGGAAGCGGCCCAGCTCGAGCGTCAAGTTCCGAGGGCAACACACAATCGCCTTCTGGCGCCAACGAGTTTGCGCCGAGCCTTGGACAGAGTTTCCGAAGAACATGTATTGCAGGTGAATACCCATGAGCTTCCCTGGCTTCCAGGAGTCGCAGAGCGACTAAAAGGCGAAGGCGTTCCAATGCAGCGCAGGGAGGCAGAGAAGGCACTGGCTCGCGAGTTCGATCGCAGCTGGAGTCAGGGCAATGATGACATTCGGCCACCCGTGGAAAGGCCGGCCGACCTGGTTGACTACCTTGTCGAGATCGGAGTCTTCCGGTCTCGATCGCATGGCCGAATTGACGTCCCCGATCTCTTCCTGGCGGGCCTGGGAATGACAAGAAAGGGTGGCGTAGCTCGAAGGTGAACCACTGCATGGTCTGCATATCTCGACCGAAGCGCACCGACGTCGCCTCCAGGCTCGCAACCTGAAGGCCGAGAATGTTCATGGACATCAGCCGGTCGGTCCAGACGAAGCATCGGCAGAAGGCAACCGGGAGGTCATCGCCGAAGGCATGCCGCAGCTTCGGCAGGTCAGTGATCTCCACGATCTCCTTCCCCCTCCATGCGCCTACTCAAGAGACTGTGATCGCTCATTCCAATATGATCCGTCTACCGCTTGAGCTCAGCGGCGGCGCGCTTTTTGCGCCGTCCGCTGAAGCGAATAGTTATGCAATTATTCTTCAACCGACTCGTATTTTGGTAGCATATTGCCAAATATAAAAGCTGTGTAATGATAAATTAATAATGAAACTTCGCATTCTAACGGCTCTACTGGCATCAAATGATCGACGCCCATGAAAAGATCCATTGCCTCTTCACGTGTCACCGAAGCTCCCAGTTCATGTGATAATCGGTTGCGAATTTTATTTAACTTCCTGAGTGAGCTTACCACTAATTCTGATATCAAAGGGCAGTCTTCAAAAAGCATTGTTCGTGATGCAATATCGAGCTTTTGAACATAGCTGAGCCTAGCAGATAAAATAGCATCGCCATTGGGTTCAAAGGCAAATTGTATTAACCTATCCAATACGACTTCTGAAAGGAGATGACACTTTAGTACACGAGAGACAGGGTCGCCAATATTGAGTTTTTCATCTAGCTGCATTTCTTTCAATAACAGAGGCATGGTCTCATATCTGAGTTTTGTAAGTCCTAAGAGTTTTTCTTTGAATTGGTTCATATTTGATCAACAGGATATTGTATTTATATGCATAACTTACAGTATACAGAACTCGCGAAATAATTGGCTGGGTGCTTACGCCATTGGCAATGGGTGCAGCAATCCGCGGTCGATTAGGCCGCGGAAGTGGCTCACGACGCTCGCCGCGAGTGCATGGTCGCGAATTAGGAGACCCATCTCGATGTTCCGGTCGAGTGCCGCTTCGGTCAGGTTCGCTGAGGTGATGAAGACCGCCTCGTCATCAGCCACGACGGCCTTGGCATGCAGCACTCCCGCAGGGCCATCCGGTTCGACGGATCTGGGATCGTAGTAGACCCGCGGCCGGGAGATACCCGGCCAATCCGTTCCCCAGAAGCGATCGGCGAATCTTCGCACCAGCTGTTCCGGTACGGTCAGATCGCCGTGCTTGCGTTGGATGTTCAGTAGCAGGGTAACCCGCAAGTTGGATCTTTCGTCCATGCGGCGCGCCAGTACATCGAAAGCGCGCGGCCCGTCGAAGTAGGCATAACTGCATGCCCAGACCGAGCGCTCCGCCGAGCCGAGAAGCTCTTCGTACACCCGTCGGGTGTCGCGGGCGTGGAGCCCTGGAACCTCTGGGCCAGACCACACAAGATCTGGCTTCGGAGTGTGCGACACAGCCTCTTCGAAAGTGCGTATCAGGGCGGCGGAAGCCAAACCAGAGATCCCCATTCGCTGCAGATCGCCCAGGGCTGACATAATGTCCTCGCCCCCTTCCCCAAGACCAAGGACCGAGCGAAGTGATGCGAGAGAACAGGACGTTGCGAGCAATCCCGACTCGAGCGCCGCTGCGAGCCGCTTGCGCATGTGTGCCGGCAGATGAAGGATCGCCCCGGTCATATGGCGGCTCCGAAGAAGGCGGCGTCCGCAACCCCAAGGATCGGAACCACAAGCGCGCGGTCGAGATAGTCGTTGCGCATTTCGCACGAGGTCTCGGCGACGAGCGCGCAGCCGTGGCAAGCGGCGCCGTGGAGCCAGCGCCCTTCCATGCTAGATCCTGGGGCGTGCTGAGAGCAGATGGGGTCGTTGGAACATAGGGCACCCATGCGCAGGGCATGTGTGAGGTGTACCTCCATATGCCGTGCTTCCTGCACCAAACCTCCTAGGGTCCCATCGGCGTCGGGGCTACCGGTGTATAGGAGGATCCCGAAGCGCTGTGCCGCGCTGTCAGCGTAGACACGTTCACGGATGGAACTGGCCGGATAGCCGCAGCGTATCGCGAGCGACTGGATGAGGAGATGCGAAAGCGTGTGCAGGAGGATGTAAGGCCCGCCGGGAAACTCGCGCTGGCGCTTCCGATTCTTCAGCCAGCGCTGATGGCCCGTCGAGAGATCGTCGAGCCGTTGTTGCACCCCAGCACGCGCGAGCCAATTTTTCACGGCCTCGCTGCGGAGCTGGACGAACACTCCCTCTCCGCGATTCTCTACAGCTGGGAACCACTGGGGTTCCAGAGCTAGCTGCGCACATTCAACGTCGATATCGTATTCGCCCTGGATGTCCGGCGTGATCGCCTCGAAGCGCGTGAAACCGGTCAGGGCCAGAACCTCGCGCAGCCGGTGAAGCTGGATGACGGTCTCGATCTCGCCGAAGCGCTTCGAGCGGCGCCAGGCTCGATCCGGCAACCGGCGAGCGTGGAAGTTCGGATCGACGGGCACGTCGTCGCCAAACCCCTCTGGCGCGGCGAGCAGCGCCTCCAGCTCGACCTGCTTCACGGGCGTCTCGGCCGCGGTGCCGCTCTTTGCCTCTCGGATAGCATCGAGGACCTCCACCTCGGTGAAGTGCGCGAGCTTCTCGGCGATCTTGGGTTTTTTCTTGAGAAACGCTAGGTCGCGCGGGTCATCGACGATCTGCAAGTCGTCCCAGAGCTCCGCAACGGCCGTCACCACTGCCGTCCCTCTGTCCGGGAGCGACAGCACGCTTACCACCTGGGGAAAATAGGCGTTGGAGGCCGTTCGGATGAGCAGACGGCTCGGGAGCTTGCAGTCCTCGTTGGAATTCCGGCCTAGCCACGGCCGTGCGCCGCGGCAGGTGCCGAGCGGGTTCTGCTCAATGAACGTCGCCTCATACAGACTACGCGATTTCCCGCACTCGCAGCGCGCAACGAGGTCAGCCAAATCGCCGCTGGTGCCGCGCTCGTCAAGCCAGAGCTGTCGCCGGCAGTTGTCCTCGATCCCATGCACGAAGCGGCGCCAGTCAAGGTCATCCACGTGTCCCTTCTGACAGGCGCGAACGAAGCGGGTGGCCACCACCTGCCGGCCGTCGAACCGGCCCTTATCGTCGAGCGCCTTCCGGTGAACCAGCCGGCGGGATCGCTCACGATCCTCGCCGCCGCCGGCCTCTTGCACGACGAACCATTCGGGAAAGCGCCACGCGACGATGCCACTTGCCGGCTCACGCGGATCGTTCGAATCGGGAGGTGGTGCGAAGAGCCTGGGCGCCGTGACACCCGTCATGATTTGGAGCTTGCCCGTGAGCCGGGGCTCGAGGATCTCCTCCAGCTCGCTGGTCTTCGGCCACGTATCGAGCCCGCCGACGATCGCCGAGTGCCTGGGCAGGTCGACCAGCGCTCCGGGCCCGTAGGTGGTGATGACCTGGCTGCGTCGGATTTGCCCTTGCGCCTTGTGGCTCATGCGAGGTTCTCCACCTGGATGCCGCTAAGATCCTTCAGAAACAGATTTACCTCGGGTTCCACGTCGCGGAGGGAACGGTTGGCGCGGAACTTCCGGTGGTGCTCGGACTCGAAGTCCTTGTCGAGCATTTCCCGAAGCAGCGGCCGGGGCTGCTTCAACTCGTACTTCTGGTACTGCACTGCGATCCCAGCGGCCCGGTAGTCCTCGAATATCTTGCGCCAGGAGTCGAGCAGGTCGACGATCCGATTCTGGACGCTGCGCAGCCGTTCCTCTCGCTCGGCTTCGTCCGCGAACGGCTGCTGTCGCACGTGCTCGAGGAAGGCATCGAGGAGCCGGCGCTCGAGTGCTGCCCTGACGACCGCGATCTGCTCGACCCCCTCGGGCGGAGTCAGCTTTGGCTCGGCGTGACGCGCCAATCCCACGAGCGCTCCTGCAAACCCCCGGTCGAGAGCGCGCGCTGAGAAGGGTGTGACGCTCCCTGCCTCCACCGAGCGGTAGAAAGTCTCGTGGTAGTGCCGGTAACGCTCGTAATGGGATCGGTCCCGCGGCTTGTGGATGTTGAGGAGCGTTACGACGAGCCCCGGCCGTTCGTCGTCGCGACCCACGCGGCTCGTGGCCTGGATGTACTCGGCATGCATCTTGGGTTGACCGAATACGATCATCAGCCCGAGCCGCGGTATGTCCAGACCCACCGAGATCATGTTCGTCGCGATTGCACAGTCCACGCGCTGGGCCTCGTGGAACCCGCACTCGAGACGCCGCCGCGCCTCGGCCACCTTGTCGGTGGAAACGCGCGAGGTCAGCTCCAACACCTCGGAAAAGGTTTTGCGGTCGCGGAAGAGACCGGGCTCCTCGCCGATCCGCTTGCGCGCTCCGTAAGCTTTGATCGTGTTCTGGACTTCCTCCTCGAGGATGCGCCGCGCCCCGCCCAGCTCGCGCAGGCTGTTGAAGTACCCGAGCACCGTCATATAAGGGTCGGCAGGGTTCTTCGTATTCTTGTGCCCGCCCGCGTCGCGGTAGGCGCGCTCGGCGGCACCCATGAGCGCGAGCCACGCCTTGCGCATCAGGACCTTGGGGTTCCGGCCCTGGGAGGCGATCCCGAGGTAGAGCCGGGCGGGAACCTTCGAGGCCGGCATGATCCGGGCGAGGAAGGAGTCCCGCCGGTCGGGCCCGGGCGGGGGGAACACTTGCGTGAGCGGCCTCGCAAAGAGCGCCTGGATCTGGTCTTGCGCCCGGCGCACGGTGGCGGTCGAGGCGACGATCTTGGGCCTCACCGCGCGGCCGTCTATTACCCGCATGCACAGCGCCTCGATGGCCGCCTCGTAGAGACCGGCCATCGTGCCGAGTGGCCCCGAGATCAAGTGCAACTCGTCTTGGATCACGAGGTCGGGCGGCGGCAACGGCGCCGCGAGCCGCGTGCCCTTCCTCGGCTCCGCGGCCCCATAGAAGCCCGTCGCGTCATGCCGCTCCGCACCGCCGAGGAGCGCCCCGGCCTGCCCAACCCATGGGAGGCACGCGAACTTGTCCACCGTCGCGATCAGGAAGGCCGGGAGTCGCCGGTAGATCGGCTCGTCCACGGCCACGATGGGTAGCGCACGATCGCGCGTGAAGTCGCATTCGAAGTTCGTGCAGACGATGCGCAGCTCGCGCGGCTGGTCGTCATTGGGTAGGAGCGCGAAGGAGTCGGGCTCAAAGCGCGTCCCGCACCAGGGGCAGTTCTCGAGCGGGATGGGCGAGGGCTTTCCCTTCGGATCGGCCTTGAACTGGTGCACCTTGGCCCGCGCCGAATCCGAGCGCCCGTCCCCCTTGCGCCCGAGGATGTTGGGCGTCGCGGCCTTTCCCACCCATAGGCCGATCTCGAAGGGCCACTCCCCGTACCGCGAGACCGCCTTCTCGCGCTCGAGCTCCAGCGCGCATACGAGCCCGGCGGCGCGCGCGAGCTGATCGAGCGTGAGGAGCCGTAGCGTGTAGCGCATGATGACGCTCACCCCGGCGCCCGCGAGCCCTTTCTCGCCCGGCTGGTGCAGCCTTCTCAGCACCATCGCGAATGCCGCCAGGCCGAGGTATGCCTCGGTTTTGCCGCCACCAGTCGGGAAGAAGAGCAGGTCCACCGTCTCGCGGTTGGGGTCGCGTGGATCCGCGAGACCCGGGAGGTTCAGCAGTATGAAGGCGAGCTGGAAAGCGCGCCAGCGCGGCGCCTCGAGCCCGAGCCGCTTGCGGAGCGCCCGGGCCACGGCGCGATTCGCCACACGAAAGGCGTCGAGGGCGTCGGAGTCCTGGGCGAGCACGGCAATGCCGCGCTCGATCCGGTCGGCAGCGACGCCGGCGAAGCGCAGCAGCTCCTCCGCTGTCTCGCGGCGCGTGCCCAGGAGAATCGCGATATCTGCTCGCCTTGCCTCGATCCAGGCTCGGTACTGAACCACGAGCTGCCGCAGCGCCGCCTCGGCCGCGGCACCATCGGCCAGTGCCCCGAGCGTCTCCATGAAAAGCTCGACGCCCGGCACGTCCACGGTCGCGGTCTTCTCCACTTCGGCGCTCGGGATCCACGCGGTGCGGAGCAGATGGCACGCGCCGTCCACGATCTCCCACTCGGCCGAGACCCCGTGGCCGGTCGCGTACTCGGGCGTGTCGGCGTAGTGGAGATCGGCCACCTGCTCGTCCCACTCCGCGGCCCGCGCGCCGCGCAGATCAGGCCGCGGCACGAAGGGGCGGTCGCTGCGCACCTCGATCTCGGGTTGGAAGGCGTAGGCGAGGTCGGGCTCCTCCTTGGCCGGCTCGCGGTGGTTCACGAGGAAGACCGAGACCGAGCGCGTCGCAACCGCGGGCTCACGTGTCTTTCACAATG
>CAYGWQ010000210.1:0-9968 GCA_964353465.1 uncultured Acidobacteriota bacterium | reverse complement strand
ATCCCCGAGGCATCGACGATCGCGGCACTGATTCATGACATCGGCAAGCTGATCCTGGCGCGCTACCTCAGCACGGATGGCCCGGATATTCGTACCCTGTGCCAGGAGAAAAGCATCTCCTTCGTGGAGGCGGAAAAAGAAATCTTCGGATGCAATCATGCGGAGGTGGGCGGCGCCATAGCGCGCAAGTGGTCATTCCCTGAACCGATCACTGAGGCAATCGAGCACCATCATGATCTGGCTCCGGCAGAGCACAACCTGATGCTGGATGCGGTGATTCTCGCCAACCTGGCCGCCAACAACGTCGGCGCGAAAGCAGAACCGGACGGGATAGGCCTCTCCCCGGATTTCGCCGGTTCGAATCAGCGTATCGGCCTCACAGAGGATGGCTTCGCCAGGGTTTGCACCCAGACCGATGCCTGGATGCAGGAGCTCAAGCAAAGCTACGGCCTGCATAATTAGTATCCGCCCCCAAACTCCCTCATCGCTCTGACCCAGCCCCGAAGGGGCGACAAGATAATAGCCCCGGGCGCAAGCCCGGGGTTAGGCACAAAATCAGCGCCAAGCCCCGGAGGGGCAACAGGGAAATGCTGCGGACAAAGATCTTTCGCCCCTGCCGGGGCTCGTTAAACGCAATATCCTATCCGGGGGCTTGCGCCCCCGGCTATTATCTTTCCGCCCCTACGGGGCTCGGCCGGCACATGCTGCAACCGATTCTCGCAACAGAAACTGATCAGCCCGTTACGCTTCGAATAACGGGCTGATTAGCTCGCAGGATTTCTGGATCCGGGATGTATCGGTACAAAAATCCCGGCCCGCGATCTACGATAGGGAGCGGCGTAGGCGCCGGCGCTGTGCTGTTCGTCACCCGCCACGGCTTTGCTCTACTTTCCCTTGAAAACCGGCTTCCGTTTTTCAAGAAAGGCGCGCACTCCTTCTTCCCTGTCCGCACTGGAAAAGCAAAGGGCAAACAGATCGCTTTCGGCCTCCAAACCGGTGGCCAGGTTCATGCGGGCCGCATTCTTCACGGCCTTTTTTGCCATGGCCAATGCCACCGGGCTCATCTCCGCAATCCTGTTGGCCAGTTCCATGGTCTTGGCCTCGAGGTCCTCCGGCGCCACGACCTGATTCACCAGCCCCAGGCGCCGGGCTTCCTCCGCGTCGATCATATCGCCGGTCAGGATCAACTCCAGCGCCTTGCCTTCGCCGATCAGGCGGGGCAAGCGTTGCGTGCCGCCGCCGCCGGGTATGAGACCCAGCTTGATCTCGGGCTGCCCGAATTTCGCTTTGGTTGAGGCGATGCGGATATCGCACGCCATGGCGAGCTCACAGCCGCCCCCCAGAGCGTACCCCTGAATCATGGCTATCACCGGCTTGGGACAATCTTCCATGGCATCAAAGGCCCGGCTCCTGCACATGATTTCCCGCTGCTCGAGTGCGGTATTCCCCGAAAACTCGCTGATGTCGGCTCCGGCGATAAAGGCTTTCTCACCGGCACCGGTCATCACGATTACCCGGACGTCCCGATCCTCGCTCAGATCTTTGAAAGCAGCCAGGATCTCCTCCCGCGTCCGGACGTTGAGTGCGTTCAGCTTGTCCGGCCTGTTGACAGTGACCACCGCCACCAGACCTCGCTTTTCCAAGATAAGGTTGACATAATCCATAAAGCCTCCCTGATTGGATGAATCATTGTAATCGAGTCGTCAGCAAAGATCTCAACAAGATCATGCATTTTTTTGCCCGTGGCGCTGCCCATCTCGACGATTTCGCGGTTTTGGCTTCATCCCGTATAATGGGAGGGTAAAACGGAGAGAGAGAGACCGAACCTGTGGAAGAGACGGAAAACGAACCGAGACACGAGATCAGGGGATTGCTGGAGCTCAAGGAGGAAAATCTCCGGGCTGAAACCAACAAACTCACTCGTTATGACCCGTTCAAGAGGTACCTCTACGAGATCAGCAAATTCGGTCCCTTGAGCCGTGAAGAGGAGCACGACCTGGCGGTGCTCTATCACCGCACCGGAGACCGCGATGCCGCCTACCGCCTGGTCACCTCCAACCTGAAGCTCGTGGTGAAGATCACCATGATCTATCACAAGGTCTACCGGAACCTCATGGACCTGATCCAGGAGGGGAACATCGGCCTGCTTCAGGCTTTAAAACGTTTCGACCCCTCGCGCGGCACCCGGCTGCCGACCTATGCCGCATGGTGGATCAAAGCCTACATCCTCAAATTCCTTCTCGACAATGCCCGGATGGTCAAGATCGGGACCACGAACGAACGGCGCAAGATCTTGATGAATCTCAATCGTGAAAAGCGCGAGCTCGAGGCTCGAGGCATCACTCCCACGGCGCAACTCCTGGCCGAAAATCTGGGCGTGGACGAAAAGGAGATCCTGGAAGTGCAACAGGGCATGGCGAGCCCGGATGTGTCGCTGGACGCCCCCGTGGGCAGCGAGGATACCGACCTGCGCTACATCGACAGCCTCCATCAAATGGAGGAAAGCGTCGATGACAAAATCGCCCACGGAGAGTTCCGTGAGATGCTGGAGAGCAAGTTCGCGGAATTCGAGCAAGGCCTTTCCGAAAGGGATCGCTTGATATTGAAGCAGAGGCTGATTGCAGAAGAGCCGGAAACCCTTCAGCAGATCGCCGATCGGTACGGAATCTCACGCGAAGCCGTGCGCGTCGCGGAAAAGAAACTGATCGCCCGGCTGAAGAAGTACATGACCGAGACTTTCCACGACGTGCTCGAGGTCGAGTTCAATCTCAAACGTTGAAACCACGAATCCCGATGAAACCACGAAATACACGAAACACACGAAATCTACAAAAGCGATTTCGTAGTACTAGGCTGTAACTTCGTGTTTTTCTGGCACGATTTTGTGGGGAAGGGCAAAAATCCCCTTGCACCACCGGAACGTAGAGCACGGAGGCGCGAAGCGCCGGCAGAGAATAGCCCCGCCCGTGAGGGCGGGGTTGAGTGAGACAAAGCATGGAGGTCGCAAGGACCGGCACAGATGTCATGTGCCGCACCTTCGGCGCTCAGGCCAATTGGCTAAACACCCCGGCCTCACGGCCGGGGCTATTGTCTGCCGCCTCTTCGAGGCTCCAATCCACCGGGGATCCGCGGTGAGATGGTTTGGTTGCGGCTATGCTGCGCCGTGTATTTCGTGGTTTTCTGTTCAGCAGCAGCGGCTGGGCCGGGTATATTTCTCTTCCAGACGCTTCAGGAAAAACTCCTGCTCCGAAGGCACACTTCGGTCCGGGTGCCGCGCGCGCAAATGAGCGCAGTACCGGTGGTAGTCCGCTTCGCCTGTCAGCTCAGCCAGCGCTTTCCAGAGTGAAGTCAGAAATCGCATCGCTATTCCCTCCCCAGCGCCGACACCACATATTCCGATTCCTGCAGCAGGGCGACCTTCCTCTTCAACAGAATCACGATCCACTCGCGGATGGAGGCCAGGACAATCAGCAATACCAGCACGGCGAACAAGGCTGTGACCGCTGCATCAAGCCGGTTGTTGAAGATGAGCCTTTCCGTTGCAGCGACCTGGCCGGCGGCGACCTGCCCGCTTGCGAGCAGGCCGCTCAGACGGTTTGCTTCCGCCAGGAAGCCGATGCGCGGCTGAGGATGAAACATTTTCTGGTAGCCTGCTGTCTGTGTGGCCAGGACCAGCCAGACCATGGGGACCAGGGTAACCCAGGCAAAGCGCGCCTTGTTCATCTTGATGAGGATCGTGGTGCCCACGCTCAGCGCCACGACGGCAAGCAGCTGATTGGCGATGCCGAACAGCGGCCACAGGCTGTTGATGCCTCCCAGGGGATCCATGACGCCCTGGTATAAAAAGTAGCCCCATGCCCCGACCATCAGGGCGCTGGTCAGGATCACGCTTGGGTACCAGCTCGTCCGGCCCAGCGGTTTCCAGAAAATCCCAAGCAGGTCCTGGATCAAAAACCGGCCGACCCGGCTGCCCGCGTCGAGCACCGTAAGGATGAAAAGCGCCTCGAACATGATGGCAAAGTGATACCAGATGGCCATCAGTCCTTTGCCGCCCAGGGTGCCCGAAAAAATGTGCGCAATGCCGACCGCGAGCGAGGGGGCGCCGCCGGTGCGCGCAAACAGGCTGCTCTCACCCACCATCCCGGCCAGGTCGGACATCTGCGATGGAGTAACAGGGTATCCCCAGGAGGAAATGGTGGCGGTCGCCGCGGCCGGATCCGCTCCCACAATCCCCGCAGGGCTGTTGATGGCAAAGTAGACCCCCGGCTGCAGTACGCAGGCGGCGATCATGGCCATGATGGCGACAAAGGACTCCATGAGCATGGAACCGTAACCGATCAAGCGCGCCTGGCTCTCTTTCCGGATGAGCTTAGGGGTAGTCCCGGAGGAGATCAGGGAATGAAAACCCGAAACCGCGCCGCAGGCAATCGTGATAAAGGCAAAAGGAAAGATCTTGCCGGCGAAGACGGGCCCGTTCCCGTCGATGAACCGGGTCAGCGCAGGCATCGATAGAGTCGGCCGCACGGCCAGGATCCCCAAGGCCAGCAGAAAGATGGTGCCCAGTTTGATAAAGGTACTGAGATAGTCGCGCGGCGCCAGCAACAGCCAGACAGGCAGCACCGATGCGGCAAATCCGTAAGCGATGATCAGGAGCGCAAGGTGGCGCGCATCGAAGGTGAACATGGACGCAAGCGCGGGAACACGGGCGATGTACTGCCCGCCGATGACGGCTGCCATCACGAGAACAAAACCCAGCAGCGAAGTCTCCAGCACCTTGCCGGGACGCATAAACCGCATGTAGATACCCATCAGGATCGCGATCGGGATTGTCATAGCCAGGGTGAAGGTGCCCCATGGACTCGCTTTCAGCGCGTTGGTCACCACCAGGGCAATGACCGCCAGCAGGATGACCAGGATCGAAATGATGGCGACGAGAGCCGTAAGACCCGCTACGGGGCCTACCTCCTCCTTGGCGATCTGACCCAGCGATTTGCCGTTGCGGCGCATCGAGGCAAAGAGGATGACAAAATCCTGGACGCATCCTCCCAGGACCGCCCCGATTACGATCCAGAGAGTTCCCGGAAGATAACCGAGCTGCGCAGCGAGGGTGGGGCCGACCAGCGGGCCGGGCCCTGCGATGGCGGCAAAGTGATGGCCGAGGAGCACCCACTTATTGGTGGGGACAAAATCGCGGCCGTCATCCAGCCGTTCCGCAGGAGTAGCCCGCCGGTCATCCAGATCGAGAACCTTGAGGGCAATAAAGCGACTGTAAAAGCGGTAGCTGACCAGGTAGATGCACACACTTGCCACAATCAGCCACATGGCGTTGATGGGTTCATCCCGATACAGCGCCACAGCTCCCAGGGCTCCCGCCCCAGCAAAGCTGATGAAAAACCACCCCGCCCTGCGCGCTGTTTTATGCCAATTTCCTGTAGCAGCAGTATCCATACACGCTCCCCGGTTTTCCTCCTGGATGATTTTCTAGAGCCTATTCGGAAGCCCCACCTGAATGCAACCGAACAATTCGCCCTGGACATCTCAATCGTAGATTTTTGTCGATTGACAGGCAGGCAGAACCGGAATATCCTGCGCCTTCTGAGTGAATTTTTCAGACCACATCCCGTTTCCCAAGTTTGCACGCGTCTGCGCTGGAAACTTGGGAGTTTTGGGACCAACACCCGCATATCCATCAGGACCCGCTTTCTGGGAGTCGCAAGGAGCATATAGCATGCAGCACATATCTCACGATGTCATAATCCTGGGAACCGGACTCGCCGGGCTGCGCGCCGCCCTTGAGATCTGTATCAAAACCAAGGGCAAGGCGGACATCGGCATTGTGTCCAAAGTACAGATCATGCGTGCGCATTCCGTTTGTGCCGAAGGTGGCACCGCTGCGATGATGCGCCCTGAGGAAGGGGACAGCTTTGAGCTCCACGCCTGGGATACGGTCAAGGGCGCTGATTTCCTCGCAGACCAGAACACGGTGGAGAGGTTCGTCCGAACTTCGCCCGATGAAATCCGCCTGCTGGAGCACTGGGGGGTCCCGTTTTCGCGCCGCGAGGATGGCCGCATCATGCAGAGGCCGTTCGGCGGGCATTCCTTCCCCCGGGCCTGCATGGCGGCCGACAAGACAGGCTTCTTTGAGGTGCAGGCACTGTACGACACGCTCCTCAAGTACAACAACTTCAAACGCTATGACGAATGTTTCGTCACCTCGCTTATCATTGAGGGGGGCCGGTTTGCCGGCCTGACGCTGTACGACGCGCCGACCGGGGAGTTCTTTGTATTGCGCGGTAAGGCATTGTTGATTTCTTCGGGCGGTCTGGGGAACCTGTACGGATTCACCACCTATTCGCAGACCGTCACCGGCGATGGCCAGGCGATTGCCTATCGCGCCGGGCTGGCTCTGGAGGATCCGGAGTTTCTTCAGTTCCATCCTACCGGCCTGATTCCTTCCGGGATCCTGATGACCGAGGGGTGCCGGGGTGAAGGAGGCTACCTGCGGAACAACAAGGGCGAGCGTTTCATGGAAAAGTACGCGCCCAAAATGATGGAACTCGCGCCCCGCGATATTGTTTCCCGCTCAGAGATGACGGAAATCCTTGAGGGTCGAGGCTTCCCGGGACCGGACGGATTGGACTACATCCAACTTGATCTGATTCATCTGGGCGCTGAACGAATCAATAAACGCCTCCCCCTGATTCGCGAAGTGTGCATGAAGTTCCTCGGCATCGACCCGATCACGACCGCCATCCCGATCCGCCCTGTCGCCCACTACTCCATGGGCGGAGTGGAAGCCGACATCGATGGCCGGACCAAAGTGGAGAATATCTGGGCCGCAGGGGAGGTCGCATGCCACTCGATGCACGGGGCTAACCGGTTGGGGTGCAACTCCACTGCGGAGTGCTTGGTCTGGGGCGGCATCACGGGCGGTGAAATCGCCAAGTACCTCGGGCAGGGACCCAAATTGAGCGACATGCCCGAGGCCAAGGCCCGCGAGGAAGAAAAACGCGTTTTCGACGACCTGTTGAAGAGGAGCGGCTCGGAAAATCCGGCGCAAATCCGCCGGGAGCTGCGGACCCTGATGGACAAGCACGCGGGCGTCTACCGCACCGGCCCATCCATGAAACAGGGATTGGATAAAATCGCAGAGCTCAGGCAGCGCTTCCGGAACATCGCCATCCGGGACAGGAGCCGCATTTACAACTCCAACCTCATTCAAACGTTGGAGACCGAAAACATGCTCGAACTCGCCGATGTATTGCTCTTTGCCGGTCTGGAGCGCGAGGAGTCCCGCGGCGCCCACTCCCGGACTGACTTTGCCAGCCGCAACGACGAGAAGTTTCTTGTTCACTCCATGGTGTATTACACCGGCGCCAAGCCCAGGCTGGAGTATAAGCCTGTGACCATCACCACTTGGAAGCCGGTAGAACGCAAATACTGATACACCGGTCGGATTAGATTGAGGGATTCAAGCGCCGGGCGAAGAATTTCAACTTCGGATGCCCGGCCCCGATCAAATCAAGGAGGCCGCATGGCCGAAATCAAGAGGTACGATAACCGGCTCGGGCTATGGGGATGGCTCGGAGGCGGACGCTGGGGTGTGGAGCGCTATGCATATATCCTGCACCGCATCACCGGCCTGGGCATTCTTCTCTACTTTCTGATGCATATCGTGGTGACCAGTCTGCGCGCCACCGGCACCTATCTTTGGGTCGAGGGAGCCTACTTCCACCAGCCGATTTTCAAGATCGGGGAATTCCTGGTGTTTGCAGCGTTTGCCTACCACGCCTGCAACGGCATCCGGCTTGTGCTCGTCGAACTCGGGTTCGCAGTCGGTCAGCCGATCGAACCCGTATATCCCTACAAGACGTCCCTCGGCGTGCAGCGGCCCCTGCTCATCTTTATGATGATCCTGGCGGCGGTTCTCTTCATCATGGGCGGCTATGAATTCCTAGGCCTGGCAAAGTAGGAGGAGCAATGCGCGAAACCAAGTATTGGACCTGGCATATGGCCGCGGGAGTGGTAATCCTGCTCCTGCTCGGCCTCCACATGCTGATCATGCACACGGGTGGGATCACTCACTGGTTCGCTCCCTACTCAGGCGAGAGCATCTCCAAAGAAAACAGCCTGGCGCGGGACGGACAGCTCTTCTTTACGGTCACGTACATTATCCTCCTCGGCATCGCCCTCTTTCACGGCCTCTATGGGCTGAGGACCATCCTGTTCGAACTGACCCTGAAGCCTGCCGCCGAAAAGGCCGTGAGTGCCCTTCTGCTGATCGTGGGGCTCGGGCTGTTTATCCTGGGAACATGGGCGGCCATTGCGGTGCGCGCCATCGCGCTCGCGGGACCAAGGAGTTAGCCATGCCAGAGATCAAGAAAACGGAACGTCAGATTACTTTTCATGTCACCCGTTATAATCCCGAGACCGATTCCTCGCCGTACGTGAAGACGTACCAGGTCCCGGTGACCGAAGGCATGACGGTGCTGGAAGGATTGCACTACATCAAGGAACACCTGGATCCTTCTCTGGCATGGCGCTACTCCTGCCGTATGGGTGTGTGCGGGTCCTGCGGCATGCTCCTGAACGGGCACCCGACCCTGGCCTGCAACACCCAGATCCTGCACATTGCCGGCAGCGACCTCACCGTGGGCCCGCTGCCGAATTTCAAGGTCATCCGGGACCTGGTGCCGGATCTGAGTACCCTGGTGGAAAAGCACCGGGCGATCAAGCCGTACATCGTGCGGCAGGACGAGGCGGAGGTTGACAATCCGGAAGGGGAGTACTTCCAGCTGCCGGAAGAGCTCGAAGCCTATCTGCAGTATACCTATTGCATCAAATGCGGTTGCTGCATGGCTTCCTGTCCCACGCTGGCAACGGACGTTCGTTATCTGGGTCCCATGCCCCTGGCCCAGGCACAGCGATACAACGTCGATACGCGCGACGACGGGCGGGCTGCGCGCAATCAGGAGACGGGGAGCGGGCACGGCGCGTTCCGCTGTCATTACGCAGGAGAGTGTTCGCGCGCATGTCCGAAGGGGGTGGACCCGGCAAAAGCCTTGCAACACCTGAAACGCCGGCTGGTCATGGATTATCTCCGTCTGGCCCGCCGCAAGAAGCCGTGTACCAAGCTGCACGGGCCGGGCGCAGGCAAACCGCTCCCGAACATTCCGGCGGCACCGGCAAAAACGGTCTGATAATTTCGTTGTTCGTGAATTCCTAATTCCTAATTCTAGTGCCAGGGAGGAAAACTATGGATCATGCGGCCATCGAACGGGCTAAAGAGCATTTCGGCAAGCTTCTCCAGGAGCAGATGAAGCGCATGGAGCGCGTCAAAGCCGCTCCGGATTGGATCGATTACAGCACCATCAAACCGATCAAGATCGGCATCCTGGCCGGCGACGGGATCGGGCCGTACATTGCCGCCGACTCCAAGCGCGTGCTTTTGCGTTTGCTCCGGGATGAGGTCAAGTCCGGCAAGGTCGAGATCCAGGATATTGAAGGATTGACCATTGAGAATCGCGCCGCTCAAGGCAAGGCCGTCCCCGACGATGTCCTGGCGGAGATCAAGAAATACCACGTCACCCTCAAGGGCCCGACGACCACGCCGCGTAAAGGCGATCCCTGGCCGAACCTCGAGAGCTGCAATGTGGCCGTACGGAAAGAGCTCGACCTCTTCGCCAACGTCCGGCCCGTCCGTGTGCCTCGCCAGGGGATCGACTGGATCTTCTTCCGCGAAAACACCGAAGACCTCTACGCATTAGGCTCGCAGGGACTCGAGGTCGATGCCGATATTGCCATTGATTTCAAGCTGATTACCAATCCCGGCTCCGACCGCATTTGCAGGCTGGCATTCGAGCATGCGAAAAAGCACGGCCGGGGCCGGGTCACCTGCATCACTAAAGCCAACGTGGTCAAGACGACCGACGGCCGCTTCCTGGAGAACTTCTACCGGATCGCCAAGG
>CAYGWQ010000209.1:0-10001 GCA_964353465.1 uncultured Acidobacteriota bacterium | reverse complement strand
CAGATCTTCGAAAACGATCAACCTCAGGAGATCCAGCATTTCTCGCTGCAAACGCTGACTGCCGAATCTCCAAAATCCGGCGAGCGTCCCGTACTGAGGGGCATTCCAACGCTCGAGCTCGCGCCTCAGCCTGCGCGCACCTTCCTGATTCTGCTTGGACGAGGCCGTCACCAGACGCCATTGAAGGCCGTCGACGCTCTGATCCGTTTTGTTCGGAATGATCTGCTGCCGCAGGATCGCGTGGCGGTGTTTGCCTATAACCGCGCCACTGATTTCAGCACTGACCATGAGAGTATCGCGCAGCTGCTCGAGCGCTACACATCGTCAAACGACAAGATCGAATCTTGGCTTGAGTCGCGCGTGCGCGGTCTCACGGCAATATATGGGATCAAAGACATTCCCAAGTCCTTTCAACTTGAGATCGACAAAGTCTTCTTGCGCACCGCCGGGCTGGCCGCGCGGCAGGTGCCTCCCGGCAGGATAACGGAAAAGGGCAACATTGTCGTGGATTGGGACAGGGCCTCTGAAGTCTTCTTGAGAGACACGGATAAAGCTGCCGAAGCCGACCTGCGCAAGGCGGTTGCCGACGAGACCGCCGAGACGGGGGAGCCGGGATCAAAGATCATGCAGAGCCTGATCGCTTTCGACACGATAGGACAGGTATTTGCCACACAGGGATTGCCATTTGATGAGTTCGTCCCCCGGGCCGCAGGCTCGTTCCAGGACCTACAAAACCTTTTTACCTGCGTTGAATATCTGCGCTACATGGAGGGCGAGAAGCACCTGTTGTTTTTCAGCGGAGACGGTCTCATGTTTCCGAACGGGAATGTGAATTACAGCAAGGGTTTGATAGCGATCGCCAATGACGCGCGCGTGGCGATCGACACATTCCACACCGGCGGTGTTTTTGCCGACCCCGAAATTGTTCCCTCCAGGGGTGTTACTCTCCAGATGGCGCCCAGGGGCACCTCGACTCCTCCCGCCCCCCCTCAACCGGTGCTTTCCCAGGCAAGCTGGGGCAGAACCTTCATGCTCACAACTCTTACCGACGTCTCGAAGCTGACTGGGGGACGGTCCATCATCGGCGGTGATGTCGGCAAAGCGCTCGTCCGCCTCGACGAGAGCACACGCCACACCTATCTGCTTGGCTATTATCCAAGGGATGACCGATGGGATGGGAAATTCCGGCAAATCCAGGTAAAAGTTGGTCGCCCCGGTGTGAAGCTGGCTTTCCGGCACGGCTATTACGCCCGCGACACCCTCCGGCCTTACAATCGTGAGGAATTCCTCGCCTACAGCCGGATCACAGCAACCGGAGGTTATGAAGCTGACGTAGGTGACATCCCCTTCAAGGTCACCACTAGCTTGACAGAGGACGCCGGCAGCCCGCCTCAAATCAGGGTGGATCTGCAGATCGATCCCGAGAGGGTCGGATTCAAAATGATCGAAGAACGGCATGCAACCCGGCTGTACCTAACGATCTACTATGCGGATGGCGGCGGCAATTATCTCGGAGAGGACTGGCAGACCATGAACCTCGAACTGCCGGAGGAGAGCTACCAGCGGATCCTGAGATCATCGATCCAGTTCTCTGCCGCCATCCCCGTGAAGGCACGAAGCCAGCTTCTCAAAGTGATTGTTTACGATACCGTGGGTGATCGAGTAGGGAGCAAGCTGGTAAGGACAAAGTAAGCCGCGCCCGGAGTGCATAGCTCATTGTGCCGCACCTTCGGTGCTCCACAGATGCTTGTGTCTCTCCCCCGGCCTCACGGCCGGGGCTATTCTCTTCCGCCTCTTCGAGGCTGAGAATTGCCCAGACAGATCCTCCCCTCCCTCTTGCCTCACGAGCGGGCTGAGGGCGGCTCGGCCCGCACTCAGCATAGCTTGATAGGGAAACCAGGCGCGAAGCGCCGGCAGAGAATAGCCCCGGCCTCACGGCCGGGGACTACGGCCACCCCATAGCTGAGCGCCGAAGGTGCGGCACGACAATTCTTCCTCCGAATCCTCATAGGCTGCGCTTCCTCAACCACATCCTTTGTGCCGCCTTCGCCACGCGCAATCCCAGACACACGAAATCGTCTAACTCTGGGAGTCTCCCGGCCAAGCCGGGGATTTACCTTAGCGAATTACTTCGCGAGCTGCTCGCGCACGGACAGCGTGATCTTGTAGAAAATCGTCACCATCAGAAAGCCAACGGCCCAGATGCCGAGCGTTATGGCAATCTCAGGGAGGGTCGGTGCATATTCGGTGACGGCCCCCAGTGGGGAGGGAACAAAACCCCCGACAATCAAGCCGATTCCCTTGTCAATCCAAAGCGAAAGAAACACAAGTACACAGATAAGGGCGAGGATGGATTCATTCCTGCGCGTGCTCCCTATCAGCAGCAGGACTACCGATGCGACCCCCATTACCACCGAGGCCCACATCCACGGCGCCAGCGACGCACGCCCGTTTAGTCCGACGAAGAGATACTCGAAATGCTCGATGTGCTCCGGGATCCGGCTGTAGAAAACAGTGAAGACCTCCATAGCCACAAAAAAGAGATTGATGATCATTGCATAGGTAACGATGAGCGTCAGTTTTCGGATCGGGTCTCTCCCGCTGTCGAATCGGGTCAGCTTGCGCATGACCAGGCAGAGCAGGATCAGCAGGGCGGGACCGGCGGCAAAAGCCGATGCCAGGAAGCGCGGAGCGAGAATCGCTGTCAGCCAGAAGGATCTTCCGGGAAGGCCGTTGTAGAGGAAAGCGGTTATGGTGTGGATGCTCACCGCCCAGGGGATGGAAACCAAAATGACCGGCCTGACCCAACGGGGCGGCGGCTCACCCTGGCCCTCGGCCGTGAGCGTGGCCAGCGCAATCACGGCATTTAGCAGGAAATAACCGGCCAGTGAGACCATATCCCAGAACATCATCGATCCCGGAGCCGGATGCAACAGCACGTTGAGAACCCGCACCGGCTGCCCCATGTCGACGAAGATGAACAGTAAGCACATCGTTACGGCGGCGATGGCGAGGAATTCGCCGAGTATGGTGATCTTGCCGAAGGCCTTGTAGTCGTGCAGATAGTAGGGCAGCACGACCATGACTGCGGAAGCCGCGACTCCTACCAGAAAAGTGAACTGCGCGATATAAAGCCCCCACGTGACGTCTCGGCTCAATCCTGTGATTCTCAGGCCGTACTGCAACTGCCGCCAATACGCGATGCCCCCCACTGCCATCACGACAAAAAGGGCGAGGAGCCAGAGCCAGTATCTCCAGCTGCCGACGATCGCCTTCTCAAACATGAACACGAGCACACCTCAGACGATGTAATAGACTTCCGGAGCAGTTCCCAGCTCGGCTTTTCGCCGCAGAGTGAAGTTTGCGCTCAGCATCTTCCGCACCTCCGAAGCCGGGTCCTCGAGGTCGCCGAAAACCAGTGCCTCGGGTTCGCAGGCCGCGACACACGCGGGCGCCTTCCCGACCGCCAGCCGTTCGGCGCAAAATGTGCATTTCTCGACTACACCCTGGGCCCGCGTCGGGAACTCCGCAGTCATGTTCCGGATGAACGGTCGAGGATCCTGCCAGTTGAAGCTCCTCGATCCATAAGGGCAGGCCGCCATGCAGTAGCGGCAGCCGATGCAGCGGTGCCAGTCCATCATGACGATGCCGTCCTCCCGCTTCCATGTGGCCTGCGTCGGACAGACCCGCACGCACGGGGGACGGTCACAGTGGTTGCAGAACACGACAAAGGGCTTGTCCTGAAACTTGCTGTTGGCATACCCGCTCCCTGCAGGCACGAACGCGTCTTTGAATGATTCCTTCCAGATCCATTTGATCTCGTGGCGCCGGTCTGGGATTTCCGGAATGTTGTGACTCCGGTTGCAGGCCTGGATGCACAGGTCGCAGCCATCTTTCTTCAGGCACTTCCGGGCATCGACGACCATCGCCCAGCGCCGGGCGGAAAGGGTACCCGGCACGGCAGGCTCAGCGTCCGGGGCCGCACCGGCATCACGGCGCACGGCCCTGGGCGCTGCGAGCGCCGCCAGTGACAGGCTCGCTATTCGCAGGAATTCTTTTCTATCGACGGCCATCCGTTTCTCCTGTCTGCAGTACATCCGCGCCCTGCCGGGCCGGGCGGGCAAGCTTCGGATCGACGTGGCAGTCCCAGCAGTATGGTCCCTGAACGCCGCTGAAAGTGTGGCAGAGGTCGCAGAATGCCGCCTTGTCTGTGTGACACTGCTGCAGGCATGTACTCGTAAGGCTGATGGAAAAAGTCCTGCCGTTGTATGTGTGATTGCGAATGTTCCGGCGCACAACCTGGTCGCGCCAGTCGTTCAACAGCGTCATGTGCGACGTCTTCATGTAGGCAGTGGGAGCGACGCACTCCTTTTCCCCTTCCGGCAACTTGAGAGCCGGCCCTGCGGCCGCTTTCCCGGTGGCGAGACCGTACCAGGCCGGGAATGTGATCAATCCCAGAAAGACAGCCAGTCCGGCGAGAATCAGTCCCCGGTTACTCATTTCCGCCCATCTCCTTTTGCGGGATCGGCTCACCGCGAAGATCCGTGCGGCGGCTCTTCGCCCCGGGCAGCTCCAGGGCGTTGCCGACCAGTTCATGCACTCCGGCGACTTCGACACCGGGGACCCAATATTCCATCAGCGGCGGCAGCGTTGCCTTGTCAATTGCGCAGATGCAGGCGAGCAGGTTGACGCCAAACGTCTCCTTGACGTACCGGACTGCGCTGGCACGGGGCAGCCCGCCTCTCATGCGCATTTCGAAGTTTTCATCGGTGCCGAGCCCTGAACCGCTGCCGCAGCAGAACGTCTGCTCGCGAATCGTGTTTTCGGGCATCTCATGAAACTGGTTGCAGACGCGTTTCAGAATATAGCGCGGTTCTTCGAAGAGTCCCATCCCCCGGGCCGTGTTGCAGGAGTCATGGAAGGTCACACTCCAGCGGTCGTTGCGCGAGGGGTCCAGTTTAAGCTTGTCGTTCCGGATGAGATCCGCGGTGAATTCGCAGATGTGTACCGTCCTAGTGGACCGGGCATTCTCGAAACGTGTCCCGGTCACGGACGACACCGGCACTTCAAGAAAATCCGCCGGACCGTTCATGGTGTCCATATATTGATGGAGAACACGCCACATGTGCCCGCATTCGCCCCCGAGTATCCATTTGACCCCGAGACGCTTCGCTTCCGAATAGATCTTGGCATTCAGCCGCTTCATAGTCTCATGCGAGGTGAAAAGGCCGAAGTTCCCCCCTTCGGAAGCGAAGGCGCTGAAGGTGTAGTCGAGACCGATCTCGTGAAGGAGCAACAGGTAACCGAGCAGCGTGTAGTAGTGAGGCGTGCCGAAATAGTCGGCCGAGGGGACGACGAAAAGGACTTCCGCCCCTTTTTTATTGATTGGGACCTCGATGCGCATGCCGGTCATATCCGCGAGTTCATCCGCTGCAAAGTCGAGGCTGTCCTTGAACCCGTGGGGCTGAATGCCGAGGTGATTCCCCGTTCGGTAGCAGTTGGCGGCCGGCTCGAGAATCCAGTTGATATTGCACCCCACCAGGTTCAGCAACTCACGCCCGATCATCGTCACTTCCGCCGTATCAATGCCGTAAGGGCAGAAGACCGAGCAACGGCGGCACTCTGTGCACTGGTAGAAGTAATAGAACCACTCCTTCAGCACATCCACCGTCAGGTCGCGCGCCCCGGCCAAACGGCCGAACATCCGGCCCGCGGCCGTGAAATACCTGCGGTACACCGACCGAATCAACTCGGCACGCAAGACCGGCATGTTCTTAGGATCGCCGGAGCCGATATAGAAATGACACTTGTCGGCGCATGCGCCGCAGCGGACACAAATATCCATGAACAGCTGGAAGGAGCGGTATTTCTCGAGCCGCTCCTTCATGCCGTCCAGAATGATCCGCCGCCAATCGGGTGGCAGCTTCCAGTCCTGCTCGTATGGCTGCCACTCCCGCGGATTGGGAAATCCGAGATATTCAAGGTTCTTCGGCGCCGCGCCATAACAGAAGGTCCCCTTGCGGAACACCGCGGTCGGATTCAACCAGCCACTGTCCGGCGGCCGGAACTCGATCTTGGCCACATCCTCAGGTTTCGGCTTTGGATCCGCCATGGCTATGGCCTCTCCAGCGGCAGCCCGGCAGCCTTGATCTTGTCCCGAAATTCGTCTTCCCACTCTTCATAGGAATGAATCCGGACAGGATAATTCCAGGGGTTGATGTGCCGCTTCATTCGATTGTCATTCGGAAGGTTCCTTGTCGGGCTCAGAAAAATCCCCGCCATGTGCACCAGCTTGCTGAACGGGAAGTAGGCCAGGAGGCCGCTCACAAGAAAAAGGTGGGCGTAGAAAATCGGCCCGACACCCTCGGGCGCGCGCGGAGAGAAAGTCACGATGCCGAGCGCGATCTCCTTAATCGGCAGGATATCCGCCTTCCAGAAATACCTCATCAGAATGCCGGTAGAAACCACGCCCAGCAGCAGGCCGAGCGCCAGATAATCGGAAAAGAGCGAAATGTAGCGGATTTGCGGATTGTGGAGCCTCCGCAGTAAGAGGTACGCCAGGGCGGCAAAAATCACCGCGTCGGTCAGGTAGAAGACAGGCACACCCACCTGGAAGAAACCATCCAGTCGCTGGAGGCCAACCACAAGCCACGGGACAGGCTCCATGAAAAATCGCAAATGCCTCAGAACGACAATCAGCAAGGACCAGTGAAAAGCCAGCGCCCCCAACCAGAGAAGCTTTTCCTCACCATACACCAGCTTTCCCCCTTGACGTAGATTCGCACTGACATTGCGGAACAAGGAACGAAACAGCAGAATCTCGAGCGCCATGCGCAGAACCACGCCGATCGCCGTGTGAGGGCTCTCGAGCCGCCCGGATTTGATCCACGAGAGGGATGTTTGCTGGCCGCAGGTCGTCGGTATGCGGAAAGGGACCGCAGCGCCTGCCCATGTCCAAATCCGGACCGTCACCCCGATAAGAAATAGAGCGATTGCAATATAGGGAGCCATTACCCCGATGAAGAGGCGCATCCAGGGAAATTTCATGCCGATCGCCGCCAGTGCGATCATTGCAAATACGACCAGGAGCGCCTTAAGAAAATTCATGAGCTGTTGGCCCTTTCGATCACATAAGTTCTGCGTCGCAGCTCGTTGACCTTGATCCGGCTGATTTGATCCCGGCACTCGGCGTACAAGTCGGACGCAAGAAGGGTCAGCTCCTCAATGCGGCCTTCGAACTCCGCATAGTCGCTCTCGTTCGGTTCAATCTGTCGACCGATTCGAAGTTCCTCCCTCACGACATCCTTCAAGAGGGGGACGAATGATACTGCCTGAGCTGGGCTGAGATCCTGGACGGCACGCATGCGAACGATCGCGTCCAGCGCGGATCGGCTCGCGCCGGCCGGTTGCCCCAGAAGGAGGGCTTCCAGCAGCACGGGCAGGTTTTCCCTGAGGGCATACCCCACGGGATTTCGGAATCGATCCTGCTCCTGTTTGAGGAAGTGCGTTTTGTCCGCGGCATAGCATTCGAGGCTGCCATCCAACCACCGGGCAATGATGGCATCCCTCTTGCTCGTGAGAAGCTGCAGCAGCAGGTTCACTCAAACTCTCCCAAGGTCGGCGGAACAGGCCGCGCGTTCCGCCGGTGCCGACAGGCAATTCTGGTTGCGTCTCTGCGGACAGGAAGCGGGATTTCAGCTACACGCATCCGGTCGGCTTGGGAAGGCCTGCAAGTTTGCATGCTCCCTTTGCCGGGCCGCTGGGAAAAAGCTCATAGATCTGGTTCAACTTGAAACCGGTCTCCTTGCACAGCTTCCGGATCATGGGGGCAATGCCGAACTCGAGATAGTAATTCCTGAGGTAGTTAATGACCTTCCAGTGGTCGTCGGTCAACTCTGTGATGTCTTCGCTCAGCGCGAAATCTGCGGCTACTGCTACATTCCAGATTTTCGGGTCCTCCAGGAAACCATCTTCGTCCACTAGATAGCTTTTTCCGTTTACTTCAAATGTCGGCATTCTCCATCTCCTGTCGGGAGCGAGACGTTCGGCCCCCATTGCTAAACCATTTCAATATACCCGCTCGGGCACTCTTCCGCGCATTTTTTGCAGCCGTTACACAACTCCAGTTTTACTCTGTAATGCTGGCCCTTGGGGAGTTTTGCGAAGCAATTGTTGGTACAATACATCCAGCATGTTTCACAGTCCATGCACATCCCGCAGGAGAGGCAGCGTCGTGCCTCTTCCTTCGCCTCACTCTCGGCAAGGCCGGACTCAATTTCAAGATCCATGCCCCGCTGCTCTACGGGGGCGCGGCTGCGTTCATGATGCGGCGCCGGTTTATACCAGCCGAGCTTCATTTTCTCAGGCTTGATGAGCGGCGGCAACTCCGGTTTCAGCGGCTCATTTGCGCACAGCCGGGCATCGATGGCCTCGGCCGCAAACCTCCCCTGGGCAACAGCAATGGCAACAAGCCCTAGGCCGACGTCATCCCCCCCGGCGTAAATATGATCCAGGCTTGTTTTTCCCCACTCATCGATCCGAAGCCAATCCTTTCCTTCCCTGAGGCCTGCGCATCCATTGAAATCAGGCTCCTGGCTGATAGCCGCGATGATAGCCGAGGCTTCCACCTCGAACTCCGAGCCTGCCAGCGGCAGCGGGCGCGGCCGGCCCGAGGAGTCCGGTTCTCCCAGTGTCATGCGCACGCATTTCAAACCGACGGCAATGCCGTTATGCTTGAGGATCTCGACAGGGGCGGCCAATAATTCAAGCTTGATTCCCTCTTCGAGCGCACCTTCGATTTCTGATTTGATGGCAGGCATTTCTGCCCGGGTCCTCCGGTAGAAAAGCGTCACATCGGCACCGAGGCGCTTGCACACTCTGGCAGCGTCAATAGCGGTATCGCCCCCTCCGATCACGACAACACTTCTGCCCACCTGGGCGTCATTCCCGGAATTGACCCGGTTCAAAAACTCTGCGCCGGTCAGGACATTGGGCGCGTCTTCGCCCGGAACTCCGAGATTGAGCCCTTTGTGGGCGCCAATGCCGACAAAAACCGCTTGATACTCGGCGCGCAGGCGATCGAGCGGGATATCCTGCCCGATGATGCAGCGGCATTTCAGTTCAACCCCCAGGTCAAGGATCCGCTGTGTTTCTCCTTCCAGCACCTCACGCGGCAGGCGGTACTTCGGGATGCCGTAACGGAGCATCCCGCCCGGGGCTCCGAAGGCTTCAAAAACCGTGACCGGATATCCGCGGCGCGCCAATTGATAGGCGCAGGAGAGCCCGGCGGGGCCCGCACCGACGACCGCGATCTTCTCTGTGTGGCTCTCCTCGGTCAGTTTGGAGAGCCTGAGATGCCGTGCCAGGCCAAAGTCGCCAATAAACCGTTCCATGGCGTTGATGGCCACGGCGCCGTCATCCTTGGCGTTGCGGTTGCAGGCTGCCTCGCATGGGTGCGGGCAAACACGCCCGCAAACGGCAGGAAAGGGATTCCGTTCCGTGATCAGTTTCCACGCGAGTTCATAGGCCTGCTCATCAGTCCGGCCATACGCTTCCGCCTGCGCGATGGTCGTCAGCCAGCCGCGAATATCGGAGCCGCCGGGGCAGCCTCCGGAGCACGGCGGCGTTTTCGGCACGTACCTGGGGCGCAGCGGGCTGATCTGGGCGGCAACACCGGCGGTGCTCTTGATCACCGGCTTCTTGACCTCTTTGAACAAACCCATATTTCAATTCCTTCACTGAGCCGCGAACGGGAAGATTGTCAACACAGAAGGCTCAAAGACCTCGAAGGGACCCCGGCTAGTTTCTGTCGCTCAACTCGTTCTGCCCTCTCGCCCAGCCCTGTAAGGGCGAGAAGAGAATAGCCCCGGGCACAAGCCCGGGGTTAGGCCGGAAATCAGCGCGGAGCCCTGGAGGGGCGGCAGAAAGAGGTTGCGGACAAAGATCTTGCGCCCCTGCCAGGGCTCCACATCTACAATATCCTATCCGGGGGCTCGCGCCCC
>CAYGWQ010000208.1:0-10015 GCA_964353465.1 uncultured Acidobacteriota bacterium | reverse complement strand
ACCTTGAAGCGATCGATCCGGTGGTGGAAGGCATGGCCAGAGCGGCCGGCACGGATGTGGGACGCTCCGGGCCGCCAAGCTTCGATCCCATGCTGACCCTCCCTGTCCTTATCCATGGCGACGCCAGTTTTGCCGGTCAAGGGGTGGTTGCAGAATCCCTTAATTTTGAAAGGCTTCCGGGGTACACGACCGGAGGCACCATCCACATTATCGCCAACAACCAATTGGGGTATACCACCACACCGGAGGAAGCGCGCAGCACGCTCTACGCCAGCGACCTGGCCCGCGGTTTCAAGATCCCGATTGTTCACGTCAATGCCGACGCTCCGGAAGCCTGCATCGAGGTCGCACGCCTGGCATTCGCCTATCGAGCCCGTTTTCACCGGGACTTTCTCATCGATCTGGTCGGCTACCGGCGCTACGGCCATAATGAGACAGACGAACCCCGTTTCACGCAGCCCCTCCTGTACCGGAAGATCGAGCAGCACCCGACGGTGCGGGAGATCTGGGCCCGGACTCTGATCGAAAGAGGATTGGCCGAGAACGAACTCCCCGACCAGCTGGTTCGCAAGCAGACGGAGGAATTTCGGAAAGCATGGACAGAGCTCCGTCCGGAAGAGGTGCTGGAAGAGCCCACTCCGACTCACCCCCCTGCAGGCGCTGCGAACAAAGTCCGGACCGCGGTTTCGGCCGAGCGCTTGCGGGAGCTGAACGGAGCGCTCCTGCAACTCCCGCAGGCATTCTCCGTCTATAGCAAACTGGAGCGGGCGCGCGCACGGCGCCGGGAGGCCCTCGATGACCCGGACGCAAAGACCATCCAATGGGCTACAGCCGAAGAGCTGGCGCTCGCGGCCATCCTGCAGGACGGCATCGCCGTCCGCATGACCGGCCAGGACATTGAACGCGGCACGTTCAGTCAGCGGCACTATGTGCTCCATGACGCAAAGACCGGGAAGAGGTTCGTGCCGCTGCAAGCTCTGCCCCAGGCCAAGGCCGCCTTCGAAATTCACAACAGCGCACTTACCGAGAATGCCGCCGTTGGCTTCGAATATGGTTACAGCCTGCAGGAACCGGGCCGCCTTGTGCTTTGGGAGGCCCAGTATGGGGATTTCATCGACGGGGCGCAGGTGATGATCGATGAGTTTCTTTTCTCAGCCAGATCCAAGTGGGGACTGACACCATCCCTGGTGCTGCTGCTGCCGCACGGTTTCGAAGGCCAGGGGCCCGACCATTCGAGCGCCCGTTTGGAGCGATTCCTGCAGATCGCGGCGGGCACTAATGCGCGGATCGCCAATTGCACGACCGCGGCCCAATACTTTCATCTGCTGCGCAGACAGGCAAGCCTGCTGGAAATCGATCCCCTGCCGCTGATCGTGATGACGCCGAAAAGCCTGCTGCGCCACCCGCTGGTGGCATCTTCGCTGCGCGACCTCACCGAGGGAAGCTGGCAGCACGTGATCGATGATGCGCAAGCCCACCGTACTCCAGGACGAGTCAACCGCTTGATTCTTTGCAGCGGCAAGATCTATGTCGACCTGGTGAGCAGCAGCTACCGGGAGAAAAGCCCGACCGTTGCGATTTGCCGCGTTGAGGAGCTTTATCCCTTCCCACAAGAAGACCTCAACCTGGTTCTCAACCGCTATCCCAATCTGGAAGAGGTGGTCTGGCTGCAGGAGGAGCCTGAAAACATGGGTGCCTGGGAGTTCGCCGGCCCGCTTCTCCGCAGGCTGATTCAGGGGCGCTGGCCTCTGCGCTACATCGGCAGAGACCGTAGTTCCAGTCCGGCGGAAGGCTCGTCGGCCAGACATGCGTATAACCAGGAAGCTATCGTGCGCCAAGCCTACAATCCCAGGCTCGAAGTCGGCCAGAAAGATATGGTTCGGATCAAGAGATAAGACTGAGAGAGAATTATCATGCCCGTGAATCTTGTTGTGCCCCAACTGGGAGAATCGGTCATCGAGGCCACGGTCGGCCATTGGCATAAGTCCGAGGGGGACTTCGTCGAGGTTGGCGAGGTGGTGTTGGAGCTGGAAACCGAGAAAGTGAATCTGGAGGTCGGCGCAACCCAAAGCGGCAGGCTGCTTCGGATTGAGAGGAAGGAGGGCGAGACCGTAAAGATCGGCGATGTGCTCGCCGTAATCGAGGAGATGGCCGGTCCCAAGGCCGGGGCGGAACAGCCCCTGGTAGTCCCGAGCCCCCTCCCCGAGAAGGTTCCTGCGAAAGACTCGCCCCGGCCGAGATCTAAGCCGGTTCAGGATGCGCAGGCCGCAGCTGCGACAGCAGCCCCGCGGGCGACTCCTTCAGCACGGAGGTCGGCGCGCGAAAAAGGGGTCGACCTGCATCAGGTCCGCTCCGCCATCGAAGGCGCGCCCATAACGCCGGCCGATGTAGAGCGGCACGTCCTGAAAGGCGAGGCTAAAGCAGAGCCGGTGCCGTCACAGGGGACCGTGGCTGCGGCTCCGCCGACTTCAGCCAGGGGGGAGCGCCGGGAAGAGCGGATTCGCATGTCCCGCCGCCGCCTCACCATCGCCAGCCGCCTGGTGGATGCTCTGCGGACCGCCGCCATGGTTACCACTTTCAACGACATCGACATGAACGCCGTCATGGAGATGCGCCGGCGGCACAAGGACTCTTTTAAGGAACGATACGGCGTGAACCTCGGCATCGTCTCCTTCTTTGTCAAAGCCGCAATCGCCGCACTGCGGATCTTCCCGCGCCTGAATGCAGAAATCCAGGGGGATGAGATGGTGCTCAAGCACTACTACGACATCGGAGTGGCAGTGGGCGCTCCCGGCGGCTTGGTCGTACCGGTGCTGCGCAATGCGGATTGCATGTCGTTCGGCGAGCTGGAGCAGGCGATCAAGGCCTATGCCCGCCAGGCCGAGGACGGCACCCTGACGCTGGAAGACCTGCGCGGCGGCACTTTCACTATCAGCAACGGCGGCGTCTTCGGCTCCCTGCTCTCCACGCCTATCCTCAACCCGCCCCAGGTGGGCATCCTGGGCCTGCACAGGATTGAAGAACGGCCCGTGAGCATCGGAGGTGAGGTGCAAGTCCGCCCGATCATGTACGTAGCTCTCAGCTATGACCACCGAATCGTTGACGGCCTGGAGGCAGTCCGCTTCTTGAAACATATCAAGGACCTGATTGAAAATCCGGAAGAGCTGCTCCTGGAAAATTAGCCGAAGGCGGCGCCCGCTTGTCTCAACGCGTTCCGTGATCGCCGCAATCTTGAGTGGCTACCGAGGGGAACCGGCAGCCGGCGGCGCTCCAAAACCGTTCGCCGTGCCGTTCCACGACCTGGGCCGCGCCGCTGGCCGCGAGCTCCTGCAGAGCCTCCTCCACCTGGCCGGGTGACCAGCGCTCGAGCGTGCGTCGCAGCTCTTCCTCGCGCATCGGATGCCGGGTGATGATGGCAACGACCGCATCGGCAATATGATCGCATGATGACAGGTCAAAACCACCGCTGGAAGGCTGCACGACCTGGGCACGGCCGCCAAGAATGGCTGCCGCTCTCCTGAGCCCTTCGTCGTCCGGGAGCTGGACAGATGGCTCTGCCGGCGGCCGGCTGGGAAGGTTGATGTGTATCTGGTCCGGCTGTATGCGCTGCAGGGCGGCGGCAATGTCCTGGAGAGCCTCCTCGCTGTCATTAATGCCCCGCATCAACATGACCTCAATCCACAGCCGGCCGCAATATTCCTTGCGAAATGCGATCAGCCCCTCCAACAGCGACTGATAACTCAATCCCGGCCACGGGCGATTAATTCGGCGATACAGCGGATCACTTCCGGCATCGAACGACGGCATTACCAGATCGGCGACCAGCAGCTCCTGCCGGACTTCCTCCAGGTGGAGCAGAGACCCATTGGTGATCACGGCCACAGGGATGTCGGTCAGGCTTTTTACCTGCCGGATAAGCCATCCGATGCCGGCATGCAGGGTTGTCTCGCCCGAGCCGACGAACGTCACCCAGTCGATGGCACCCGGTTTGTGCGCAGCCAGAGCCAGGCGGATTTCAGCCAGGATGCTCGCACGCGGGAAGTATTCGCGGCGTTCATTGGCGAGCGGCATGGTTCGACCAAGCTGGCAATAAACGCAGTTCCAGTTGCAGATTTTCAACGGCAGCGGATCCACGCCGAGCGATTGCCCCAAGCGCCGCGAAGGCAGGGGGCCAAAAACGTAACTCATTCTTCGATGGTCCTCTTTTCAACGAGACATGAACCGTCGCAGTCCGCGCCTCGTGGTCGCGACGGGAGCGCACACAACCCGGTATGCCCGAAAGCTACAGGCAAAAAGTATGCACCCGCGCCGCACACCAATCCACTTGAAATTTCTCGACCGGCACGCTACAGGTCGCTCCGTTTCATTTTGAGCACCGCTTGGATCAGTCGGCGGTCGCGAGCGTTGGCGCAGGGGCGGTCGCAGGCGGTCAAATTTTCCAGGAAGCGGCAGAATTGATTGCACTGGTCGGTTCCGAACAGATTCTGCAATTCGGTTTCGGGTTCCGTATCCGAAAATATGTGCCGGAGCCGTTTGGCGAGGATCGAGATTGAGCTGCCGCAGCAATGCTCGAAGACAAGCAGGTTGGCATCGGGCAGGCCTGAGATGGCCTGAAAGCCAAGCAGGCGGATGTCCGGATCGAGGATAAAGTCCGACCAGTGTACCCACGGCTGGCCGCACGAGCCGCACTTCTGGAATGGCTGGCTGGAACTCGGATTCGGGGCCGCGCTGTTCATAATCTCTGGATAATACCCCAACTGCGGTGAGAAAGCCCGCCCATTTCGGCATGAGAGCCGGCACGGAGAAGCTTGACACTCTCTCGGCTTTTAGTGTAAGTGTGTTGTGGTTTTTAATGCTCGGTGATCGAGCAGGTAGCTGCCCTGCGGAGGGTGCGATGGGAGCACAGGAAGTAAAGATCCTCATCATCGATGATGACGCCGACTTCCGGGCCTCACTTTCCGCTGTACTGGAATCGGAGGGTTATCGGGTCCTCGCCGCCGCAAGCGCCCGGGAGGGATTGTCGAGGATAGTCAGTGAGCCTCCTGATCTCATAGTTTTGGACGTCATAATGGAGTATGATTCTGCCGGATACGAAGTAAACCAGGCAATCAAGTTTCGCGACGAGTATCTCGCGGAGCGGAATATCCCTATCTTGATGGTTTCCTCTATTCAACTCGATCCTGCCACCCTCTTCGGCCGGGCAACGGAAGTAATGACGATCACGCCGGATGCTTATTTGACAAAGCCGCTGAACATACCGGCGTTCCTCGATCAGGTTCGCAATCTGTTGGCAGCGCATCAGAAGCACGTAAGCGCCGAAGGGCTTAAGCCGCCCTCCTGATCGGTATGGATCCACTGGGGCGGCCGGGACTGCCATCTCAATGGCCCCCGCCCTCAAGCGAGAAAGGGAGCGGCTCTTTAGCCAGAGGTACATATTCTGTGGCTTTGCCGAATCCAGCCGGATCGAGGCCTCCTGAAGAGAATCTGGTCATCGTGATTGACGACGACGAGATCATGCGTCTCTCCTGCGAGCAGATTCTGGGCAAGGCCGGTTACCGGGTTGAGACTTTCGCCACCGGTCGTGCCGGCATCCGGAGGCTCCAGGAGGTCAGGCCGCCCCTGCTCATCGTAGACATCAAGATGCCCGAGTTGGACGGGTTTGAGGTAATCAATATCGTCCGCAAGCTGGATCCCGACCTCTCAATTGTGGTGGTCACGGGATACGCAACAGTCGAAACCGCCGTCGATGCGATGAAAGCCGGCGCTTACGACTTTCTACCTAAACCCTTCACCCCAGGTGAGTTGCGCGCGATCATCGACCGCGGCTTCGAGCGCTGGCAGTTGATTAAAGAAACGCAACGCCTGCGACATGAAAAGGAGGAGGCGGAGCGCAAGTTTGTCACTCTTGTGTCGCACCAGCTCAAGACTCCACTGATCGCCGTCAAGCAGTACCTCGACGTCCTGCTCTTTTCCCGGCCGGGAGAACTGCCGGAACAGGCTGCGGAATGGATTACCCGCTCTCAGGTCCGGATCGGCGAAATGCTGACGCTTATCCAGGACTGGTTGGCGCTGGCCAAGATCGAGCACGGCTGCTATTGCGACGGCGCTATGAGCACTCGCCTCACCCCAATCATTGAGGACATTGTCCGGGATCAGCGGCAGTTGCCTGCCGCCGCTGCCATCGCCATCGATCTCGCCATTCCGCCCGACCTTCCTCCGGTGCGCGGGGATGGTGTCAGCATCAGCATGCTGGTGAGCAATCTTGTGGGGAATGCCATAAAATACAACCGGCCGGGCGGCTCCGTCTCGATTCGCGCCTCTGCCGGCGAGAAAGGGATCACCCTGGAGGTGAGCGACACCGGCATAGGTATCCCCAAAGAATGCCTGCCCCATCTCTTCCGGGAGTTTTATCGCGTCAAATCGAAGGAAACGCAAGACATCCCGGGAACGGGGCTCGGACTGGTCATATGCAACCGGATCGTTACCGAGCTCGGGGGATCCATTGAGGTAAAAAGCGAGGAAGGCCAGGGAACCACCATGATCATCCGGCTCCCCATGGCTGAAACGAAAGCCGCCGCCGGCTAAAGGCTGGTTCCATGGATGAGAACGACTTCCTGCGCGCGACCGCGAATCTCCTCAATGGAGACCTTCCCCTTCTGCCTGTGTATCCTGTCTGCCTCGAGTGCAGGATGCAGGAAAGGTCGCCGTTGCGCCGGATGGCGCGGGTGGAAAGATGATGCGCGAGCCTGTGCCACATGATCAATCTTCTTAGGGACGTCTCGCTGCGGAGCAAGATCACCATCAGCTTTGTGCTGATCGTCTTGTGCGGGACTGCCATCTCGACCTTCATCGGCTCCCGGATCATTACCAATGCAATGCTCAACCAGGCACTCAAGCAGGTGCGCCACGGCCTGGAGGCGGCAAGGATGATCTATGCCGCCCGGCAGGAGAGCGTGCGCAAGGCGGTTATCGGGGCAGCGACAGCGGGGAAACTGGCCGGCCTGTCAGACCCCCGGGACCTGAACCGGTTGCCGCAAATATTATCCGCGCTGCGCAGCGAAAACGATCTCCATTTCCTCGGTTTTGTGGAAAGCAAAAGCGGCCGGGTGATCCGCAGCGGGCAGGCAGGCTCCGGCGGGTTCCTCCCCGGCGAAGCCTCATTCGCAGATTTGATCGCCGGCGCCGCGGACGGAAAAGTGATGTCCAGCACCGAAGTGATGAGCCGCGAAGCTCTGTCGCAGGAAGACCCGGCCCTTGCCGAGCAGGCGTATTTCAAGATTATCCCGGTGCCGATGGCGGCACCGGATGCCCGCACCGACAGCGACAAGGGCCTCGCCCTGTTGGCGGCCGCACCCGTGGCGACCGATGCCGGACTTAAGGGAGTGCTCTACGGCGGTATCCTGCTCAATCGCAACTTTGAACTGGTGGACGAGATCAATCGGGTAATTTTCGGCGGCGAGCAGTCCGAGGGGCGTGACATCGGGTCCGTCTCGATCTTTCTCGACGACGTCCGGGTGGCGACTACCATCATGAAGGAAGCCAACCAGCGAGCCATCGGCACCCGCGTTTCGGCCGAAGTGGCCCAGACTGTGCTGGGCCGGGGCAGGCCGCTGAATGGAAGGGCTTACGTCGTCGACGACTGGCGCATCACGGCCTACGAGCCCATCCGCAACCATGCCGGCGGCGTCATCGGCATCCTTTATGTCGGAATGCAGGAGAGACCCTTTCTCGCCGTCCGCACCGACATGATGCTGACGTTTCTTGTCGTAGCGGCCATTGGCGTTCTGGTGGTATTGGGCTTGACCTACCTGATCACCCGCAGCATGATCCATCCGCTCGAAGAAATCGTCGCCGCCAGCAACCGCATCGCAGACGGAGATCTGAACCTCAGCCTCATTCAGGTACCCTCACGTGATGAGATCGGCCACCTCGCCGATCGCTTCAATAAGATGGTCTCCAGCATCCAGACGATGAAACGCGAGTTGGAGGAGTGGGGACGCACCCTCGAAGAGAAGGTAAGGAAACGGACCGAGGAACTGGTCACCGTACAGAACCAGATGGCACAGTCGGCAAAACTGGCTTCGATCGGCAGGCTCGCGGCAGGTGTGGCACACGAGATCAACAACCCTCTGGGAGGGATCCTGACCTTCAGCATGCTCGCGCTCGAGGAGTGCGACGAGAAGAATCCGCTGCACAAGAATCTCGAAATCATCGTCAAACAGACCAAGCGCTGCCGTGAGACGGTCAAGAGTCTGCTGGATTTCGCCCGGCAGTCAACCGCTTCGGCTTCCCTGATCGAGGTGAACTCGGTCGTCGACCAGACCTTCCTGCTGCTGCAGAATCAGTCGATCTTCCAGAACGTGCGGATCGTACGCAGGTCGGAGCCCAATCTGCCGCAGGTGCTCATCGATCCGGGCCAGTTGCAGCAGGTTGTGGTAAACATCGCGTTGAACGCGGTCGACGCCATGGAGGAAGCCGGCACCCTCAAGGTCGAAACCATGGCGGATCTGCAGACTCAGGAGGTGCTGATCCGGATCAGCGACACCGGCAAGGGTATCCCTGACGACATCCTGCCCTTGATATTCGAACCTTTCTTCACCACCAAGCGAGTGGGCGAGGGAACCGGGCTCGGCCTTTCCATCGTCCACGGCATCGTAACCCGTGCAGGCGGCAGGGTGGAAGCTACGAGCTCGTCTGCCGGTGCGACATTTACCATCCGGCTGCCGGCAGCCCAGGAGGTCAGGGATAAAGAGGCCCGGGAAAAGTAAGAGAACGCTGGTAATCGGACTCGGCAACTCTCTGATCGGGAATGATGCTTCTGGGGTCAAGGGGCGTCGCGCGCCTGCTCTTGCGGAATGCTGCTCCGAAAATAAGCCGATCAGGGACTGCTCAGGGAACTGGGTTTCGTGGCGAAGGGCTTTAGCCCGTCCGTTTAGGGTATCTTGCTTGGAGTGTTGACGGGCTAAAGCCCTTGGCCACGAATCGTGCTTCGTGCCGGTTCAGAGATTATCCAAATTGATGAACTCGGCACACCATTCCTTCACCATGAAGAGCCCCGCCGAAGACGATTTTCATGCGTCACAGGGTGCGCCACGGCGCATGAGAGGATGCTCTCTGAACGAGTAGGTGGTCACCGCAGGCGCCGTGATGGTGCGTGTGCTGGTGTGGCCCGCAACTACCGAAAAGGGGACATTCCGCTCTTCCCGGCCTGGCGTTCAGATCGCCTTAGCAGTCAGGAAAAGCGGAATGTCCCCTTTTCGCCTTCGAACACCTAGGCTACACGACGCTCCAGAGTGCGGCTGGTCACTTCGTAGAGCTCATTGGGGGTAAATGGCTTGGCCATGTAGTCGCTGGCCCCCCGCTTGATCGCCTCCACTGCGGTATCGATCGAGGCGTATCCCGTAACAATCACCACCCGCTGGTTCGGCCGGCGCTTCCGGATATCGGAGATGAGCTCGAGGCCGTTCGCATCGGGAAGTCTCATGTCGAGGAGCACCAGATCGTAGGCTCCCCTGGCAATCAGCGAAAGTGCTTCCTGGCCCGAAAACGCCTCTTCAACCTTGTAGGCCTTGCGGGTGAGGGTCTTGCGGATGCTGTTGGCCACCACAGGCTCATCATCTACCACCAGTACCCTGGGCACTCCGGCAGTTTCCATGGCAGCCTGCCAGAATCCGACCACCGGCATGTCCGATCGGCCGAGCGCATTGACATAGGTGCCGCCGGTTATCGAGGCTACCTCAGCGCGCGAGAAGGGCATATCCACGTCAATGGGATCGTTCATCATGTAGACGACCGTTCCCGACTTGGCCGCCTTTTTGCGCTCGCTCACCACAATCGGGCACTCCGCCTGCTTGCACATCCCCTGCTTTGCAAAACGCTTGCAGGACCTTTCGCCCAGCGAGCAATAATCCACGGGCAAAGCGGCACCGATGTGCTGATCGACCAGGGGGATATCCGAACGCGTCAGGTGCTCCACGTAGCTCTGCGACGTCGCCTTGGCCAGTTCCCTGCCGTC
>CAYGWQ010000207.1:0-10097 GCA_964353465.1 uncultured Acidobacteriota bacterium | reverse complement strand
ATGAGGGTGGCAGTCGTGATCTCGGTGGTAAATATATCATGTTGATAATGGCCCGAGCGGCCCCGCGATATCCCCCACGGTATTTGCTCCGCGGTCAGAGGCATGTTCCAGTTAAGTGAGCCGGAAGGTATGCCGGAAATGAGTCGATGATCCACGACTTTGTTGAATTGGGCGTTGGTGGCCCAGTTCATCAGGTCGAGATAGACCGTGCTCATGCCCATCTCGGTCGCCAACGCAAACTCGGTTCGAGTCGTGCCGTTGAGATTGCGGGTGAAGGCCGATGCCCCCGCAAACAAAAAACCGCCGGCATCGACGTAATCGCGCAGGGGATCCACTTCGGCGTCGTCGATGGCCTCGCTGTTCAGGCTGAACAGGATGGGATAGCGGGGTGTTCCGTCCGCGCGGAGGAGGTTGCCGGCTGCAATATTGGCGTCAGTCACAACGACAAAGGGTATTCCTGCCGAGCTCAGGGCTTCCTTCAAGGAATCGTAGGCAACAGAATAGTGCCATGATTTATAAAACCATTCATAACCCGACCACTCTGAACCTGTGGGAGTTGGTGCTACTGCGGGCATGGTTTCCAAGGCCTGGGTATGTTCCGAGACGTGAATTGCCACCACCGGGTCTGGAATGCCAGGATTTTCCCGGGTTGACCCTGGATGCGGTGCTACCAGGATCAGCACGCACATGAGGAGCAAGGTTCCCTTGGCTAGATTGATCCGGTTGTTTAATAACGCCTTCGCTTTCATCATTATCCCCCTACCACAGTGCCGGGCTTCTTGGCGGCTCGCCCCGGCGGTCAGTAACTTGCGCAGAATGCTGCTGCCTCCATGGAACTGCAGCCGCTAAGTGGGTCAGAGGGGCACAGATGAAGCGCTGCATTTTTTCGTTCAGCTGTGAAACCCCATCGGACTCAATTCTCGAGCGCATATCATAGAACAGGCCAGGAATATCTGAAGTGCCATTCGGACGGTTGCCAATGCTTTTGCGAAACGGGAAATATTGGCTCGTTGTATCTCCCTCATTAGCATGATCATCGCAGACAGAGAGCACGAAAAAAGGCCCTGCGTTCAAGAACGCAGCTCCTGTGTTGAGAAAGCACGATTTTTCCCTGGCCGATGCCATCATCCGCTCCCGCACCAATTATTTGGCCTAATCCTTTTCTTAGATTAGGGACCCGCAAATAGCGTGCCAGCCAGGAGGAATCGGCTGTTTTTTGCGGCGGGCTGGTAAGATATTCAAAATACAGTAGTAATCGATCAGGAGACTGATTGAATATACGAGGCTCCAAATCACGGTTGTAAGATTCGGCTACACCTGTTCAGGGCATGCACGAAGCCCTGGCAGATTAAAACATTCAGAGTCAACGGTATGGATTGCGGTCACTCTGGAAACCTGGGGTGTCGGAAGACTTTACATATTGTCTGTGATTGAACCGTGGAATGACCGTTCTCGACCCTCATCCCACTCCATGTCAGGGAATGGTCGAGGCGCCAAGACTACTCCCGAGCGTTTTATCCAGCCTTTGCAATTGCGCGCTGCCGGCCAGATCCTGATCGCAGCGGCCGCAAGGAATTCATTTGTTGTCTCTTTGAGATCTATGAGGTTTTTACGGTCGGGTTCCCGAGGAAGCGCACAGAATCGACCGTCAGGGTGACGGCGCCGAAGTCTTCCTCGACCAGGCCCGACAGCACGTACGGCCGCGAGCGGTTCAGCATGTGGCAGAAGCGGGCGTAGGTCTCCGGGAAAAACGTCGTCTCGTACAGCGCGCTCGTATCCTCAAAGCTGATGAACTCCATCGGCTCCTCCTCTTTGGTCGTCACGACCTTCCCCGTCACCCACCAGCCGATGGTGGTTACGCGCCGTCCTATATGGCCGGCCAGATCCGCACCGCGCACGTGCCGGAGCCGCACCAGCGGCTCGCGATAGAGCGCCAGCGGATGCCGGCTGATCAGGAAATCGAGCGTCTCCAGCTCGTGCTCCAGGACGGTGCGTGCGCTGTACTGCGGCACGCGCGGGGTTTCCACCGCGGCGATATCCTGAAAGAGCGAACGCGCCACGGCGCGCCGCGCCGCCTTCGTCTCGTACCACGCCAGCGTCTGCCAGATCATCTCCGGCCGCGTCGCGCTCCCCGCAATGCTGTCCATGGCGCCGGCCTTGATCAGGATTTTCACATCGGATGGATCGATGTCGACGCGGGCCAGAAAATCTTCCAGCGACGCAAACCGCCGCTTCTGCCGCTCTTGAAGCAATGCCTCGAGGCTTGCCTCCTTCAGCCCTTTCAGCTGCATCAATCCCACCTGCAATGTCCGGCCCTTCCCCCGGTATTCCTTCCGGCTCTCATTCACGTCCGGCAGCAGGACCTGCAAACCCATGCGGCGCGCCTCGGAAACATAGGCGAACGGCGAGTAGTACCCGCCCTGGTTTGTGAGCACCGCGGCGATAAATTCGGCCGGGTAGTGCGCCCGCAACCAGCACGACTTATAGGAAACCAGGGCGTACGAGGCGGAGTGAGGCTTGCAGAAGGAGTAGCCCGCGAAACTGAGGATCATCTCCCAGACCTGGTCCACCACCTCGCGTGACACGCCGCGCCCGGCCGCCCCCTGGCAGAACATCTCCCGGTAGTCTTCGAGCTTCTTCCCCGCCCGCTTCTTCGACAGGATCTTGCGCAGCAGGTCGGCATCCACGGCGCCGAAACCCGCCATCGCCATGGCTATGCGCGAGACATCCTCCTGGTAGACCATGATGCCGCAGGTCTCGTTCAGGACTTCGTCCATGATCGGATGGAGCGGCTGCCAGGCGCCGCCGCGCAGCCGCCGCACATACTCGCGGATGTACTTGTTGGCCGCAGGGCGGATGATCGAGCTGTGGATCACAAGATGGTCGAAATCCCCACGCCGGCATTTCAGCTGCAGTTGCCGCATCGCCGGCGACTCGACATAGAACACCCCTACGGTATCCCCTTTGCGGATCAGTTCCTGCGTCCTGGGATCGGTGGTCGGGTCCCAGGTATCGTAATCGATCGCAACGCCGCAGTTCTCCTTGACTGCGGCCAGGGCATCGCGGATAACCGCCAGGGAGCGGTTCCCCAGCAGATCGATCTTCACCAGCCCGGCATCCTCCGCCTGATCTTTCTCCCATTGGATGATCTGCACCCCTTTGGGCGCGCGCTCCACCGGGACGTGCCGGTCAATCCGGTCGGGGACGATCACCACCCCGCCGCAATGCACAGACAGATTACGCGGATAGCCGTCCAGCTTCACGGCCCAGGCCACGATCTCCGGCCACGGATCTTTCAGATCCATGTCCTTGTACACCGGATTGTGCATCACGAAATCCGGCAGGTGGCGTATCGACCAGTAGTAGCCCATGCGCTCGGTGACGTTCTTGATCTCCTGGTCGGGCAGGCCGTACACTTTGGCCACTTCCCGCACGGCCGCACGGGCGCGAAAGCCCACGTGGTTGGCAATCATGGCAACCCGCTCGGCGCCGTACTTGCGGAAGACATAGTCCAGGATATCGTCACGCTCGTCCCAGGGAAAATCGACGTCGATGTCGGGAGGATCGGTGCGCCCCTCGTTGAGAAAACGCTCGAAGAACAGATTGTGCGTGATCGGCTCCACGTGCGTGATCCCCAGGCAATAGGAGACCAGGCTTGCCGCGGCCGAGCCGCGGCCGCAGGTGCGCACCGACTGCCGCACGATGTCGCGCACGACCAGAAAGTACGGGGCAAAACCTTTGCTGCGGATGATCGCCAGTTCGCGCTCCAGCCGCTTCACCACCGACTCCGACAGCTCGCCGTAACGAGCCTCGGCGCCGCGGTAACACTCCTCCCGCAGGTACTCGAAGGCGTCCGAGCCGTCCGGAGTCTCGAAGGCGGGAAATGCCGGCTTGCCGATATCGAGGTCCGCGGAACACCCCTCCGCAATCCGGAGGCTGTTTTCCATGGCGCGGATCAGGTGCGGATAGCGGCGCGCCATTGCCTCCGGCGGCTTCAACCAGCGATCCTCGGCCGCGAGTTCCTCCGCGGGGATGCGCGACAGGCATGTGTTCAGATCGATGGCCCGCAGCAGGCGATGCAGCGCAAAGTCAGCCGGGTCGACAAAATGGACATCGTTGGTCGCCACCAGCGGAATCCCGCTGTCACGTGCGAATCCGAGCAGCGCCGGCTCGACCGCCGGGTCGTTCAGCTCCACGTACAATTGCGCCGTGCCGTTTTGCCTGCCGAGCGCCTCCAGCAAAGGAATCTGATCGCTGAGGACGAAGAGATGTTCCCGATCCGCAAGCAGGGCCCGGCTCAGGTTGAACTCCGGATCGAGATGGCGGCGCGAGATGTGCCGGCACAACGTGGCATACCCTGCGCGGTTGCGTGCCAGGAGAACTGCACGCGCTCCGCCGGCGCACAGCTCGGCACCCACGATCGGGCGCAGGCCGCGCTCCGCCGCGTACTGCAGAAACCAGACCAGCCCATAGAGACCGTTGGTGTCGGTCAGGGCCAGCGCGCGCATGCCGCGCGCCAGTGCTGCGTCGACAAGGCTCTCAATCCGGTTCGCGCCCCGGCAGAACGAGTAGTTCGAGTGCACGTGCAGGTGAACAAACTCAGACATCCGACCTCCGACATCCGACCAAATGCGAACCACGAAGACCTCAAAGACCTCAAAGAAATATACATAGCGTCCTAAGTCGTATCATCATGGCTGCTCAGAGCCCGGATCGGAAAACGGACAAAAATGGGACACGGATGAACACGGATGAACACGGATCGGATGAGCATCTTTCGCCGGCCCCGGCGGCGGCGAAAGATGCTCATCCACGTTGCCCATATGTGTTTGATCCGTGTTCATCCGTGTTTATCCGTGTCCTGAACTTTGTCCCGTGTTTATGTCGCTATGTATAAACCTAAATTCTTTGAGGTCTTTGCGGTTCGATCCTGTTGCCGCGGCGGCGCAGTTCGTCCAGGGCGGATTCGAGCCGCGCGCGGCGCTCGACCGCCGGATCGGCGAACAGGTCCAGCTGCGCCGGACCGCTGCTCAACCCGGTAAGAGATAGGTGCAGGCTGCGCACACGCGTGCGCCGGACCATGGCCTGCTCGAGCAGCCGCCCGGCGCGTGCAGACAAACCCGCCGTCGATTGCAGCGGCGGGACAAGCTTCGCCTTGCCCGCGGCTTCGCGGTAATCCGAGTACCGGACGCGCACCTCCATCCTCCCGGCGCGCTGCTTTTGCGCGCGCAGCCTCTCCCCAGCGCGTGCGCACAGCCCACAGAGAGTGCCTTTCAACAGACCCCAATCATTACTGTCCTCGGTCAGTATGGCCTCCTCTTCCACAGCCGGAATCGCACGGGGCGGGTACACCGGCGTGTCGTCGATCCCCAACGCGCGCTGATGGAGCACAAAACCGAACCGCCCGAAGGCCAGCACCAGATGCTCCGGCTGCATGGCAGCCACCTCCCGGATGATCCGGATGTTGAGTTCCCGGAGCTGTTCCTGCGTCTTTGGACCCACACCGGGAAGCAGCTGCGCCGGCAGGGGAGCCAGAAAAGCAGACTCATCCCCCGGCGCCACATCCTGCAACCCAACCGGTTTGGTCACTACGGCCGCAATCCGGCTGACCATCTTGTTGGCAGCCACCCCGAGGGCGGCGTCGAGGCGAAGCTGTTGCCGGATTTCCCGCTGCGCGCGCCAGGCGGCGTCCCGCGGCGGGCCGAAAAGGCGACCCGTCCCCGTCATGTCGAGGTAGGCGTGGCCGTAGCCCGCCGGCTCCAGCACCGGAGAAAAACCTTCCAGAACCCGGCAAAGTGCGCGCGATGCCCGCGCGTAGAGCGGTTCGTTGGGAGGCAGTACGATCAAATCCCGGCAGCACCGCAGCGCGCGGGCCAGGATCATCCCTTTGCGGATGCCCGCTTCCCACGCCTCCGTCGATATCGCCGTTACTACCGATCGGGATGGACCGACTGGTGCCACCACAACCGGACGCCGCCGCAGCTCCGGGTGCACCACCCGCTCCACCGCAACCGCAAAGGCAGCAATGTCGACGTGAATGATCTCCGCCATGGTCTTCGACCTCAGATTTCCGACCTCAGTCATCCGACCTCAGACTTCCGACCTCAGACTTCCGAGGTCTGAAGTCGGACCCCGGGGGTCGGAGGTCGGACCCCGGAGGTCGGTAGTCGGAGGCCGGAAGAGTTCGAGAAGCATGCCGGCGTTGATCACGGCCTGTCCCCGCCACGGATTGTTCATCAACACCAACACCCGCTCGCTCTCCTGTTCCAGACGCCGGATCTCCGGCACCGCCGCTGCCAGCTCCGCCCGGCTGTACAGGTAATTGTGCCGGGCTGAACCGTCCCCCTGGATCCAGCGCGACTGGTTCCGTCCTTGGAACCGCACATACGCCACACCCGCCGTCGCGCAATAAAACGTCTTCTCCGTCAGGCTGGCGCCGCCGTCGACGCACGCGAGCGCAATGCGCTCCGCCGCCAGGTGCCGCGCGGCGCGCGATGTCAGCCAGTCCGAACAGACAAAATCCGCTATCAGAGGCAGACCGCAGAGGACATCCCTCAGCCGGCATAAGCGCCCGAAACTTTCACGGTTGAACCCAAAGTCGGGTGCGAACTGCGCGATTACACCGGCCAATTGCCCTCCATCCTTCAAAGGCCAGAGCGACGCCGCAAACTGGCGCGCCAGTTCACCGTTTTCATCCTGCCCCGCCACCAGCCGGAACGGAACGCGGAAAACGAACTGGAGCGAGCCCGTTTCGTTTATAAGTTGTTGAATTGAATGCGCTTCTGGAATGCGATAGTAGGTAAAAGTCAGCTCGCAACAGCCAAAATGACGGCTGTAATACGCCAGCCACAGCGCGGGATTGAGACTTGCAGGATAAAAAACCCGCTCCCAATCGCGGTGCTGAAACCCACTGGTTCCGACCAGAATCATAGCTTCAAAATAGGTGAAGATTTGGTGAAAGTCAAGAGATTAGAAGTCAGGAAAACAACTGAACCGCGAAGACCACAAAAACGCCACGGATTCCACGGATTTCACGGATTTGTTGAAAAATTCTCGATCCAGTACTGAGGCAGCCCGTTAGATGCGATGGAGGCTGGAATGCTCTATGAAGAACTCTCAGGAAGGATCATCGGCGCTGCGATGGAGGTGCACAACCTGCTCGGATCTGGATTCCTCGAATCCGTTTATGAACACGCGCTGGCATTGGAACTGACTGAGCGTCAAATACTATTTGAACGCCAGGTGCCGATCACGATCATGTATAGGCAGGCACAGGTCGGGGAATATCGGGCTGATTTCCTTGTCGACGGCAAGATCATACTGGGAATCAAAGCAACGGCCGCCCTCATGGCAGAACACAGCGCGCAAGCCCTGCATTACCTGACCGCCACGGGATTACGCCTGGCGCTGCTCCTCAATTTCGGCGCCAAGTCGCTCCAGTTCAAACGAATCATCTGGTAAGCTTTTTGAATCAGTGGAATCAGTGGAATCCGTGGCGTTTTTGTTTTTTAGCCCAATTCGCTCTGAAAGCGGTGGCAAGCCACTGAGTCCCACTTCCGATTACACCCCGCTTCGAGGTCTTTGTGGTCTTCGTGGTTTGAATGATATAAGATCAGTCGATTTTGTCCGGAGGAGATGGCCGATGAGATTAGACAAATTCGAAATGGAACGTATGCAATCGACCTGGGAGAATCGGGTCAAATTCAACCTCTCGGAGAGCAGCGTTCACCCCATGTCGCCGAAGGAACTGGTCCCGGATGCGGAGTATCTGGAACGGCTTCTGGAGATGCCTTTGATCTACAACCAAAGCAACGGCACCGACGAGCTGCGCTCCACCATTGCCGCAGCCTATCCAGGTGCCACGCTGGATCACGTCGAAGTCACCAACGGCGGCAGCGAAGCCAATTTCGTCTCCATCTATGCGATGCTCGAGCCGGGAGATGAAGTGGTCATCATCCTCCCCAATTACCAGCAGATCTGGGGCCTGATCAACAGCTTCGGCATGAAAGTCAAAACCGTCCGGCTGCAGGAGGAGCGCCGATGGGCTCCCGACCTGGCCGGGCTTGAGGCTGCAGTGTCGCCGCGCACGCGCATGATTATTTTGTGCAATCCCAACAACCCCACGGGCGCAATTCTCACCGCGGAGGAGATGGACGCAATCGTGCGCATCGCGTCCGGGAGCGGCGCCTGGATCCTGGCGGACGAGATTTACCAGGGTTCAGAGCGAGACGGCCGGACGACACCCACCTTTTGGGGCAGGTATGACCGCGTCATCATCACGAACGGGCTGTCGAAGGCCTATGGGCTCCCCGGCCTGCGCATCGGCTGGATTGTCGCCCCGAAGGACATCATCGCGAAAACATGGTCCTATCACGACTACACCACGATCGCGCCGGGAACGCTGAGCGACTGCCTGGCTCGCATCGCGCTCGCACCGGAAGGGCGCAAACGCTGCCTCGAGCGCACCCGGAACATCTGCCGCAAAAACTTCCCCCTGTTCCATTCGTGGATGCAGAGCCACGGCTCCCTGTTCCGCATGGTCGAACCGAAGGCCGGCGCCATCGCGTACGTGCGTTACGATCTATCGGTCAATTCGACGGTGCTCATCGAGCGGTTGCTCCGGGAAAAGAGTGTTCTGGTGGTGCCTGGCGACCACTTCGGCATGGATCGTTACCTGCGCATCGGTTATGGTCCGCCGCCTGAGTATCTCCGGCAGGCACTCGATCTCATACACGAAGTCATCTCGGATCTGAAGCAGCAAGGCCGGTAAATCCGTGCCGCCAGACGGCGCTTTGAAGGGCAGGGCAGGCTACCGCACTCCGGAGAGCGGCCGGCGAGGGGGAGAAGGATGACTCAGGAACTGCTGCAGATCAATCTCGCGTTGCTTGGCTTCGGCTCTGTCGGGCGTGCATTCACGCGCCTGCTGCTGCATCGCCGTGCCTGGCTCCACCGGGAATTCGGCTTCGAATGGAAAATCACCGGCATCGCGACCCAGAACCACGGAATGGCTATTGACCACAACGGTCTGCCCGTGCAGAAAATCCTGCGCTCCCGGAAGCGCGATTTCGACCTCGACCGCTATCATGAAGGCCCCGCTTGTTCATCCACTACCGACTTTATCCGCCAATGCGGATCGGATGTGCTTTTCGAGACAAGCGTGTTCGACCTCAGCGGCGAACCCGCCGCAACCTACATGCGCGAGGCGTTGCGCGCCGGCCTTCACGTGGTAACGGCCAACAAGGGACCCGTGGCGGTTCATTTCCGCACGCTCACGCGGCTGGCGCGGCAGCGGGGAGTGCGTTTCCTCTATGAAGGAACCGTCATGGATGGAGCCCCCGTCTTTAACCTGGTCCGGCAGACACTGCCGGCGACGCGCATCCGCTCGCTCCACGGAATCCTGAACAGCACCTCCAACTACATACTCACGCAAATGGAGCTGGGAGCTTCCTTCGAAGCGGCGCTGCGCTATGTCCAGAAGCAGGGGATCGCCGAGGCGGACCCGACGCTGGACCTCGACGGCTGGGATGCAGCCGCGAAACTGTCAATCCTGATCCAGGCCCTGATGGGCGGGACCGCGAAACCGGAGGACATCCAGAGAGAAGGCATCTCGGAGAGCACCGGAAGGTTGGTTCGCGCCGCCGTGCGCCGTGACCGCCGCATCCGTCTGGTCGCCAGGGCCTATCGGAAGGGGGGGAAGGTCGTCGGCAAAGTCGGGCCGGAAGAGCTGGAGGTTTTCGATCCCCTGGCTGCCATCCGCGGGCTCAGCAACATCCTGATTCTCAATACCGATACCATGCGCGAACTGGCTATCGTCGAAAATAATCCCACCGTCGAGCAAACCGCCTTCGCCCTGTTCGCCGATCTGGCAACGCTCCTGCGCCGCCCTCAATGACAGACTACCGACCTCAGACCTCAGACCTCAGTCCTCAGTCCTCAGACCGAAAGCAGCTGCTCGGCAACCAGTGCCGCATAGTCGCGTTCCAGGCAAAATAGACTGATTTCTGTGGTGAAAACCGTTGTCCGACCCGCAGCGCCGGCTGGATTGAAGTCACATGTGGGGGCGGGCTTTAGCCCTTAAGCGCTAAGATAAGTTCCAA
>CAYGWQ010000206.1:0-10123 GCA_964353465.1 uncultured Acidobacteriota bacterium | reverse complement strand
CGGCACCGGTCTTGCAATTATATCTACACCAGCACAAATGCGTACAAGGTACAGGCTTCAGCGCCGCTTTGAGATGATGCGCATGGGCCGGGCCACAAAGCGGCGAAGCATCGCCATATTTTGGATGGCAGTGCTGCCGCACTGCCTTGTGTCGATTTGCCGAGCGGGGCCGGAGGCCAATGAGGCGATGCATCGCCGCACTCTCCAGTAACTCAATTGGTCTGACTGCACAAGAAATTGTTGAAGAATCAAAGCATTATCCTTGTTATGCCTCGACGCCGTTGCTCGACAATGAGCGGCTCTACGTCCAGGTTTCGCACGGAATTCACACCGACGAGCCTCACCCCTTCATGTGCTTATCGAGGAAGTCGATCACCGTCTTCCAGGACGGTGTATAGGGCGTCGGGTTGCTTACGGTGCAGCCGGAGGCGGAGGTAGATCGCACCGTCGCAGCCTCGCGCAGGGCTTCGTTGGTCAGGAAGCCGTTCCAGTTTCCGTGGGGGGCTTTGGGCAGGCTGATGAAGATAGCATCCTTGCAGGCCTTGTTGAGCGCCATGTAAAGTTGTTCGCCCTGGTTATGCGGCACTAACTGATCCGAATTGCCGTGCAGAATCATGATCGGCGGGTCGGCGGCGGTGATGTATTGCAGGGGACTGGCCATCCGCACCTTGTCCGGGCAGGTCTGGATGGCGCAACCAACCAAACGGGATTCCGGGGAAGTCTCGCTGTCGTGGCAGTTTGCCCCGGTGCACTTTCGGAGCGCCCAAGCGTCCATGGTCAAAAAATTAGTCGGAGGATAGAAGGAGACCGCTGCCTGCACCTTACTCGAGACGCCGGTGATTCCGACCGAGCCTTCCATCTCCGGCGCATCCCCGGTCACCGCCGCCATGGCGGCAGTCCAGCCTCCGGAGCTGTCGCCCATGATGGCGATGTGATCGGGATCGAGGTTGTATTTGGCCGCGTTGGCGCGCAGCCAGCGGATGGACGCCTTGATATCATGCAGCTGGCCCGGGAACTGCACTTGTGAGCTGGAGCGGATCGACACGCCCGCCACCGCGTAGCCCGCTGGGTTTAGCTGGGAAGCGATGCCGCCGGCTGTGTTCTTGCCGGTATCGGCCATCCAGGCCGAACCGCCGGTCCAGATCACCACCGGCAGGGGTCGGGCCGCTCCGGCGGGGATGTAGAGGTCGAGCTTGTGGCCGTTGCTGGTCGGGGGCTCCGGCGGTGCATAATCGAGGTTGGTGTGGGTCGGCGCCAGCCTCTGCGGCATCGCACCGCGGCCGGCCTCCTGCGCGCAGGCAACCGCGCAGAGGAACGCTGCCTGCGTTGTCAGAGCGATGAGCTTTTTCATCAGGATTACCTCCGTTTTATGTATGTTCGCCGGGATTGCCTCAGTCTTATCCGTGCCTACTTCTTGGTTTGGAATAGGCGGAATGAGCTGCCGTTTTGGGTCCGGCTTGCCCTCGACAGGCTCCCTCCCGGTGCCGATGAAGGGCTTTCTGTGAACTCTATCCTCTCGTACACCGGACAAACGTGATCATACGCCATCTCGCCGTTGCCGGGGACGCCCTCTTGGCACAGGTGCGGCGATGCGCCGCCTGGTGGGGGGCTCCGGCCTGTCAATAGTAGGATTCGTCCGCTGGCGCGAGGGCAATCGGTAACGTTGGTAGGTTAGACAAAGCGGTCCATTTCCCGATCACAACTTTGACTTCATTGAGAAACCAGGAAACCAGGGACGCTACCCTGTTTTGCCCGTTTTGGAACATTACCCATTCTTTCGACTTGTGCATAATTGGGTGGCGTCGCTGGTTTCTAACGGATCCGATGCTGGAACCGCACCAGAGCTTCAGACGCAGCAGTAAGCCTCGTGAATCGAATCCAGGCGCTCGAAGTCAGCTCACTTCTTGGCGGCAATCTGCAATGTTATTACGCCCAGATCCAGCGGGGTGTCGCTGCGGCCGCCCGGCATCTCGGGGACCACGATTTCTCTCGTAATCCTTTCGGGACGGCGGGAGGGACTGATTCCCGGTGGTTCGTCCGGCGCCACGAGAAACGACAGGATGTATGTGCCTGCCGGGATGTCCTCCAGGCGGAAAGAACCGTCCGGCTGGATCCGGGCCGAGCAACTTCGTTCGGACCTCATCCGGGCACGAACCCCTTCTGATTCGATCCAGTCAGCATACGCGGCGGAGTCTGCCGGCCTGGGTATCTCTTCCCCCGGCAGCCTCAAGGCCAAATCTGCGCTCGCCACTTTCCCGGTGACTGCCGCATCCGCTCCGGTTACGACGACTCGTCCGATGATGGGACGTCCCATGCCGCCGATCTTGACCGCAACCGTTTCGCCCGATCCCACGATTGCGTTTGTGGATTGACTCGAGGCAAATCTCCCCCTGTACCCAATTCGGTACTCCCCGGGTGGAAGCGTAGAAAACACAAACTTGCCTTCATTATCCGTTCCGGTACTAAAGAAAGCGTCCAAAGCCGGAGGGCGGACTGACCTGACTGGGGTTGTGAATACCTGCTGGTTGGCGCCAACGTTGCTGCCGATCATCAGGGTGCCCTCAATCCGTCCCCATGGCTTCAGAACAATACTGGAGGAAGCCGCAAGTTGCTCGACCGTCAAGGCCGCGAATCCCTTTTCATGGGTTGCATAGACTGAATGAGCCTGCGGCACGGGAGCCATGGAGAACCGGCCGGGGCGCAGGATTCACCGCCGATGGCTCCGCTGGCACCGACACAGGCGGATTTTGGGCCGGTAGACTGCTGAGTTCCCCTCTGGCCGGGGCAGTAATATTCTGCTGCGCCGAAGTTTTGCGGATTCCCGGCAGGAACAGCAGGGCCATAAGAATCACAATCACAATGCCCGTCCAGGCGAGCCTGGGAGCGGTGATCAGTTGGCTGCTCATGATTCGTTTGAACCTCCTGCGTAGAGGTTGTGATTCCCCGATGTAGGCGAAAGCCGCTCCCGCCATGAGCTTTCCCGAGGCCACCCGAGCCGCCTGCAACAGCGTCCGGCAGTAGGATTCTCCCGTTGCGAGTCCGGATGACACCACCAGGTCGTCGCAGCAATCCTCCCTCACACTCCGAATTCCTCGCGCAAGCAGCCAATAGATCGGATGGAACCACCAGATCATGGAGATCGGGAACAGCAGCCAGCCCAGCCAAAGGTCCCGGCGCCGGTGATGCGCCAGCTCGTGCCCCAGGATCACTCGCAACTCGGAGCGCGGCAGCGCTTCCACGAGATCCGCCGGCAATACCACGACCGGCTTCCAGGTTCCGAATGTCATCGGCGCATGGTCTCTGTTCGATAACAGCAACCGCGGCTGCCGACCCAGCCGCATGGCGGCGCGCAGATCTTCGTGTGCCTGAAGAAGCTCCGGATCGGTTGCCGGAGTGGCACCCAATGACAGCTGTCGCAGTCGTAACTTCTGCAAAACGACCAGCCCGAGAATCACGAAAGCGCCCAACAGGTGCAGCAGCATCAGCCATCCAGGGACCGTCAATGACTGCTTCGGGGCTGCAGCTGCAGGTGCCGAGGGCATCGGCCCTGCCGGAGCCCGCACTCCCCCTTGGGATTTGGCCGCTGCCGCAGGGAGAGGCGCCGCCGGCAACTTCTCAGTCGGCCAGAGCGCCTCCTGGAAAATGGGTGCGACAACGTCAGCCGGGAAAGTGGTCTGTGATGCAGCCATCGGTTTGACGTGATAGAACAGCCCGGTGGGCAAAGACAGCGTCGGTGGGATTGCGAACTTGAGCAGGGCTATCATCAGGAGAGCGTGGCGCAATGCAGGCGACCAGCGCCTGCCGATCCAGACCACCACCAGGAGAACCAGTGCCAGGAGAGACGCCTGCAGGCTTGCACTGGCCATGGTGCGGAACCACACTTCGGAAACTCCGTTGACCGCGTTAATCATGGCTACTCCTTTCGGCCGTGCTTTTCTTTCAGCTCATCGAGCAGCTGTTCCAGGCGACCCAGCTGCTCGACGTCCGGCGGCTTCGTTTCAAACAACGAAGCAACCAACGCCAGGCTGTCCCCGGCAAACACCCGGTTCACCAGCCTGCCTAATACCGAGTGGTAGATCGACCGGACCGCCTGAGTGGACTGGTACAAGAATGCCTTTCCCACTGGCCCTTTCTTCCTGGTTACCAGGCGTTTGGCTTCCAGCCTCTTGAGCAGATTCATGACCGATCCGTGAGTCATCGGTCGATACCCTTGCATGTTTTCCCGGATTTCCCTTGCCGTCGCCTGCCCGAGCTGTTGCAGACAGGCCAGAACCTCGAGTTCCGCTGCTGGGAAATTCTTTTTTCTGTTCATGCGGCCCTCATGATTGGAGTCAATGTCGCAGTAAAAGTGTCAGCATCAACTCATATAGACTATTGTCTATTATGTTGTCAAGGAGAAAATAGACGAAAGTATATTTTCACTTCATGGATAGGAGGAATGAGCTGCCGTTTTGGGTTCGAAAAGACTCTTTTCATCAACTCGGCCCAGGAGTAGTTCCGAAGAATGAAATATCAATTTCTTGGCGGTCTTGGAGGCCTTTGTGGTTTAAGCTGGAGCCTCCTGAACGATATTCGAGGGAGACGGGATCATGGCGGATGCTTGCGGTAACTACATAGATGGGAAAGTAGTCCCGGCCCGGTCGAGTGAGACAACGCCGGTGTTCAACCCTTCCAGGGGGGAGGTGATCGCTCACGCGCCGGCGTGCAGGGAGGAGGACGTGGAGCAAGCGGTCCTTGCCGCCCGGAATGCCTTGCCGGGCTGGGCCGAGACGCCGCCCAATGATCGCTGTCGCATCCTGTTCCGCTACAGGCAACTTCTGGAGGACAACTTTGAATCTCTTGCACGTCTCGTGACCCGTGAGCACGGCAAGACCTTCGAGGAATCCTGCGGCGATGTGCGACGCGGGATCGACACTGTGGAGATGGCCTGCGGCATTCCTTCGCTCCTGATGGGGCAATTCCTGGGCAATGTGGCCAAGGGAATAGACGGGACGGTTTCGCGCCAGCCGATCGGAGTTTGTGCGGGAATAACGCCATTCAATTTTCCGGCGATGGTCCCGATGTGGATGTACCCGCTGGCAATCGCCTGCGGCAACACCTTCATCCTCAAACCTTCCCCCAAAGTGCCGCTGACCGCCATGCGGCTGGCTGACCTGGCCACGGAAGCCGGTCTCCCTCCCGGTGTTTTCAACGTCGTTCAAGGTGGAAAAGAAGCGGTGGACGCCGTGCTGCGCCATCCGCAAGTCGCCGCGGTCAGCTTTGTTGGCTCCACCCACATCGCGAAGCACGTATATGAGATCGGAACGGCAAACGGAAAGCGGGTGCAGGCGGCGGGGGGCGCCAAAAACTGCATGCTCGTCATGCCGGATGCCGATTTCGATGTGACCATCGGCGCCATCATGGGTGCTGCGTTCGGCTGTTGCGGGCAACGCTGCATGGCCGGGAGTGTCGCGGTTGCCGTTGGCGGCGCCGGCGATCCGCTGATCAAACGACTGGTGCAGGCCACTGCCGATCTAAAAGTCGGCCCGACGGATCAGGACGACTCGATCGCCATGGGGCCGCTGATTGACGCGGCTGCACGCGCCCGCGTCCTCCATTATCTGGACCTGGGCATTCAGGAAGGTGCGGTTCTTGCAGTGGACGGACGCAAATCGACGCCCCCGTCGGGCGGGGGCTTCTTCGTCGGGCCCAGTGTCTTTGACCGGGTCAAGCCGGAGATGCAGATTGCGCGCGACGAAATCTTCGGGCCGGTGCTCTCGGTGATGCGCGCGGCTTCGCTGGAGGAAGCAATTGCATTCGCAAACAGATCTTCTTATGGGAATGGTGCGGTGATTTTTACCGGTGATGGCGCCGCAGCCCGGAAGTTCGCCCGGGAGATTCAGTGCGGCATGGTGGGCGTCAATGTCGGCGTGCCTGCGCCCATGGCCGTTTTCCCATTCTCCGGGTGGAACCAGTCCTTTTTCGGCGACCTGCACATGCAGGGGCTGGAAGGCATTCAGTTTTACACGCGCGCCAAGGTGGTGCTCACGCGCTGGAATCGTGGCGGCAAGCGAACCACCTGGTCTTAGAAGTCTTGCTACTTTCTGTCGCGAAACTCGCTGATTACATCGATAAACCGAGTGAGCAGCTTGGACCTGGACTTGGACTTGGACCTCGACGTGGGCGTGGGCGGTCCTGTCCGAGGTAACCTTTCCAGACATAACATTTACCAGATCGCCCTTTATCTGTGCATGTCCACGTCCAAGTCCATGTCTAGGTCGAAGTCCAGGTCCAAGCCGGAGGGTTAAGGCGTTTCGCGATAAAAGCTTGCCAACCTCCATTATGGCTCAATGATTTCGACCCAGGGGATACGCCCGAAATGCTTTCGGTCATAGGTCGCAATCCGGGTAATCCCCAGATCCTTCATGAAGAAGGCATGATATGCATCGATGTAATCGACGTTTGCGTGAACGAAGGTATCGAGTGCCTGGATAATCCGTTCACTCTCGTCACATTCGAGGTTCGGCGTGTTCAGGATCTTCTCCACCTTTTCCGCGATTTGCGGCTTGGGCAGGCCGTAAAATGAATCGAGAGTCCAGACAATCTCGGCGATCACGAGGGCGCTGGTTGTAAGCGACACGCGTCCGTTGACGGCATCGCGGAACAGCCTGCCGGCGCGAGCAGCCTTCGCGGGGTCATCATCGGTGAGGAAACGCAAAAATATATTGGTGTCGACAAAAATGCTAGCCACTATCGGCAACCTTTTTGGATAGAACGTGCTTCACGGATTTGCGAATGGCCTCGAAATCTTCCGGATGCGAGTGCGGCCTGACGGTACCTTTGAGGTCGAGGATGTTGCCGCGAATCACTTTTAGTACGATCTCATCCCCGCGAAGGACGAAGAGCACCTTTTCTCCTTCCTTCACCCCAAGGCGGTCTCTGACCATCTTCGGGATGGTCACCTGGCCCTTTCTTGTCACCGTGGATTGCATAATTCTTACCTCTTGGGCATTAGTACTACCAGAAGCATTATAGCATTACTTGATGGATTCCTGTCTGACGAATTGCATACCATTGCTCCGACGAGGCAAGGCTTCCTCGAGCTCTTCGATCATCTCGAAGCGGATTGAGACCTCTTCATGGACAACGGAGTGGATGATCAACTGCCTGACTCAGCGCGGTTCAGGACGGTCGCTATAATTTCGGAGCAGAAGCAGGCAGGCGGCCATTGCCAGGCCGGCGCCGGTTGTGAACGCCGTGGCGACGCCCCATGTCTGCCAGAGCAATCCGAAGAGCAGGCTGGCGGGCAAGGCGCCGAGGCCGATGACGCCGTGGTAATAGCCGAATGCGGTACCGCGGAGGTGCGAGGGGACCAAGCGCGCGATCCAGGCTTTCTCCGCGGGTTCCGTCAGGCCGAAGTAGATCCCGTAGGCCATAAACAGTGCGATGCGCGCCGCCGTCGATCCTGCCAGCCCGAAAGCAAGGTAAACCATTGCATAGACCGCCCATCCGCTCAGGATCATGCGGCGGCATCCGATCCGGTCGGAGAGCAGTCCGCCGAAATAGGTCGACACCATTTTGACGACATGATGCAGCGACCACAGCACGGCAACCCAGGCAGCGGGCACCCCGGACTGTGACAGACCCAGCAGCAGGAACGCGTCCGTGGAATTTCCCAGGGTGAATACCAGCAGCGCCAGAAGCAGCCGGCGGAAGGTGCTTCCGAGGTGCTGCCATTGCTCACGCAGGCTTGCCGTCGGCGGCGCGCCTGCGGCCGGCAAGCGAGCAGGCTCCCGGACCCAGGCAAACAGGATGACCATGACTGCGGCAGCGGGAATGGCCGCGAGTAGAAAGACGTGGCGCAGGGACATTCCCGGGATCAGAAGCAATCCCGCCGCAGCAAGGGGGCCGGCGACGGCGCCCGCATGATCCATGGAACGGTGAAAGCCGTAGGCTTTGCCGCGGCAGCCGGGATCGGTCACATCCGCGATGAGGGCGTCGCGTGGCGATGTCCGCAATCCCTTGCCGATGCGGTCGACAAAGCGCATTCCCAGGACGAACGGCCAGACGGTCGCCAGGCCGATGAGCGGACGCGCCAGTCCGGCAAGGCCGTAGCCGGCAACAATGAACGGTTTCCTGCGCCGGCTCCGGTCGGTCCTGATTCCCGAATAGACCTTCAGCAGCGATGCCGTCGATTCGGCAACCCCCTCAATGACGCCGAGCGCAAGCGCTCCGGCGCCGAGAACGCCGGAGAGGAAGAGCGGCAGCAGGGGGTAGATCATCTCGCTGGAGATATCGGTGAAAAGACTCACCATTCCCAGTGCGATTACAGCTTGCGGCAGCCTGCTTTTACCCGATTCTCCGTTCATCGGTCAAGTCGCCATGGAATGAGGGACGATCATTCTCGAATTGGTATCCCCGTCCATTCAAATCACAGCCTGTGGAATTCAGGAAGCATCGTGACTCTCCCGTATGGCGCTCTCGAGGATGTCCAGGCCTTTCTGCAAGGTAGCGTCGTCGATAACCAGAGGGACGAGGAAACGAATCACATTCGAGTAGGTTCCGGCGGAAATCAGCACCAGACCGCGGCGCAGGCAATCGTTTTTCAGCCTCAGAACGAGGGCTGTGGCCGGCGTCTTGGCAGCGCGGTTTTCTACAAACTCAATCCCGACCATCGCGCCGCGCGAGCGGATCTCCCCGACAGGTTCGAATTCCTTTTGCCATTCCGCGGCCCGCGCGCGGATCCGGGAGCCGATTTGAAAAGCGCGGTGGCACAAGTTTTCGCGCTCGATTTTCTCGAGTACCTGGAGAGCTGCGGCGCAGGAAACCGGATTGCCGCCGAATGTCCCTCCGAGCCCCCCCACCTGCGGGCTGTCGAGGATGTCCGCGCGTCCCAGCACCGCACTGAGCGGCAGGCCGCCGGCGAGCGCCTTGGATACGATCACCAGATCCGGTTTGAGACCCAGCTGCTGAAAGGCGAACATGGTGCCGGTTCTGCCGATGCCGGTTTGCACTTCGTCCACGATGAACAGGATCCCGTGCTCACGGCAGATCCTCTCGATCCTGGGCAGGTATTCCGCAGGCGGTACTATGAAGCCCCCTTCGCCCTGCACCGGCTCCACGATCAACGCCGCAACGTCGCCGGGAGCAACCTGAGTTTCAAAGGCCTCCCGCAGCAGATCTGCGCAGGCGATGTCACAGGCAGGATGCTCGAGCGCCAGCGGGCAGCGGTAGCAATACGCGTAGGGGAGCCGGTACACTTCCGCGGGGAAAGGGCCGAAGCCGGCCTTGTAAGTCCTGGTTTTGCTGGTCAGCGCCAGCGCCATCAGGGTTCTCCCGTGGAATGAGTTCTGGAAGGTGATGATGGCCTGCCGTTTGGTGAAAGCGCGCGCCAGTTTGACGGCGTTCTCGACTGCCTCGGCGCCGCTGTTGACCAGCATGCCTTTTTTCGGGCCATCGCCGGGCAGGTAGCGGAGCAGCTTCTCGATCACGGCCAGGTAAGGCTCGTGCATGGCTACGTGGCAGCACAACGAGAGAAATCGGTCTGCCTGTTCATGAACGGCAGCCACCACTTGCTCCGGACTGTGGCCGGCATTCAGGCAACCCAGGCCTCCGGCAAAGTCGATGAGCACATTGCCGTCCACATCTTCCAGCAGCGCTCCCTCGCCCCGCTGTATGAAGATCGGATGGTAACTGAAAATCCCGCGCGGAAGCAGGCTCAGGCGCCGATCCCACAGCGCCAGGGAACGCGGTCCCGGTATCGGCCCCAGATTGCCCGGATTGAATTCGAGTCTGTCCATGACACCTTCCTCCCAGGGTTTGTGCAGAGTGCTACTCCGGCGAAAAGGAGACATTGCGGAATGGCGCTAAGTTTGTTTCTGTCGCGAAACCCGCTCCAGTCTTCAGCCCAGCCCCAACGGGGCAGAGAGATAATAACCCCGGGCACAAGCCCGGGGTTAGGCCCGAAACCAGCGCCAAGCCCCGGAGGGGCGACAGCAAATCTTGTGGACAAAGATCTTTCGCTCCTGCCGGGGCTCTTTTGATGCAATTTCCTATCCGGGGGCTTGCGCCCCCGGCTACTATCTTTCCACCCCTTCGGGGCTCGGCCGGCACATGCTGCTGGACCCTTTCAGGGTCCCATTGA
>CAYGWQ010000205.1:0-10127 GCA_964353465.1 uncultured Acidobacteriota bacterium | reverse complement strand
CTGGTGGTCCGGCAACTGGGATATCGGCAAGGGAATTGCGGACATGATTGTCACCAACCTGGTCAAAGACGGGACTTTCTCCGTCATCGAACGCAAAAAGCTGGATGCCATCCTGCAGGAACAGGATTTCTCGAATTCAGACCGGGCCAATCCGACCAGCGCCGCCAAGGTCGGCAAAGTTCTCGGGGTGAATGCCATCGTTGTCGGCACCATCACGCAGTTCGGATTGGAGGATAAATCCACGAATGTCGGCGGCGTTATCAGCCGCATCGGCGGATTCGGCGCCGGCAGGGTCGGGACCAAAGAGGGAAAAGCAAACGTCGTGGTTGATGCGCGCCTTGTGGATGTCAATACCGGCGAGGTTTTGGCGGTGGCGTCCGGCAAGGGAACATCCAAACGCTCCGGCCTGCTGCTGGGCGGCGCCGGTGGTGGTGGCGGCACCTATGCCGGCGGGGGCATCGATATGGGGAGCAGCAACTTCCAAGATACGATCCTGGGGGAAGCTACACGAGATGCAGTGGAGCAGTTGACCTCTCAGCTGATCGCGCAGGCGGGGAGGGTCGAAGCGACATCAGTGACAGTTGAGGGACTGGTTGCCGATGCCACGGGCGGGACCGTCATCATCAACATCGGGAAGAGCGCCGGTGTAAGCGTGGGCATGAAGCTGACCGTCGAGAGAGTCACCCGCGAGGTGAAGGATCCCGCCAGCGGCAAGGTTTTGCGGAAAATCACGAGTCCCGTCGGCGAGATTGAAGTTACCGAGGTCGACGAAGGCTCGGCTGTAGCCAGGATTCTCTCAGGCCAGGGCTTTAAAGTGGGGGACATGGTTAAGAATAAATAAGCCGCTCCCCTCTGAACACGGTTATTCATGTCCCGGGCCTTCCAGTTGCCCGGCCAGGTCCGCGGCGCTGGTAGCCGGCTCCCGGCAGGTATTGCGGCGACAGACAAAAGCAGTGGAACGGCCCGAAACCTGTTTCCGGTCTCTGAGCAGCACCACTTCGTCGCTTTCCCCGCATGCGACGATTTTGTTGGGCAAATACCGGCAAGACACTTCCCGCAGGAGAACGCGTGTCGACTCTGCCTCCGGATCTCCTACGATGGCGATCTCCAGGTCATCGGATAAGGCAAAATCAAGCGCGCACAGCAGATTGCCGAAAGCTGCCGGGTGATGTTCCATGGGCTGGGCCAGGGCCTTCAGGATGGATGCCGCCGGACCTTCCCAAGCATCGTCGGCGGCAAACTTCGCCAACTTCAGAAGCGCATGCGCGGCTACAGAGTTGCCGCAAGGCGTGACGTTGTCATAGAAGTCCCTGGGCCGGTTGATCAAGGCTTCATGTTCGCGGGAAGTCAGGCAAAAACCGATGCCGTCGGGCGCCCGGAACTGAGCGATCAAAGTTGCCGCCAGCCCTTTCGCTTCGCGCAGCCAGCGCGCATCAAATGTTGTTTCATAAAGTGTTAACAGCGCATCCATCAGGCAGGCATAGTCATCCAGGTAGGCCAGAATCCTGGCTCGGCCGTCCTTGTAGATGTGCTGCAGGCGGCCTGCATCCACCAACCGGTTGAGGATAAACTCGGCACAGCGAACGGCAGCTGCGCGATAGTCGCTGCGATCCAGACTTCGGGCAGCCTCCGCGAAGCTCTTCAGCATAAGCCCATTCCAGGCGACCAGGATCTTCTCATCGCGCGCCGGCCGGATCCGTTTCTCGCGAGCGGCAAAGAGTATATTTCTGCCGCGCTCCAGCAACTGGCGCAACTCCTCCTCGGATATGCTGTTCAACCGCGCCACCAATCCGGCCGGACGCGGTACGTGAAGGATATTCCTTCCGTCCAGGTTGCCGTCTTCCGTGATGCCGTAATAGCGACTGAACAGTTCGGCTTCCTCGTTGCCGAGCAGGCTCTGCACCTCGTTCTGCTCCCAGGTGTAGAATTTGCCTTCCAATCCTTCACTGTCGGCGTCCTGGCTTCCATAGAATGCGCCTTCCGGCGAGGTCATTTCGCGCAGCACATAATCCAGCGTTTCCTCGACTATGCGCCGATAGAGGGTGTTGCCGGTCAGCAGGAAGGCATGGAGATAGGCCCGGCTCAGCAAGGCGTTGTCGTAGAGCATTTTCTCAAAATGCGGGACCAGCCAGAATGCATCCACGGAGTAGCGGTGGAAGCCTCCGCCCAGTTGGTCGTAGATGCCGCCGGTGGCCATTCTCCTGAGCGTATGCTCTGCAGCTTCCAGATAGCGCGGGGTCCCGGTGCGGGCATACGAACGCATGAGAAAGTCCAGGGACATGGACGGCGGGAATTTTGGTTCCGTCCCAAAACCGCTGTTGTGCGCATCATAATTCGCCAGCAGGTTCGATGCGGCTTCGTCGAGAATGCCGGGAGCTAACTCTTCCGGCGCACCGGCCAGCCGGCTGCTATTCTCCAGCTCCCGGACAATCGACGCAGCCGTCGTTTCGATTTCAGCTTTCCGCTCGCGGTATGCGTGAGCGACGCTGCGCAGCACTTGCGGGAAGCCGGGCATCCCGTGCCGGTCCTCCGGCGGATAATAAGTGCCGCCGTAAAATGGAACCTGCTCCGGAGTGAGAAAGACGGTCATGGGCCAGCCGCCTCGGCCCGTCATCATCTGAACCGCCTGCATATAGATGGCATCGAGATCCGGACGTTCTTCCCGATCCACCTTGATGTTGATGAAGAGTTCGTTCATGAGCTCCGCGATCGCTTCGTTCTCGAACGACTCTTGCTCCATCACGTGGCACCAGTGGCAGGCGGAATAGCCTATGCTCAGCAGGATGGGCTTGTCCTCCTCGAGGGCTTTTTGCAGAACCTCCCCGGACCACGGGTGCCACTGGACAGGATTGTGCGCGTGCTGAAGGAGGTACGGGCTGGTTTCACTGCTGAGCGCATTCGTGTATTTGTGTTCCGACATACAATTCAGGGTAGGCCATGGATGGACGGAATGCAAACTTCATCGCAAGCCGGCGGATGCAACAGGGATTGGAAAAGCAGGAGAGGCTGCTGCGGGTTTCCCCGTTTCGCCACGGGTGATGGGCTCTTATTTTCTGCGCCCGCGGCGGCGCTCATAGCTGGCTTCGACTGTGCTGCGAATCCCACCGCGCGGTGTGAACTCGCCGCGGACCGTCATCCTGACCGGACGACATGCCGAAACCAGGTCCCGTAGGATGCGATTCACCGCGTTCTCGTAAAAGATGCCGAGATTCCGGTATGCGTTTATATACTCTTTGAGCGACTTCAACTCCAGACACCACCGGTCGGGGACGTAACTGATCTCGAGGGTGCCAAAATCCGGCAGGCGCGTCTTCGGGCAGATCGCGGTATATTCAGGAACCTGGATCCGGATTTCGTACCCCGGGTATTGATTCTCCCAGCACTCAATTGCGGGGAGTACGGCGTCCATTCCTGATTTTGCGTGCTTTTCAATGTATCGTCTCATCGCTGGCCCTTGCTCCATTTTCCGGCTTGCTGCCGTTGTCGGGCACAGGATACGCTCCTGTCGCGCGCTTGCAAAGCCGATATTCCGCCTCCCGAACCTTGCCTTTATTCAGTAACTGTAAAGCCTGCTGCGGATAGAGCCGATATGGATTTTGTGGTTGGATGCCGGATGTGGCGTCCTATAACATTCAGCGAGCGAATACCATGCGAACCAAAGCGCCGGATTTGCTTTATCTCAGCTCCCCCAGGATGAACCAGTTCCTGATTCTCAGTGCGCTTGCCGAGGATCCGTTTCTGACTCAGGCCGCTCTGGCACACCGATGCAGCCTTTCAGTGGCGATGGTGAACAATTACCTGAAGGAGCTGTGTGAGGCCGGACTGATGGAATATCAGCGCAAGAGCCTCAAAAGCGTCTCCTATCACATCACCGACCTGGGTCGCGCTCAGTTGGAAATATTGGAATCCGAGCTTACCGGAGATGCGATCGAACGGTTCGCGCATGCCAAGGAGCGCATTCAAAGGCGCATCCTTTCCCAATGTCCGAATTCACGCCTGCGCCGTGTGATTATATATGGCAGCGGCCACCTGGCAGAGCTGGTGTTTCATGCCCTGGCACAGGCCGACGTCAGAGTGATAGGCATTTGTGACGAAGACCCCCGGTTCGGCCCGGAGTGGTGCGGCTGCCCGGTCATCGACGCCTCACAGGTCGCCAGGATGCGGCCCGATGCGATCATCATCACGGACTGGTGGCATACCGATACCGCCTGGAACAAGCTGAAGGCGCTCTTCAACGGCAACTTCCTGCTGATCCGCCTGGATGGCCATCCATCTTACGGTTCCACGCCGGAGGTGGAACAGCCTGAGCCTCAATTCACGTTTCCCTGGGCTTGATTGGTATTAGCGCGCAATGAATCCTGGCTTGCCGACTTATTCGCTCTGATCCCAGAGCAAACTGCCTGAAAGCCCCGATCCAAAATTCCAAATCCAAAATTGTCAATCGTGCGCCTTCATGATAAACATGAGGCGTGGATCCGCTCGCGCAGAGAAAAATCTACTCCGTTCAGGAAATCACCGCAGAGATCAAGCAGGCTCTGGACCATTTTGGTGTGCTTTGGGTTCGGGGCGAAATCTCGAATTTCAAACACCACTCTTCCGGGCACATGTACTTCAGCCTCAAAGATGACCGGGCCCAGTTAAAAGCGGCGTGCTTCAGGAACAACAATCTGTATCTGAAATTTCGGCCTGAAGACGGTCTGGAAGTGCTCGTCCGGGGCAGGATCAGTGTGTATGAGCCGCGGGGTGACTATCAGATCCTGGTTGAGTTCATGGAACCGGTGGGGCTGGGCTCCCTCCAACTGGCCTTCGAAAAGCTCAAGCAGAAGCTCCGCGACGAGGGTTTGTTTGATGAGTCCCACAAGGCCCGCCTTCCGTTGCTGCCCCAAAAAGTCGGGATCGTCACCTCGCCGACCGGTGCCGCAATCCAGGATATGCTACGGATTCTCAACAGGCGCAACGCCTCGCTCGACATCCTCATCTACCCTGCGCGGGTCCAGGGAGCGGGTGCGGCTGAAGAGATTGCCGCCGGCGTGAAATACTTCAATGGCCGGGATGATATTGACGTGATCATTGTGGCCCGCGGCGGCGGCTCCATGGAGGATCTCTGGGCGTTTAATGAAGAAGTGGTAGCCCGTGCCATCTTTGATGCGGAGAAACCGGTCATATCGGCGGTGGGGCACGAAGTGGACTTCACGATTGCGGATTTTGTGGCTGACCTGCGCGCACCGACGCCTTCGGCAGCCGCAGAAGTGGTCTCAGGAGCGCGAGATGACCTGAGGGCCACGGTGAATTCGCTGACCCGGCGCGCCCTTCAGGCGGCGCGCCTGTTTCTCGCGAGGCGGCGGTCCGCGCTCGAACGCGCCGCCCGGAATCGTGCGTTCAACGTTGCGCCCAACAAGGTGCGCGAACTGCAGCAGCGTTTTGACGAAGCGACCTTGAAAACCGCGCAATCCATGCTGAGGTACCTGACGGCCCTCCGCCATCGCGAGCGGGTGCTGCAAATGCGGCTGTCCAAGGTGGACCTCTGCCGCACCATAGCCCGCGATCGCGAGATTCTAGCAGGGAAGCGCACGCTCCTGCACGCGGCTGCCGGCAAGCAGTTGCAGCGGTGGCGGTCACGGCTGGAACTGGACATGGGTCGAATCCATGCCCTCAGCCCCCTGGCAATTCTCGAACGGGGCTACGCCATCTGCCGCAACGAGCATGGAATGATCCTGAGAGATGCGGATCAGATCGCTCCCGGCGATCCTGTTCAAGTGCGGCTGGCGCATGGGGAGCTCGGCTGCCGCGTCGAACAAATCAAGGGTTGAATGTTCCATCTTCGTACGTATGGGAATGGATACGCGAAATCGGAATCGATGGTTTTGCCGGTGCCCTTATGATCCGCTGAACAGCCGGACCGGCAGGGGAGAATTCCCTGTCCTGACAACCTTCGGCACGGGACATGCCGATCGGAGAGGTGCGATGTGGATATGAAAATGAAGGATTTCGAAGGCAATTTGAAGCAGCTTGAGGAGATTGTCTCGAAACTGGAAGGAGGCGATCTCACTCTCGATCAGGCCTTGGAACTTTTCGAAGAAGGGATCAAGCTCAGCCGGTGCTGCAATGCGAAGCTGGAAGAGGCCGAACGCAAGGTGGAGACCCTGATCAAGAGCGCCGATGGCAGCATGGTGGAAACGCCGTTCACGGCCGAGGGAGACGATGCCCTCAAGTGATATAGGGCTTGGGATCTGGGCAGGCAACCGGTTGGAACACCATTCGGTTAGGGCTCGCACAGCACTTGCCTCCCTGCGGGAAGCTTCCTGAGGCCACCCGCTCTGCGGGTAGGGACTCATTCCTTTCGAGATCGAAAGAACTCTATGAATATAACCGACTATTTGGCAGAAAGAAGACGTGCTGTGGACGAGTGCCTGGCCCGCCTGGTGCCGGCAGAGAGCGATGTGCCGCCGGTGATCCATGGCGCTATGCGCTACTCATTGTTCGCCGGGGGCAAACGGGTGCGCCCGATTCTGGTGCTTGCCGTCGGTGAGAGTCTGGAGGGCGCGTGCGAACCTCTACTCCACCTCGGAGCAGCCATCGAAATGATCCACACCTACTCGCTGATCCACGATGACCTGCCTGCGCTTGACAATGATGATCTCAGGCGGGGACTGCCGACCTGTCACAAGGTATTTGGTGAAGCCATGGCGATCCTGGCCGGAGATGCCCTCATGACCCGGGCTTACCAGGTGCTGACTGAACTGCCCGAGGTTTCGGATTCAACGCGACTTGCCATCATCCGTGAAATCGCATTGGCCACTGGAACGGTCGAGGGCATGATCGGCGGCCAGGTAGTAGATCTGGAATCGGAAGGCAAGCCGATCAACGCCCAGGTGCTGGAGTACATCCATCGTTCGAAGACCGGAGCGCTGCTGACGGCCTGCATCCGCTGCGCAGCTCTGGCTGCAGGTGCAAACGGCAGGCAGCTGAGCGCGCTCACTGGGTTCGGAAACAAGATCGGCCTCGCATTTCAGATCGTTGACGACATCCTCGATATGACCGCCAGCAGCGAAGAGCTGGGTAAAACGGCCGGGAAAGATCAGAAGGTGAAAAAAGCCACCTACCCGGCCCTGTACGGACTTCAATCTTCACGCCAGAAGGCCCAGGAGCTGATTACCGCCGCCCTGGCGGAAATCGGGGATTTGGGGGACCGGGCTGAGCCATTGCGCGAGTTGGCTCGGTTTGTATACAGCCGGACAGCATAATTTCATGGCATCGATTCGGCGGCGCATTGACCAACTGATGGTCGAACGGGGGCTTGCCGAGAGCCGTCACAAAGCCCAGGCTCTGCTCATGGCCGGCCAGGTGCTGGTGGGATCGCAAAAGATCGAGAAACCCGGAAGAATGGTAGATTCAGAAGCTCCCATCCGGATTCTCGGAGAGATGCGCTTTGTGAGCCGGGCGGGAGGAAAGCTCCAAGCCGCCCTGGATCATTTCGCGATCAACGTGGCGGGCCGGGTTTGTGCCGATATGGGCGCTTCGACCGGCGGATTCACGGATTGCCTGCTGCAAAACGGGGCTATTGCCGTACATGCATACGACGTCGGTTCCGGACAGCTTGCCTGGAGACTCCGTGCCGATCCGCGGGTGGTTCTGCACCGCCACTGCAACGTCCGCTACCTGGCGGAGCAGGATTTACCGGAACAGATATCCTTGATAGCAATTGACCTGTCCTTCATCTCACTGACTAAAATCCTTATTCCTGTTCGGGATGCTCTCCAGGCCAGAATCTCCTCCTGTATGCAACGGCCCGCCGACTTCCGGGCGGACCTTATCCTGCTCGTCAAGCCGCAGTTTGAAGTCGGAAAGGGCGAGGTGGGCAAAGGCGGGATCGTGCGCGATCCCGTAAAGCAACACGGAGCATTGGCTGCGGTTGCCCAATTTGGCGGTGCTTCTGGGTTTGCCGTCGGGGGAAGCCTCCCATCTCCCATCCCAGGCGCCGGCGGAAACCAAGAATTTTTGCTGCACTTGCAGCTCATTCCTGATCTATGATCACGCCTATGAATTCTCCGGTACGCAAGATCGGATTTGTGCTGAAACGTCACGATCCCCGTGTGCGCGACGTGGTCATAGAAATCATTCCATGGCTGCAGGCTCGCGGGGTCGAGGTCTTCCTGGAACAGGAGACCGCGCGCCAATATCCGCTCTCTAGCAGCGTGACCTCTCCGGAAGGCTTGCCTGCGCGTGTGGATGTGGTCGCGGTCTTCGGCGGCGACGGCACCTTTCTCTATGCCGCCCGGCTGGTCGCCGGCAGCGGAGTCCCGTTGCTGGGCATCAACCTCGGCTCCCTCGGCTTTCTGACCGAAGTGAAGCTCGAGGATATGCATGCAGCCTTCGAGCGCCTGCTCTCAGGCCAATACTGGCTGGAAGAGCGCGTGTTTCTCGATGTGAAGGTGATCCGCCAGGGGACTCAGCTGGCACAATATCTGGCTCTGAATGACGCCGTAATCAACAAGGGCGCTCTTGCCCGCATCATCGAGATGGAAGTGTCGGTAAACTCTGAACTGGTCACGATCACGCGCGCCGACGGCCTGATCATTGCAACACCTACCGGCTCGACCGCGTATTCCCTTGCTGCGGGCGGGCCGATTCTCTATCCGACGCTAGGGGCTTACCTCATCACCCCGATCTGCCCTCACACCCTCTCCAACCGCCCGGTAGTGGTGCCGGACGGTGCTCCGGTCGAAGTCTGCCTGCGCCACGGGACCGAAGTCATGCTGACCGTGGACGGCCAGGTCGGCACGCCGCTGATGGAGGGAGATTGCATCCGGATCGAAAAAGCCTCTGCCACGATCCGCTTGATCCAGGCCACCCAGAGCACCTTTTTCAAACTGCTGCGCGAAAAGCTCATGTGGCATTGATCCTCCCGGCCAGGGATTTCCGCGCGCCAGGTATCCTGCGCGCTGAGATGATTTCGGGAAATAGCGGGAATCCCAGATGTCGGCAGACCCGGGCAAAAGTATAGATGGGAAAGCCGACCACATTGAAGTAGCAGCCTTCGATCCGGTCGATGAATAGCGAAGCCAACCCCTGGATGGCATAGGCCCCTGCTTTGTCCCGGTGCTCGCCGGTGGATATATACCAATCGATCTCCGCCCCTTGAAGCCGCCGGAAGTGAACGCGCGAACAGGCATGCCCCGACCTGGAACGACCGGAGGCGCCATCGATCAGACAGATGCCAGTGAAGACCTCGTGCCAGCGCCCGCTCAGGCTGCGGAGCATCTGCCTGGCTTCTTCCTCGGAAGCCGGCTTGCCCAGAATGCGGTTTTTCACCTGGACGATCGTATCGGCGCCAAGGACCAGACCGGCTGCATGCCTGGCGGCGACAGCGCCTGCTTTGGCCCGCGCGGCACGCACGACGAAGGCGGACGCCGGTTCGCCGGGTTTTCGCTCCGGCTCGGGAACGGGGCTCGGATCGATCAGGAACCGTATGCCGAGCGCAGCAAGGAGCTCGCGCCGGCGCGGCGAGGCGGAGGCAAGCACGAGGATTTGGTTGCCAGTGACGGGAGTTGTCATCGCGAGTGCTCTCTGGTACTTTTCCTTAGTTCTTGGTAAGTCAGACCGCCGGCGCCATGCCAACATGCATGCGCGGCAGAGCACGATGCGCACTGGCATCATGCGCCCTGACTATAAGGCTTACAGGCTACCATAGGCGGCCGACGCGATGGAATCACTCGCAAATATTCTGGTTTCTCTTTACCGGGATACGCCATCCCACGATGAATGGATGGTTGCCTTTCTGGAAGGATCCTGGAGTGGATTGGTTGGAGAAAAGATGGCGCAGGTTTGCCGGCCGGCTGCAATGCGGCGCAAGGAGTTGACGGTAGAGGTTCTGGATCCGGCCTGGCTGGGTACATTGTGCGGCATGAAGCCGGAGTTGCTGAAGCGCCTCCGGGATGCTGCCGGCAGCGAGGTGCTTTCGATCTCCTTTGAGCTCAAGAAGACCAGCTGATCCGGATTGCCAGTTAGTTTCTGTCGCGAAACTCGCTTTGGGGACCGAATCCACCGTCAACCAGAGCAAGCATGTGCGGGCGGGCTTTAGCCCGTGCCCGGTGTGCCTGAATGAGGGATCGATGCTTCTATCCACA
>CAYGWQ010000204.1:0-10153 GCA_964353465.1 uncultured Acidobacteriota bacterium | reverse complement strand
GCTGCCGATTTATCACAAGCCGATGATCTACTATCCGATTGAGACCCTGGTCGGCGCCGGCATTCGCGACATCCTGATCGTGACCGGCGGCAAGAATGCCGGCGAATTTCTGCGGCTGCTCGGCAACGGGAAGGAGTTCGGGCTGAACCACATCAACTACACGTACCAGGAAGGGGAAGGCGGCATTGCCGCGGCGCTGGCGCTGGCCGAGTTTTTCGCCGACCGCGAGCCGGTTTGCGTTATTCTGGGCGACAATATCATTGAGGGATCCATCGCCGCCTATGTGGAGAACTTCAAGAGGCAGGGATCGGGGAGCCGCATCCTGCTCAAAGAAGTCGACGACCCGCAGCGTTTCGGTGTTGCCAAGATTGAGGGTAACCGGATCGTGCGCATAGACGAAAAGCCGCAGATACCCGCATCACGATATGCAGTCACGGGCATATACATGTACGATGGCGAGGTCTTTGACATTGTCAAGGGGCTGAAGCCCTCGGCACGAGGTGAGCTCGAAATCACGGACGTGAACAATTATTACATCCAGAACGGCAAACTGGAGTTCGATATTCTGGACGGCTGGTGGACCGACGCCGGCACTTTCGAGTCCCTGCTGCGCGCTTCGAATCTGGTCGCGCAAAAAGCCCAACGGGAAGCGGCCGCGACCGGCAGATAAGAAAGGACGAATGACCTTGCGAATATTGGTGACGGGGGGTGCGGGATTCATAGGTTCGAATCATGTGCGTTTCGTCCTGCAGCGCTATCCCGATTATCAGGTCTATGTTCTGGACAAGCTCACCTATGCCGGCAACCTGGAGAATCTGGCAGGTCTCGAGGGTAGCCCCGGATTCCAGTTCTTCCAGGGTGACATCTGTGCACCGGAAGTGCTCCATCAAATCCTGAAGCAGGGAGTCGACGCGGTCATGAACTTCGCTGCTGAGTCGCACGTCGACCGCAGCATCCTGGACGCCTCCGAATTCGCCCGCACTAATATCGTCGGCACCCTGAACCTGCTGCAGGCTGCGCGCAAGGCCGGAGTGGGCCGCTTCCTGCAGATCTCTACCGACGAGGTGTACGGCAGCCTGGGCGCCACCGGCGCCTTTACGGAAGAGACTCCCCTGGCCCCCAACAGCCCCTATGCAGCCAGCAAAGCCTCGGCGGACCTGCTGGCGCGCAGCTTTCATCAGACCTACGGGTTCCCCTGCCTGATCACGCGCTGCTCGAACAATTACGGCCCTTACCAATTCCCCGAGAAACTGATTCCGCTGCTGGTCACCAATGCCCTGGCCGGAATGGCCCTGCCGATCTATGGAGACGGCCTGTATACCCGCGACTGGATCCATGTCCACGACCATTGCAGCGCGCTGGACCGTGTCCTTCACCACGGCCGCCCCGGCGAGGTCTACAACATCGGCGCCCGACAGGAAAAAACCAACCTCGAAATCGTACGCCTGGTTTTACGGGTCCTGGGAAAAGATGAGAGCTTGATTTCCTACGTGGCCGACCGGCCCGGCCACGACCGCCGCTACGCCATCGATTCCTCAAAACTGGAGCGGGAGCTGGGCTGGAAGCCCGAGATTCCTTTCGAAGACGGGATGCGCCGCACGATCGACTGGTACATGCAGAATCCCTTCTGGGTCGAGCATGTCACGAGTGGCACCTATCGAACTTATTACGAGCGCATGTACAAGGACCGGAAACGTACCCTGGCCGAATTGTGAGGCTTACTTCGCATGAAGATAGTAGTCGTCGGGGCTCGCGGCATGTTGGGCACCGACCTGATGCAAGTTTTGGCCGCGCGCGCTCCGGCAGGATTTGATCTACCGGAGCTGGACATCACGGATGCCGGGCGGTCCCGCGAGCTTCTGCAGGATGTCGGTCCCGATGTAATCATCGATGCTGCCGCAATGACCAATGTCGACTACTGCGAAACCCATGCAGAGGAGGCTTTTCTCGTCAACGGTCAGGGCACGGGAAACCTGGCGGCGGCCGCGCACGCCTTGGGTGCAAAACTCGTCTATTACAGTACGGACTATGTCTTTGATGGAACCAGGGAGGGCGGGTATCACGAGCAGGACGAGCCCAATCCCCTGAGCGTTTACGGAAAGTCGAAATTGCGCGGCGAGGAATTCGTGCGTTCCACGTGCCCGGACCACCTGATTCTGCGGACATCATGGCTTTTCGGCTGCCACGGCACAAACTTCATTCGCACCATTGTCGACGCCGCCCGCGAGGGCCGGACTTTGCGCGTGGTCGATGACCAGAGAGGAAGCCCCACTTACACTCGGGACCTGGCGGCACGCACACTGGCCCTGCTGGAGAAGGATGGCCGCGGCACCTACCATGTGACCAACAGCGGATCGTGCACCTGGTGCGAGCTTGCCCGGCGATCCGTGGAGTGGGGCAACATCACGGGTGCCGGCGTCGAGCCGGTCAAGACACATCAATTTCCGCGCCCGGCGCCTCGACCCGCCTGCTCGATCCTTTCCAATGCGCGCATGCTGCAGGAGGGCTATCCTCCGATGCGTCCATGGCAGGAGGCGGCTCGCGATTACGTCGTGTCGTGTTTATCCGCCCCCTGACTTATGTTATTTTCCTGTCGACGGATCTCCAGTGAGCGTATTGCGGATTCATGGGAAGCAGGCTTAGGCTCTTCCTTTTTTCCCGGCTTTGCCGGGGCAGCCTGCCATCTGTACTGGGAATAGAATGATGGACAAAAAGGCCACCGGCGAAAAACACGTTGCTTCCAATAAGAAGGCTTTCCACGACTACTTCATTCTGGAGAAGCTCGAAGCCGGCATGGTGCTCCTCGGCACGGAGGTGAAGTCGATCCGCGAGGGGCGGATCAACCTGAAAGACAGTTACGCCATGATTAAGGACGGCGAGCCTTTACTCGTCAACTGTCACATAAGCCCGTATTCGCATGGGAACCGGGAAAACCACGACCCGACTCGCCCACGGAAGCTGCTGCTGCACCAGAAGGAGATCCGCAAGCTCATCGGCAAAACCCAGGAAAAGGGACTGACCCTGGTTCCGTTACGCGTCTATCTGGTGCGGGGGCGGGTTAAAGTGGAACTGGGAGTGGCGCGCGGCAAAAAGGAATACGACAAGCGCGAGACGGAACGCAGGAAGGAAGTGGACCGGGAGACCAGAGCAGCCATGAAGACGCGCCGCTAGTTCTATATCATCGGAAATCTGGAGAATAGGAATGCATATTGAGTTCCAAACTCGAAACCCTGGCGGCGTTGCATGCGATCTGCTCGCCTACCCTATATTTGAAGATCAGGTTAAAAACCGGTCCTACCTGAAAGCGTTGGACAAGGCCACGGAGGGGGTGGTCGCCTCCGTACTGGCAAGCGGCGAATTCAAGCCGGAACTGCATCGCAGCTGTCTCATTCACCGTCCTGCCCGGTTGAAGGCCCAGCGGTTGCTGCTGGTTGGCGCGGGGAAGGAACCAGACTTCAATCCAGCCCGGCTGAGGGAAGTTGCCGGCACAGTAGCGCGGCGCGCACGCCAGGCCCGCTGCAAGACCGTCGCATTGCTCCTGCGCGGCGATTTCCCCGTGGCGGAGGCCGCGCGCGTATCCGCAGAAGGGGCATTGTTCGGGAACTACGAGTCCGAGATCTACAAAACTCGCGATGTTGAGACCCGGGATCTGGAAAAGTTTATTCTTCTCGGCCCGGCTCAGGCGCTGCGGTCCGAGGCAGAGGAGACGATTCGCCGGGGTGCGATTGTCGGCAACGCCGTCAATTTTGCGCGCACCCTGGGCAACGAGCCTGCGAATGTCCTGACGCCGGAGCGGCTCGCGGAGCAGGCCCTGGCGATTGGTGCCAGGACGGGCCTCGAGGTCCAGATTCTCGAGCGCGATGAAATGGAGAAGTTGGGCATGAACGCACTGCTCGCGGTCAGCCGCGGCAGCGATCAGCCGCCCAAGCTCATCCTCTTGCGAATCAAGGGCCAGAAGCCCGGGAAAGACGATCCTCTGTATGCTTTGGTCGGCAAGGGGGTCACCTTTGATAGCGGAGGAATCTCCATAAAGCCCGCGGATAAAATGGAGGACATGAAGGCCGACATGGCCGGCGGGGCAGCGGTGCTTGCCGCCATGACGGCGCTTGCCGAACTCGGCACCCGGCACGCAGTCATCGGCCTGATACCTGCAGTCGAGAATCTTCCGGGCGGAAACGCGACCAAGCCGGGTGATGTCGTGAAGTCGTATCTGGGGAAAACAATCGAGATCATCAACACGGACGCGGAAGGCCGACTGATCCTGGCCGACGCCCTGGCATATGCGCGCAAACTCGGCGCCACCCGCATTGTCGACATCGCTACGCTGACGGGAGCATGCGTCGTGGCGCTCGGTCAAATCAATGCCGGCATGATGGGGACCGATCTGGAAATCATCGAACGCTTGAGGTGTGGCAGCCGGATCACGGGGGAGCGGTTCTGGCAACTGCCTCTCGACGAAGACTATCGCAAGGCTATCCGCAGCGAGATCGCGGACATCAAGAATGTCGGCAATCGCTGGGGCGGCGCCATCACCGCGGGCAAGTTTTTACAGGAATTCGTTGAGGACACGCCTTGGGTGCACCTCGACATCGCCGGAGTGGACCTCGACCACGACGGCCAGCCATTCGCCGCCAAAGGAGCCACCGGCTTCGGCGTGCGCTCCCTCGTTCACCTGCTCACGTAAGCCAGTGATGAGTCATGAGTGATGAGTAGAGGCTTTTCACTCATCACTCATGACTCATCACTCACCACCGGCTTTTGCGGAGGCGCAGGGCCCAGCGGATGGCGGAGATCATGCTCTCCGGGCGTGCCGTGCCCTTGCCCGCAATTTCGTACGCCGTCCCATGATCGACAGAAGTGCGGATGAAAGGAAGGCCCAGGGTCACATTCACAGCCTCGCCGAAACCGAGAAGCTTGATCGGCACCAGCCCCTGGTCATGGTAGAGCGCCAGAACGGCGTCAAATTCGCCTTGAGCTGCGCGGTAAAAAAGCGTGTCGGCAGGCACCGGTCCGACGATTTCGATAGGAGCATACCTCGCACGAGCCTGGGCGAGAGCCGGCTCGATCTGTTCGATCTCCTCACGCCCCTGCAGACCGGCCTCACCGGCATGCGGATTTAAGCCGGCGACTGCGATCTTTCGGCAGGGAAGTCCCAGGCGGGGAAACTCCTCGAACATGATCCCGATTTTCTCCAGTAGAAGTGAAGGGGTGATGCTGTCGATCGCGGCGCGTAAAGGCAGATGAATCGTCGCCAGCACGATCTTGAGGCGATCGGTCAAAAACGCCATGGCAAAACGCGACACACCGGACAGGTGTGCCAGAAATTCCGTGTGTCCGGGGAAGGCATAGCCTGCTTCATTGAAGAATTTCTTATGCAGCGGCGCCGTTACCATGGCATCCAGCCGCCCACTCCGGCAGCCGCGCGCGCACGCCACAATGTTTTGTGCGGCGGCTTCCCCGCCTGCTTTTGAGCCCTGCCCGGGGGCAATGTCCTCTCGGTGCGCGGGGATGTGAACGACGCCTCGCTCCGGCAGCTGCGTTCCCGCGTGCAAATCCGCCGCAGCGACCGGCTCCAGGTCCCAGGAAAGCCCCAGGAGGTTGGCCCGGCTGCGCAGGATGACGGCATCACCGAAAAGAAGCAGCCGGCAGCGGCCGCGCAACTCAGGATCTGCCGCAGCGCGCAGAGAAACCTCCGGCCCGATACCGGCCGGATCTCCGGTTGTAATGCCCAATTGGAAGGGATGGGTTGCGACAGAATCAGGCACGGGCGAAAACACCTGTCAGCGCGGAAAGACGGACTTTCGGGCTCCCTCTTTATGGGCCACCCCTCGGCGAGCGGCGGCTGGAAAAGCGGAAGGTTCCTTACACCAAGCTACTCCAGATCCACCTCGTCAGGCTCCTGATCTTCATGCTGCTTATACATGTACTTGATCACGTGCTTGAGTATCAGGAGATTCGGCCCGTCCTGCCTGTGCACTTTGATGCAGCTGCGGTCATACCATTCGATGACACCGCGAATTTCCTCATCATCCACGAGCTTGACAACCATCGGCGTCTTGGCTGCCATCTGCTTAATGTAGTAGTAATTTTCCGCGTTCGTCACTTCGGGCGGCACCCGCTTGCGCGGCACGGCGCTGTAGCGAGGCATCTGATCCTTAATCTCTGACAGGCTCGGGCGGATCAGCTTACGATTGACCATGAGTGCTCTCTCCCTGGGAGGCTATAATGTAATTCGACCTGGCATTACGGATGTCCTAAACCTATGCGCCACTACAGCCAATAGATTCTTGTGCGATTGAGTGTTTTCAGAACTGCCAAATTGTTAGAATAGTAGCGCACGGCCGGTGTTTTGACAATAGAAAATTATTGCGTTAGATTTTGTCGAATTATGATATTCCATAATCTAGTACCTGAGCCCATTATTGCGGTGACGTATGGCAAAAGGGGGACATTCCGCTTTTCCCGGCTTGCCACGCAAATGGCTATAGCAAACTGGAAAAGTGGAATGTCGCTTTTTCACCCTCGAAGCCATTCGCCGGCAGGAGGTGCTATGCAGCGCGCAGAGAGATTCTTGTCCTGGGTGCTTCTGGGGCTGCTTGCGCTCACGGGAGCGGCATATTCCCAGACCACAACCCAGAAACCTCCGGCTCTCATTCGTGACACGGGGGTTGCCGAGGGGAAGGTGGATCCTGAAACAGTGGTGAAGAAGGAATACAGCCCGATGCGCGCCGCGGAAAGCCTCAAGATTGGAGACTTCTACCTGAAGAAGAAGAATTATATCGCGGCGATCGAGCGCTACCGGGATGCGATTGAGTATCAGCCGAACCTGATCGCGGCCTACGATGCGCTGGGGCGCGCCTATGAAAAGAGCGGCGCCAACGACAAAGCCCTGGCCGTGTACAGGGATTTCCTCCAAAAATTCCCGGAATCACCCAAGGCCCCGGAATTCAAATCCCGCCGCGCCCGCCTGGAAAAAAAGAAATAGGAACTCCGTTTCATAAATACGACAGCGCAATTGGCCGTGATGCCAACATCGCAGATGGTCGCCGCGCCGCCGGCGACAGCCAAAACTGCAACCACGAAATACACGAAACAAAACGGGCGACGAGCAAAGGATACCTGGCTACAGTTCGTGTATTTCGTGGCTTAAGAAGGCGGCTTGGGCGATTAAGGGCATTTTGGCACTTGTGAGCTAACTGGGGGCGGTTTCCGCAAGGAACATCGCTTCCAGCGCGAGCTGGCGGTTGGCATTCTGCTGGAGGGCTGCTTTGAGCTGCTTGATCGCTTCGATGGCTGCGACCACAGCAGCATGCGATGTCGATTGCGACAACCCGGCCAATTCCCCGGCAATATCGGGCTGGCTCATCCGCGCCGGCGCCATTTGTGCATAATAAACATCCTGCAGCAAGGCCTGAGCCAGCTCTACCCAGGCCTGGAATGTCTCCTTGTCTTTGGATATGCCCGCGGCGAGCGCGCTGGCCTGGGCAAACTTTCCCTTCCGCAGCAGCAGGGAGACAAAACGCAGCGCTGTCTGGCGTATCTCGCGGTGGCAATCGGCATCGAATAGGAGCGCCGCACCGAGACTGCCGTTGCTCAAGGCTACCGCCATTCGGGCATCTTCGCGAGAGCGCCCTTCCTGAACAACCAGGTGGTTTTCGATGATATCCCCGGCAATCGGACCCAGCTGCAACATGCGTGCGCGCGAGCGGATCGTTCCCAGGAGCAGGTAAGGCTTGGCGCTCACGAGAACAAGAATCGACCTGCTCGGGGGCTCTTCCAGTGTCTTCAGCAGGCAGTTCGCCGCTTCCTGCCGCATTTGATCGGCGCCGTCCAGGATCACCACGCGATAGCGCCCCTCGAAGGGCTGATAGGCGATTTCCCGGATGATGTCGCGCACCTGGTCGATCTTGATGTAGGCGCCGTCCGGCTTGACGAGCTGGACATCCGGGTGGGTTCCGGCCATGATTTTCCGGCAGCTGATGCAGGCGCAGCAGGCCTCCTGGTTTTTCGGCTGCAGACAGTTCAGTCGTTGCGCCAGCAGTTCGGCGAGCGTTCGTTTGCCTACTCCCGGCGGACCGGCAAAGATGAGCGCATGGGGGAGACGCTCCTGCTCGATGGCACGGCGCAGAATTTCCACCACGCGCCGGTTGCCGATGAAGGTTTGGAAATTCAGAGGCGCATTCATCGCTCAGTCCCGGGGCTTGCCGCAAGGCCGAACCATGCCGCAAGATTCGGCTTGATGCGCGCGAAAACCTCATCAGGGGTGCCGGACGCATCGACGACGCAGATCCGGTCAGGAGCCGATCGGGCGAGTGCCAGGTAGGCCTCGCGAACGTCCCGATGAAAGGAAATGTCCTCTGCCTCAAACCTCCCCTCGTCTCCTACCGAACCGACAGACTGATTGCGTGTGCGGGCGCGGGCCAGCCCGATTTCCGGTGTCAGGTCGAGGAGGATGGACTTATCCGGTTCGAGGATCTTCAACAGCTGCGCCAGGCTCTGGATGGTCTCCGCAGGCACACGGCGGGCGGCTCCCTGGTAGGCACGCGTCGCGTCATGGTAGCGATCGGATAGTACGGTGATGCCCCGGTGCAGAGCCGGCTCGATGACCTGGCGCAGGTGCTGATACCGGTCCGCAAGATAGAGAAGCAGTTCACTGACCGGCTCCCTTGGCGGCCCGTCGGCATGAAGCAGCACCTGACGCACCGCGGCACCGAAGGCAGTGCCTCCCGGTTCTCGCGTGCGCAGGCAAGGCACACCCCTCCTCACCAGGTATTCCTCGGCGCGGCCGATCTGCACGCTCTTGCCGGAGCCTTCAATCCCTTCGAATGTGATAAACATTTCCGGTTCTTGCCTGAGATGGGAAATGCATTTAAAATTCCTTCGGCATTGCGCCGCAATGGCAGAGTAGCAAACAGGCGGGGGCGAGACAAGGAAACAGTAAGCCGGCGACAGGCAGGGGGACGGGAGTGCGATCAGATCCGCGCCTTCATCTGCCGGTCCCAGGCGGCGGACTCATGGCCGGAATTGAGGAGAACATCCAGAAAGTTCGCGGGCGGCTGGCAGAAGCCGCCGCGGCATGCGGCCGGCGGCCCGAGGAAATCACGATCATTGCCGTCAGCAAAAACTTCCCGCCCGAGAGCATCTCATCCGCCATAGACGCAGGACAACTCCATTTCGGCGAGAACCGCGTGCAGGAAGCCGAATCCAAAATTCCCCATTTCCGCGACATGCCTCAACTCAGGTGGCACATGATCGGCCACCTGCAGTCCAACAAAGCCCACCGCGCGGTTGAGCTCTTCGATGTGATCCATTCGGTGGACAGCATCAAGCTCGCCCGGAAGCTCAGCGAGGCATCGCTCACCATCGGGAAGATCCTGTCGGTGCTGATCCAGGTGGATTTGGGGCTGGAGGTTACCAAGTTCGGCGCCGAACGCAGCCAGGTCGCCGACCTGGTCGCCGCCATCCCGAACCTTGGCGGTCTCCACCTGGATGGGCTTATGACCATCCCTCCGTTTTTCGAAGACCCTGAAAGCACCCGCCCCTACTTCGCGGCATTGCGTGAGCTCCGGCAATCCCTCGAGAGCGAGCAGCCTGGCTGCCTCGGCCACGGGCAGCTTTCCATGGGCATGAGCCACGATTTCGAGGTGGCCATCGGGGAAGGCGCCACGATGGTGCGCATTGGGACCGCTATCTTTGGAGAACGCTACCGTGGATAACACGGATTTCCGTATCCGCGAGTCAGGCACCGATATCGAAGTACCGCTTCATGTCCAACCCCGCGCCCGCCGCACGCAGATCGCAGGCCTTCATGACAGGACCTTGAAAGTAAAGATCTCCGCGCCGCCGGTCGACGACGCCGCCAACCGGGCCATCGTGGAATTCTTCTCCGCGCTGCTGGGCCACCCCAAATCCCGCCTCCACATCATCTCGGGGGAAAAATCGAGAAACAAGGTCTTGCGGATTGAAGGTATGTCGCTGAAAAGATTCGAGGAAATGATCGCGCCGCACCTGTAAACCGCAAGGCCGGCCCTGCTTCAAAAATAAGTAGGCCCTGGCCGCCGAGGCTGTCTCAAAACTCGACATTAGCCTATCGGTCCCCATTTTGAGGCCCGAAGGGCCGCCAGTATGTAGGCCCGGCCGTCAGGCCGGGATC
>CAYGWQ010000203.1:0-10157 GCA_964353465.1 uncultured Acidobacteriota bacterium | reverse complement strand
CCGGAGCCACCCGCAATTCCGAAGTGAATTTTTCAATTCCTGTTGTTTCGCTAGGCCTGATCCCTGCCAGCGAGGCAACGGCGGCAATCTTGGCACCGAGATCGAAGCCGGAAAGCCGGGCCTGGTGAATGCCCACCACTCCCGAAGTCACCAGCTTATCCAGGCTGCCCTGAGTCACCAGATCGGCAGTCAGGGATCCGCCCTGCAGGGAAGCGCCATCGGGCAGGGTGACATCCACTGCGGGCAGCAAGGATAACAGATCCTGCGCGGGCATGCTCTCCCCGCGGAGCTTCATCACCAGGAGCAAATCATTGCCGCGCACGTCGTAGCTTCCGCTGAGACGCGCAACAGCCTTGCCGCACTCGATCTGCCCTTCGGCGACCACGCCCGACTGACTCTTGAAGTCGTGGTGGAGCTTGTATGTGATCGAAACGGGCTTTCCGGCAGGAGAGCCGCTTTTCAGAATCCGCAGCCGGCCGACGCCGGCACTCCCTTTGCTTTGCATCTGCTTCCCATCGGAGCTGATGCTGCCGCGGAAATCGATGAGGGCGGACAGGCCTGAATCGGGTCTCGCGATTCCCGATGCAACGAGATCAAGGCCCTCAACGGCGAGGGTGGCGCTGACGGGGGTCAACGAAGCATCCGCACCATCCATGGGGCCGGCCTGGCCTTCGATCTCCGCACGGCCGCCGCCCGGAAGCGCAGCCCTGAAAGAAAAGGGGAAGACCGAGGAAAAGGAGAGATTGCGGGCGTCGATATCGACCTTGTCATAGATGAAGGGCTTCAGGCTTTCGCTGCCGCGTATGACCGTCACACGGCCGCCGGTGATCTTCAGTAGCCGGATCGAGATAGAGCCGGCGGCGGGGCCATCCATCTTTTCGCGTGCCGGCCCGCTCGGCGATCCGCCGGACTTGAGCCCGATACGGGAGAAATTCCAGTCGCCGGTGGTGGAGCGGATCAGGGTAATTTCAGGCTTGTCCAGTGATATCCCGTTGACATGAAGCGCCCGGGAGAAGATCAGAGGCCGCAGTTCGACCCCGATCCGGAGAGATTTCGCCTGCACGAAGGGCGCCTTGCTGAAGGCCGGGTCGTCCCCAATGCTGATATCCTTTGCCGCAATTTCGCCGGAAAAGAGGGAGAAACTCAGGTTGCCGATCTTGACCTCGCGGCCGAGAGCGCGGGAGAGTTCGGACGCAAGTATGGGCCGGAACTGGTCTGCATCGAAGAGCCAAGGGATCGCAATGATCAGCGCCAGCACCGGAACGCTTGCGATGCCAACGATTTTTACAATGTTCCATCGCTTTCTCTGGCCGTCCGTCATGGTTTCGCATCATCCATGTTTGCTGTCTACGAGGGCGCATCCCCGGATGCAGTCAGGGGCCGATGCGCGAGAGGAAAACGCGCAACTGCTCTGCATAGGCCGGCCCCGCTATCCAGAGAAGGTCGTTGTGTCCTGCGCCGGGGACCTCATAAAACTCCTTGGGCGAAGGCGCCATCTCATAGAGTTTCCTGCCCAGATGAAAGGGGACGACATCATCGCGATTGCCGTGGATGAACAGTTTGGGGCAATGTATCTTCCCGATCTTGGCTGCCGAGTCGAACCGGACGCCTGTGAGCGGCTGCAGCAACCCGATAGGAAATAATGTCTTGGCCATGTCCCAGGCATTCGTGAAGCTGGACTGGATTATCATCCCGTCGACCGGAACCGTCGCCGCGAGATCAATGCAGACGGCGCCGCCCAGAGATTCTCCCACCAGAATCAGCTTGCTTTTGTCGGCGGCACGCTCTCTAACCCACCAGTCGTATGCGGCACGAGCATCAAGATAGAGTCCCTTCTCGAAGGGCTGCCCCTGGCTCCGGCCATAGCCGCGGTAGTCCATGATCATGACATGGGCACCCAACTCATGCAGCATTTGCAGCCAGGGAAGTCGATGGCTGATGTTGCCGGCATTTCCATGGAAGATCAGCAAAGTATGGCGAGCGCCCGGCTGCGGGATAAACCAGCCATGCAAGGAAACCCCATCCTGAGCCACGGCGTGGATGTCCAGGTATGGAAGCCCAAGCCGCGAAGGGTCCCCCGCCAAGTCCCGCGAAGGAAAGTAAATGAGCCTCCGCTCCAGGATGTTCGTAGTCATGACCAGCAGTACTCCTCCGCCAAGGAAGAGGACCAGCAGCCAGTGCCGGAGAGCGAACCGGCCGGCTGTCTTCAGGTAAGCGAGCACGGTCGCATCCTACGCAAATGGCCGGGAGGACTCCGACCGCCCCAGCCGGGAAGTGTCACCAGGCATAGGCTTCGGGGGATGGGCCGCCAGGGCCCGGCCAGATGAGATCAAGCTGCCTGAGGACATTGTCGGAAAGTCTGAGCTCCAAGGCGCGCATGCAGGACTCCAGCTGTTCCACTGTCCTCGGACCGATAATCGGGGCGGTCACCGCAGGATTGTGCAGCAGCCAGGCCAGCGCCACTGTGCCGCAACCGGCACCGATCTCAGCACAAAGCGTTTCAAATGCCTGCAATTGAGAGCGGTGCTTTTCCATCGCCTTTTGCAGATGCTCGGAAGCACGCCGGCCCGCGGCGCCTTGCCGCGAAAGGCCACCCAGCAGGCCGCCGGCCAGCGGGCTCCAGGGAATCAATCCCAGTCCGTAGCTCCGGCATGCTGGAATAACCTCGAGCTCAATCATCCGGGCATTCAGATTATAAAGACTCTGCTCTGAAACCAGCCCCATGAAATGACGTGCAGCTGCAGCGCTCTGCGCTTGAGCAATGTGCCAGCCGGCAAAGTTGCTGCTTCCCACATAGATCACTTTCCCCTCATGCACCAGCTGCTCCATGGCCTGCCAGATTTCGTCCCAGGGCGTCTCACGATCAATGTGATGCATTTGATACAAATCAATATGGTCCGTTTGCATGCGCCGGAGGCTTTCTTCGCAGGCGCGCCGGATGTGAAAGGCGGAAAGCCTCGAGTCGTTGGGGCCATCGCCCATGGTGCCGCATACTTTGGTCGCAAGCACGATCCTGTCGCGACGGCCGCCCCCCTGCGCGAACCAGCGTCCGAGGATTTGTTCGGTTGCCCCCTCCCCTTTGTGCCACCCGTAGACATTGGCGGTATCAAAAAAATTGATCCCCAGATCCAGGGCTTTGTCCATGATCGCGAAGCTGTCCGCTTCGATGGTGTGCGGCCCAAAGTTCATGGTCCCCAGGCAAAGCCGGCTGACCTTGAGTCCGGACCTCCCCAGATGTGTGCAGTCCATGATCTCCTCCTGGCGCGAATGGTGCTCGGATCATGCGCTCGGTTGGGACTCTGAAGGATTCGCATAGAAAATCCAGGACTCAGGTTCCCTGGGCGTTAACGCAAGCCACCGTCCTTGCGTGGACGTGAACCTGGACGTAGACGTGGCCGTGGATTTCGACGGGGACGCTATCATGCCTGGCACATTTCCTCCTGCCCGCGAAGAAAGCATATGAAAACCGCGGCCTACCGGCCCTGGTTGCCGGCCCAGAGTCTGTTGATCACCCTCAGCAGGACGAGGCCACTGGCAATGAACACGCCCAACAGCATGAGTGCGTAGTTCATGCGGCCGTACAGGAAGTTGCCGACGGTGAACAACGACGACCAGATCATGGTACAGCCGGCTACCCATCCGATCAGGCCCAGAGGGATGTTTTGACCTGTCGCCTGCGCTTCCTGCACCGAAATGCCCGCTTCCTGGCGAATATTCGACCAGCCCGGGCCGAATGGCCTGATTTTTTTATAGAACTCGATGAGCGTCTGCCGATCGGTTTCCGGACCGAGGAATGCGGTCAGAACCCAGCAGACAGTGGTAACGCCAACCGTTACCATCAATCCCACGTGCGTGCTGACGCCTACTTCGCTCCTATGCATCACCAGAAGAGTGATCGATACGGCAAACGAGCTGATCATCGCCACCACTTCGCACCAGGCATTCACCCGCCACCAGAACCAGCGCACCAGGTAGAGCAGGCCGGTGCCGGCTCCCACCTGCAGAATGATGTCGAAGGCACTCTTGGCGGTATCGAGCAGATACACCATCCCCGAAGCGCAGATGAACAGGAAGATCGTGACGATGCGCCCCGCCAACACATAGTGCTTTTCGGTTTCGTTTCTTCGCCAGAAGCGTCGGTAGAAATCGTGGACCAGATAGGAAGCGCCCCAGTTGAGATGCGTCAGAATGGTCGAGGAGTTGGCTGCAATCAATCCGCCCACCATCAGGCCGATGAAGCCTACGGGCAGAAACTTAAGCATCGCCGGGTATGCCGTGTCATGCCCGATCAGGCTCGCGTCGAGGTGGGGAAACGCTGCCTGAATATCAGACAACTTGGGGTAAATGATCAGCGAGCAAAGGCCCACCAGAATCCACGGCCAAGGACGAAGTACATAGTGGGCAATGTTGAAAAACAGCACGGCGCCCAGGGAGTCCCTTTCCGATTTCGATGCCAGCATGCGTTGGGCGATGTAGCTGCCGCCGCCCGGCTCTGCCCCGGGGTACCATACCGCCCACCACTGGACTGCGATCGGCATAATGAAGACCGCCACCGCCAGATCCCAGTTATTGGTGAAATCCGGCAGGATGTTCAGGTAGTTCAAACCGCCCGGCCCTTTGAGTGTGGACAGCTTTTCCACCAGGCCGCTCAGGCCGCCTACCTCGGGCAGTTGGAGGGCGAAATAGGCCGCGGCAATCACTGCCGTCATCTTGATGAAGAATTGGATCATGTCGATGACCAGCACCCCCCAGAGCCCGGAATGCGTCGCAAAGACCACATTCAGCAGCCCGACCAGCAAAAGCGTCTCCCACCGCGGCAGGCCGAACAATACCCCTGCAATCTTGCAGGCGGCAAGGTTCACGGTCGCCATGATCATGCAGTTGAAGAACAGGCCAAGATATACGGAGCGAAATCCCCGCACGAAGCTTGCCGCTTTGCCGGAATAGCGGATCTCGTAGAACTCGAGATCGGTCATTACCCCGGAGCGCCGCCACAACTGCGCGTAGAAAAACACCGTGGCCACACCGGTCAGAACGAAGGCCCACCAGACCCAGTTCCCCGCGACCCCTTTCTGGCGCACGATGTCCGTGACGAGATTCGGCGTATCGCTGCTGAAGGTTGTGGCCACCATCGAAAGCCCTGCCAGCCACCACGGGACAGATCGCCCGGAAACGAAGAATTCCGAGGTGTTCTTCCCCGCCCGCTTGCCGAAGAACAGCGCGGGAATGAAACAGATGCCCAGAGAGAACGCAACAATGATCCAATCGATCAGTTGTAGATGCATGCTAGGCTTCCTTATATGAGATTTCGTGTGACTTTAGCAAATGCCCTTCGGCAGCGAAACCTATTTTTATCCTGCCGACCGGCTGAAGATATGAAAACCGGGGACGTCCCCCATGTTTCCATATTTTCGAAGACAATCCCGTGCGATTTGGGCACGACACCCTCGCCAGAAAATCTGGTAAACATGGGAGACGTCCCCGGTTTTCCCCGGTTTTCAAGGTGCAGGTGCGGGACGGTGCAATTTTCGAGAACAATTGCTGCGGCTGCCGCGTAAGTGGAGTGCGAGGAAGCGATGACCCGCTTGGAGCAGACGGAATCAGCCGGCCTCGACCCGGGGGTTCAAGAACAGGAGATTCTGGCCGAGCTCTGGGCGGGAGAACGCCATAACCTGGGCTTTTTAATCGACCGTTACGGAGCGGATCTCATGAGCTATCTCATGGCCATTACCGGCAAAGGGGATCTGTCGGAAGATGTCTTCCAGGATACCTGGGTGCGCGTGATGGAGCACATCCGCGGATTTGACCCGAGCCGCAGTTTCTCTCCCTGGCTCTTTCGTATCGCCAGAAACCTCGCGTATGACCGTCTGCGTCTGCTCCGCTGGAAAAGCCGTTTGGGGATCGGAGCTGCAGATCCTGAGGGCTTGACGATCGATGTCGCCGCCCCGGGCGACTTCCGCGAAGGTGTGATTGCGCGGGATCTTGCGGCGGCGCTGCTCACCGGGCTGGATCCGGTGCTCCGCGAAGTAATCTGGCTAAGATTTTTCTCGGAGATGAGTTACGAGCAAATCGCCGAGCACTGCCGTCTGCCTTTGGGTACCGTCAAGAGCCGCCTCACCCGCGCTCTCGACCAGCTTGGTCATCGATATCAGAATCTGGGAGGAGTGGCGCATGACTGAGCCGGGGATTGCATGCCGTGATGTCCGGGACATCCTGTTATCGCTGGCAGTCTCAGAGTCCCGCAAAAACCTGATGCCGCCCCGGATTGAGGCGCACCTGCAGACTTGCGAAGCCTGCCGCTTGTACGCCGCAGGCCTGGCGGCGGCTCCTTCTCTATTTGCCGGCGCGTCCCTTTACAGCCCGGCGCTGAAATATCGCTGTCTGGTTGCCGTAGCGGGAGCCAATAGCTCCAGAGATCTAAAACTGGGTCTCTTGCTGGCGTCGCCGGCAGCCCTGTCTCTGCTGGCGACATTCCTGGCTCAGGTGTACTTCGTACACCTGATGCTGTCGCAGGTATTCGCTTCCGGCCTGCTCTTGTGGGTGGTCAGCTTTGCTGCCGCGGGGACGGTTGGGGCGGCGGCAGGCGGACTCTGCCTGGCATTGCTCTTGCGGCGCCATGCGCAAGATAACAGACTACAGGAGGTATCTCATGGGTAGGGAAATGATCCTCAAGCTTTTTCAAATCTACCTGATGTCGGTAGCCGGGCTTTTTGTCGTGCTGATCTCGATCTCCCTGATCAGCCAGGGAATGATCCACGGACGCGGGTTCCCGCTCATCCTGGCCCTGTTGCTCTCCTTTGTCGGCGCGCTGATACTCATCGGCATTTTCGTTTGGGTCGGAATCGGGATCGCCGTGTATCATGATGCAAAGAAGCGCGGCATGGAGCCACTCCTTTGGGCGCTCGTGGCAACACTGGTCCCTTATTTGCTCGGTTTGATCGCGTACCTGATCATTCGCCACCCGATTCAGAGTTTCTGCCCCTCGTGCAGCCAGCCATTTACCCCGGGAGATGTTTATTGCAGGTCCTGCGGCGCAGCCGTCCAGGTTCTGTGTTCCGCCTGCAACCGGCCCACGGCGCCCGCCGCACGTTTTTGTCCCCATTGCGGGGCAAGGTTGGGTGAATCTTCCGCGCCGCCGTCCGGAAGACCGGTAGTTCTGTAGACAACGGTGATTTCCGTCACGTTCTACCGTTAACGCGTGCGGCCTTGCTCCCGGATTTTCTTCAGGAGATCAGCCATTTCTTCCACCTTCTTCGGGTACAGCGCGGCGAGGTTGCGCTTTTCGCCTATATCCTCGGCTAGATTGTAGAGTTGCGCCTGGAGATCATTGCCCAGTTCTATATTGGTGTTCTTTTCGATCCGCGCACCCTTGTTCGGTTCGATGTACTTCCACTCCCCCTGGATCAGCGAGAGCGCACCGGCCTGCTCCACAAGATGGTCCCGCCCGACCTTCGATGTCCCGAGCAGTGCTGGAAGGACGTTGAGGCTGTCCGGCGCATCCCCCGCGGCAAGTTGCATGCCGGTCAAGGCGGCAAACGAAGACAGAAAATCGATCTGAGCGATGAGCGCCCTGGAGACCCCCGTTTTTACATGGCCCGGCCAGCGCACGATGAAAGGCACACGCGTGCCGGCATCAAACGCGCTGTATTTGCCGCCGCGCAAGGGGCCGGCCGGCTTGTGCCCGCTCAGCTTTTCGACCGCCTGATCCCGGTAGCCGTCGTCCACCACGGGACCGTTGTCGCTGGTGACGATGATCAGCGTGTTCTCCGCGAGCTTCCACCGGTCAAGCGCCTTGAGAATTTCGCCGACGCACCAGTCGAATTGCAGGATCACATCGCCGCGCGGGCCGAGGCCGCTCTTGCCGGCAAACCGTGAATGGGGCACGCGAGGCACATGGATATCGTGCGTCGCAAAATAGAGGAAGAACGGCCGGTCATGGTGCTGCCCAATGAATGACACCGCTTTGCCGGTGAGCACATCGGCAATCTCCTCATCACCCCAACGTGCCGCTTTGCCGCCGCTCATGAATCCGATGCGGCTGATGCCATTGACGATGGTTTGGTCGTGCCCGTGGCTGGGATGCACCTTGAGCAACTCCGGATGCTCCTTGCCGGTCGGGTCTGTGCCGACCGGTGCGCCGTAGCTTACCTGAATCGGATCCGCGGGATCCAACCCGACCACCCGGCGGTTCTCCACGAATACGCACGGCACACGGTCTCCGGTGGCGGGAATCAGGAAACAGTAATCAAAGCCGATCTCCTGCGGCCCGGGCTTTATGTCCGCGTTCCAGTCGAGATTACCGGCGCCCAGGCCGAGGTGCCACTTGCCCACTGCGCCCGTGGCATAGCCCGCCTGCCGCAACATGGACGGCAGCGTAGTTCGTCCCGGCTCAATGATCAGCTTTGCGTCGCCCGGCAGAATATTCGTGCCCTTCTTGCGCCATGCATATTCGCCGGTCAACAGAGAATACCTCGACGGGGTGCAGGTGGCTGCAGGCGAATGTGCCTGGATAAACCGCAGCCCCTGGGATGCAAGCCGATCCATGTTCGGGGTGCTGATTTTCGTCGCCCCATAACAACTGACATCCCCGTAGCCGAGGTCGTCCGCATAGATGAGTACGATATTGGGACGCACCGGCGCCGCAGCCGCAAGGCCGTTGCCGGCAAGCGAAACACAAGCTGATGCAGACAAGCGCAAAAACTCACGGCGTTCCATGTCACCTCCCTTAATGGTGTCGCACCGGCAATATTCGATGTCGCGGGGCAATGCGAACATAGCAGATGCGGCACCCGGATCTTGCACGGATTCCATGGACTTCAGCAACTGTTTTCCGCACCCGGAAGGCGAAGAACTGTCACTCCGCGGGAACTTTTTAGCATTCGATTACGTCTGGCTTGATCAAGGGGGCTTATTGCGCACCGGCAGGTACGTCCTGGCAATGCGGCGCGGCTGAGGGAAAGGAGCTTCGATCGATGGGCAGGTTATGGCAGGACTTGCGTTTCGGTTTCCGGATGCTGATCAAGCACCCCACTTTGTCGATCATTTCCATCATTACCTTCGGCCTGGGTATCGGGCTGACGACGACGGTATTCAGCGTCGTAAACGGCGCCCTGTTCAAGGGTCTGCCGTTCGAGGAAGCGGATCGCCTGGTAGCGCTCGCCGGCACCAATCCGTCGCGCAACATCCCGCGCATGCCGGTAAGCATCCACGATTTTGTCGTCTGGCAGGAGCGACAGACGGTTTTTGAGAGCCTGGGCGCATGGTCGATAGTGCCGATCAACTTATCCTGGCAGGAGGATCGGCCCGAACGATATAGCGCCGGCGCTTTTACCGTCGGCACATTTGATGCTCTGGGCGTCAAGCCCCTCCTCGGCCGGACGTTTCGCTCCGGAGAGGACCGTTCGGGGGCCGATCCCGTGATCGTGCTCAGCCATGAAGTCTGGCGCGATCGTTTTGGCGGCTCTCCGGATGTCATTGGACTCACAGTGCGCGCCAGCGGCGTGTCCAGGACCATCATCGGGGTCATGCCCGAGAAATTCGCATTCCCGAATCGGGAAAGGCTCTGGATACCGCTCACGATCGACCCGCTGACGACCAAGCGCGGTGAGGGCCCCAACTACCAGGTGCTGGCACGGCTGAGAAAGGGGGTATCGCTCACGGAGGCCAGGGCCCAGGCGGCGGCAATCGCCGCTCAACTCGAAAAGGACTATCCAGAAATCAATCGCGGTATCGGGGCTACCGTAGCGCCTTTCGCCGAAAGAGCCCTCGGGCCCGAAATTTTTGCCTTGCTGTATACGATGCTGGGAGCGGGGCTTGGTGTGCTCTTGATAGCATGTGTCAACGTGTCCAATCTGCTGCTCGCCAGGATTTCGCTGCGGTTGCGGGAGGTCGCCGTGAGGGTGGCCATGGGCGCCGGCCGCAGTCGCATCATCCTGCAGCTTTTCGCCGAGGTACTCATTCTGGCGGCGGCCGGCGGAGCGCTGGGCATGGTCCTCAGCAGTCTCGCTATGGAATGGTTTCTGAATGCGATATCGGTCAATCCGCCCCCTTTCTGGATCACATTCGAGACCGATATTCGCGTCATGCTGTTTGTTGCCGGCAGTACTCTGGCTGCCAGCTTCCTCGCCTGCATCGTCCCCAGCTTGCAGGCAGCCCGA
>CAYGWQ010000202.1:0-10166 GCA_964353465.1 uncultured Acidobacteriota bacterium | reverse complement strand
GGCGCGGTTGAGGGAAGCAGAGATTCCCAATTGCGCGAGGGGCTTGTCCCTGGTGCTCTCGAAACCGCCCATGCCGGAGTAAACGCCTTTATATTCGCCCGAATATCGCCGCCCCGCCACGCGATCCTGCTTGTTGACCGTTCCGCCCATCATTTCCCGTTCGAGCTCGTCCTGAGTGAGCCCCATATTCCCCGAAAGCAGCAGGGCATCTTTGCGCTGCTTGTCAAAAGTGAGTTCGAACAATCCTCCTCCCTTGTCATCGACAAACTCGAGCTCGACGTCATCGCCCACCCCGTCGATGTGGCGATACTCCCAGCGCTCGATCGGGAAGATGCTCGTGAATCCTCCGCCCTCCTTGCGCTCTCTTTCGTAGGGGCCACCCGCCGGTTTGCTCACCAGGCGGTCTGGTTGACCGAATTTGATGTAGATCATGCCGCGATCGGTCTTCCATCCGGAGATGCCGGCGGTGAATTTTTCGTTCGTATAGAGGATGCGCCGGTAGTGTTCGATCTTGAACTCATTGTCGGAAGTCGAAGGATCAGGATCGCGGCGATCCCAGAACTGCTGAATGAACGCGTCCCGCTCCTCGTCGGTCGTGAGCTTGGCGAAGACGTCGCGTTCCTCCTCGCTGATGATCCAGTAGACGTCCTCTTCCAGCCACTTCTGGAAATAGGAGCTCACCGCTGCTTCCTTGCGCGCGGCGCCCGATTGCGGCAAGGCTGCCCCGGAGGAAACCGCGGTGGAGAGAATCCCCAGCATCAGGAACCGGTAAAACCGTGGATGCATCATGTTCGTCTCCAAGAATCTTGACATTTGCCCTGGTGGCGCCCGGCAGAGCCGGGCGCCACGGGCCCGTTGCTAGAAATTGAGCTTCAATGCAAACTGGATGATGCGCGGATCCCCACGCGTACCTGTGATCTGCCCGAAGGTTCCGGACTCGAGATTAGCGGTGGGATCGCTGAAGTTAGCGTGATTGAAGAGATTGAAAAACTCTCCCCGGAACTGCACGGAACTGGTCTCCGTGATGCGGAAATTCTTCAGGATTCCCAGGGTGACGTCCCAGTATTTGGGGCCGCGCAGGAAGTTCTTCGGCACGGTGCCGATGGTCCCGAGTTTGGCACTCTGGAACAGCCCCGCGAAATCCTCCTGCGTGAAGTAGATGACACGACCCTGAGCGTCCCGGCGGACATAACCGGTGTCGTTGACGGAACCGTCGATCGTTTTGCCGGGCACGAAATCCGGCCGGGTGCCGCCGCCCCAACTGCTGGATTGGCTGCCGTAGCTGATGTTGTACGGGTAGGAAGTCGCGATCTCGAAGATCGTGTTGAGCTGCCAACCGCCGACGAGCTGGCCTATGAATCCCCCCCGGGTGGAAGCGAAACGCTTGCCGCTACCAAAAGGGAGCTCATAGATGGAATTAGCCTTGAAGTCGTGGGTGATATCATTACTCGAGGGGCCCATGTCCACGTCGCGCTGGAAGAAGTCGGTCAGGCTTTGACCGGTAGGCTGAGTGGTCGACGTGATGTCACGGTTCTTGGAGAATGTGTAGTTCGCCTGGAGCTGGAGGCCCTTGTAGAAGCGGCGATTGAATTGCACCTGAAGTCCGTGATAGTTCGAGTAGAAATTGTTCGAAGCCACAGAAGGGCCGTTCAGGAATTGGATGTTGGGACGGAACGCATTGTCGGCCAGACCAACCGCGAGAGGCAGCCAGCCGCGCGGATCCGTTCCGGATGGCAGAGGCTTCAAGCCGGCAGCAGTTAAAAACGTATTCGAGTGGAGGTTTGTGCTCGTGTCGAACTGCGCGCTGATCGTAGACAGGTTGTTGTTGCGGATGGCGGTCTGCACGTCCGAATCAAAGGTCCCGTTTCCCGCCAGGAAGAGCTTGTACAGCGACTGCGGCGCGATACTGGCCAGAGCACCCGGCGTGTATTGGCTCATGCTGGTCGCACTACTGGACGCTGAACCGTAATACTGAGAGATCGTGGTCAGCGCCGTGGGAGTTAAGCTTCCGGGCAGGGGGAGTCCCGCCTTGGAAAACGCCTCCGCATTGGTCAGCTTCAACAGGCCCTGCAGGGTCTGCAATCCACTGAGAATGTCGGCGGGCGCGCGGAACTGGTTGGCCGGCAGCCCCCCGAATTCCTTGGTCCCTTTGCGTCCGACATACCGGACTTCGACGATCGTATTGCGCATGATCTCCCGCTGAATCCCGAAGGACCAGCTCTGGGAATAAGGGGAAACCAGCGATTTGTCGAAATCCCTCGGGGCGAAGTCGAGGCGTGTGTTGGGAACGGCTGAAAGGGGCTTCTGCGTCTTGGTTATGTCGAGCGCCGACGCGAGATTGATATTCCCGTTGCCCACATCGACCCCCGCCTGCGTAGGGGATTTCGTCAGATCGGCAAGCCGCAAAGTACGCGCGGCACCGAAGACATTCGTCAGGGGATAGAGACTGGCGAGCTGTCCGGCATTCAGCTGCCCCTGGCCGTTCAGGCCCGGCGAGTTCTGTTCAATGGTATCCAGCGTGCGGCCGTATACCTTGTCATAGGAAATGCGGTAGGATCCCCGGATCGCGGTCTTGTTATTCCCCCAGGGATCCCAGGAGAAGCCCACGACCGGCCCGAAGTTGTTCAAGTCGTTGGCAAAGATCTGCGTGCCGTACTTCGGGCCGACGCGGCCGAAGGTAATGGGCACGTGAGGCAATGCCGGATTCAACTGCGTGTCGAGCAGCTGGCGATTCGTGGCGAGGACGTAGAAGCTGTTGACCTCCCAGGGCACCTGAAACCAGTCATAGCGCAGCCCCAGATTCAGCGACAGCTTATTGCTTAACTTCCAGTCGTCCTGAACGTAGCCGCCCCAATCCCGCTGACGGAAGCCGCGCGACTTCCCGGTTCCGAGCGGACCGAAGGCATCCTCCGAGACCGCGTAAAAGTTCGCCGTGGTGGCGCCGATCCTGCCGGTGAGCTGATTGAACAATTGGCCGGCGTTGAGGGAATTCGCGCTGGGAATCGGATTCGGCCCCGTCGGATTCCCGAACAGCTGCGGGATATTGACCTGGGCGCCTCCGGTTCCGGTCTGTGCGCTCGAGAAATTAACCGAGATAGCATTGGCCCCGAAGATCTGATTCAGCGGTGTCGAACGGAAATCGAAGCCTGCCTTGAAGAAGTGCCGCCCTTTCGCCCAGCTGATACTGTTGCCGACATCGAGCGTCTGCCGCGGAGTCTTCTGCAGCTCGTCGCTCCGAAAAGGGTTGGTAAAGAGACCGGAACTGACCGACAGAGTCCCGGCCTCTTGGATGGTGACCGAAAACAGCCGAATGTTGCGCGACATCCCGATGTGAAATTCATGGGAAACCGTTGGAGTCAGGCTGCTCAGCACGCTGAACGCGAATCCGGACTGGTCTTCATAGCGGATGCGTGTAGCGCCGCCCGGAAACGGAGCGAAACTCGCGTTGATCGTATCGCCAATACGGTCGAGCCGTCCAACGTTCCCGCGCAGCGAAAGGCTGTGTGCCTTGGTAAGCACGTGATCGATCTTAAAGGTGACCAGGTCCTGATAGGTGACCGCGGGCGCGTTCCACCGGAAGCCGGCGGTATTGAGTCCCTCGCCCGTCAGCGCGAAGTCGTTCGGCAGCGGCGTCGCGTCGATTAACTTCTTCATCATTCCCGTCGTGTCCGCTCCGATGCCGTCAAAATACTTCTTGTCGGCGTTGATCAGGTCCAGAGTCTGAATCCCTTGCACACCGGCGCGAATCTGGCCGGTGGCGGGATCGACGACCACACGGCTGTTCGAGGTCAACACCGCTCCGGTGTCCGGATTTTTGGTTACGCCGCTGGTGATGAAGCGATAGAGGCCGTTGCGGGCTTCCTGCGTCAGCACGGTGCGGCTCACACCGACGCTTTCCGTCTGGCGCGTTCCTTCATAGTTGAAGAAAAAGAAGGTCTTATTCTTCCCATTGTAGAGCCAGGGAATCCGCACAGGCCCGCCGATCGTTCCGCCGAACTGGTTGCGCAGCAGCGGCGCCCGGCCGATTGGAGTGGCGCTGGCATTGTTGAAAAACTCGTTCGCATTCAGAACCGTCCCCCGATAGAATTCATAGATGCTGCCGTGGAACTGGTTCGTCCCGGATTTGGTGGAGATCTGAACCTGGAATCCCGACACGCGGCCGTACTCGGCAGTAGGATTCCCCGTGATCACGCGGAATTCCTCAATCGTGTCCACGGATGGAATGATATCCGTGGCGATCGCGATTCCGGATGAACTTCCGGTGCCGAGCTCCTGGTTGGTGATATCCACCCCGTCCATGGAAAGGGAGTTCGACTGCACGCGAGCGCCGTTGGCCGACAGGCCGCCCGTCGAGCTCTGTCTGTTGCTGCCGGCCATGCCCGCCTGCAGGAAGATCAGCTCAATGGGGAGGCGCCCGTTCAAAGGCAGATCTTTGATCTTCCTCTCGAAGACGATATCCCCCAAGTCAGAGGTAGTCGTCTGGATTTGTTGAATCGAGTCGGATGTTACCGTGACGGTTTCGTTGGTCCCGCCGACAACCAGCTTGAAGTCCAGCGTCTTTGAGGTTGCGACCTCCAGGACAAACTCCGTAACCTCATGCTTCTTGAAGCCGGTGAGCTCCGCGCTGATGGTGTATTTGCCTGGAGGGAGTGAACTGAAAACATAGATGCCGGCGTCGTTTGTGTAGCTTTCCCGGGCTACCCCCGTGGCTTGGTTGGTCGCAATGACCATCGCGCCGGGGACGATGAGGCCCTGACTGTCCCGAACAGTGCCGTCCAGCTTCGCTCCGCCCCCCTGCCCAAATGCTGGATTTGACAGCAGGAGTGTACAGGCGAACACCAGAAAGCCCGATTCCCATCGAATATGAGCCATAGTGTAACTCCAGAGGCCGAAATGCCGGTCCTGTGGCCGGAATGTTTCGGCCGGTCAGATGTTATCCACTGAGTGGGAGGGTGTACCTCCATGAATCTATGATACATACGACAAATCGCGGACTGCCGTTCCCTGCGATTTCAATGGAAATCCCGGGGCGGAATTCCGTGATTGGCATCATGATCGGGGACGGATCACCCGAAAAGTTTTTCCCCCTTAGGGGATGCGATCGTTTGCAGTGAACGACAGTAGCCTTCCGTCCCCCTTGACTGTGAGGCAATCTCTATCATTTGGGGTGTGGAAAAGTAAAGGGAAATCCCTCGCAGAGGTCTTCGTGGTTCCTTGTTTCTTTGGCGCGAACAGGTTGACTCCGATTCTGGTATATTTCTGCCTGGGTTCCTTAATGCGAAGAGCTTGTGGGAGAAAGCAATGCCGCTGAAACCTGCCCGGAGTGTCCGGATCCAGATCCTGCTGGTGGCAGCCGGGATTGTCGGAACGAGCCTGGCCCACTATCTCACTCCCGCCCCGCTGATTCTCTGGCACAACATTTTTCAGCGCCTCTACTATCTGCCGATCGTTTACGCGGCCGTCTCCTTCGGCTGGATTGGCGGCCTCGTCGCCGCTCTCTTATCCGGAGTGTTTTATGCGCCGCATATCCTTACGACATGGAAAGATTTCCCCGGCTATGTCATCAACCAGTACGCGGAAATTGTACTTTTTTTCCTGGTCGGTGTGGCAACGGGCCTGCTTGCAGACGAGCAGCGCGAGAAGCAGAGGGAGCTGGAGGAAACAGCCGGGCAGCTCGCGCGCGTGAACCAGGAGCTGCGCGACAGTTTTGAACGCATGAAGCGCGCCGACCGGATGGCCGCCATCGGCAATATTTCGGCCGGGCTTGCGCATGAAATCCGCAATCCGCTGGCCAGCATCGAGGGTGCCGCGGGAATTCTCGAGGGCGGGCAGATTACCGAGGACCAGCGGCTGGAATTCCTGGGCATCATCAAGAAAGAGTGCCGCCGCCTGAATCGCCTGCTCGGCAACCTCCTCGATTTTGCCCGGCCGCGCCCTCCCCAGCGGCAGCAAATGGGTGTAGAGCTGCTGCTGGATTCCGTCATCAGCCTGGTGGCGCACGCCGCCGAGAGCGGGAAGATCCGGTTGCACAAAGACGTGGTCCCGGCCGATGCGACGCTGAGCGGGGACGGAGAGCAGCTGAAGCAGGTGATCCTGAACCTGCTGCTCAATGCCATGCAGGCCATGCCCGATGGCGGCGAAATACGCCTGGCGGCGCGCTTCGAGAAATCCGATCTCCTTATTGAGGTGTGTGACCAGGGATGCGGCATTGAGCCCGAAAACCTGGACAAGATTTTCAATCCCTTTTTCACAACCAAGGAACAGGGTACAGGCCTGGGGCTGGCGGTGGCCCACCAGATCGTCAGCCAGCATGGCGGGATTCTGCGGGCGCGCAACAATCCGGACCGGGGCATGACCTTTTCGATTCTGCTGCCTTGCGCGCAGGAGAGCACATGAAGAGCAAGAGGCGCATCCTGGTAGTGGATGATGACGAAAGTTTGCGGCGCGTGGTCCAGTTCCAGCTCGAGCAGCGCGGGTACGAGGTGCGCACTGCATCGGGCAGTGCGCAGGCTTTGCACGTGATGCAGCAATCGCCGCAGGACCTTGTGATCACCGACCTGCAAATGCCGGGTTTGTCGGGGCTGGAACTGCTAAAAAGAATCCGCGCGGAGTCCCCCGAGATCAGTGTGATCATCGTCACGGCATTCGGCACCGTGGAGACGGCGGTCGAGGCCATGAAGGCCGGCGCCTATGATTACATCACCAAGCCGGTCAATCCGGAAGAGCTGATCCTGACCATGGAAAGGGCCCTGGCACACCAGCAGCTGCTGGAAGAAGTCAGGACGCTGCGGTCCAGCCTGAATCGGAAATACGGCTTCGAAAACATCATCGGCCACTCCGGACCTTTGCTCTACGTGCTGGATATGGCTGCCCGGGCGGCACAGACGAACACGACGGTGTTGATCCATGGCGAGACCGGGACGGGCAAAGAGCTCGTGGCCAAGGCCATTCACTTCAACAGCCCGCGCAAAGACCTGCCGTTCGTCACCATCAATTGCTCCGCCATACCTCATGACCTCCTGGAATCGGAGCTTTTCGGTCATCTGAAGGGCGCTTTTACCGGCGCCACCGCACACAAGAAAGGCAAAGTGGAGGTGGCGGATGGGGGGACGCTATTCCTGGATGAAATCGGGGACCTGCCTCTCACCCTGCAAGTCAAACTGCTGCGCCTCCTGCAGCAGGGCGAGATCGAAAAGATCGGCGCGACGGCCACTCTTCAGGTCGATGTCCGCATCGTAGTCGCGACCCATAGAAACCTGCAACGGATGGTGGAGGACGACACGTTCCGGGAAGATCTCTACTACCGGCTGGCGGTGATCCCGCTGGAGATGCCGCCTCTGAGAGAGCGATCGGAGGACATCCCCGAACTTGTGCAGCATTTCTTCGCGCAGAGTTGCAGGAAGCACGGACGAACGCACCTGAGCATGCCGCAATCATTGATTCCGTATTTCAGCCACTACCGCTGGCCCGGCAACGTCCGCGAACTGGAGAATGTCATCGAGCGCTTGGTCGTTCTGGCGCAAGGCGCTGAGGTCGCCCTGGAAGATCTCCCCGGCCCGCTGCGGTCGGAGCGGCTGGCCGTCGAGGCCGACAGGATCGAGCTTTCTCTCCTGGGCGTCAGCCTGGACGCCATCGAAAAGGATCTGATCCTTTGGGCCCTGAAAAGGTCGAACTGGAATCAGACCCGGGCAGCCGCACTTCTGGATGTGAGCCGGAAGACTCTCATCTACCGCATGGAGAAGCACGGCATTCCGAAGGAGGAGCTCGGCGCCCATGATGCCCGGCCGTGACGTCCTGCGCTCCGGAATCCCGACGATGCGTTATTTCCTGGGTGAGGATGATATCTGCGGGCCGTTGATTTTCCACCAGAGGAAATCATAGATCTCGGGATCGAGTTTGCGCTTCAAGGTGAAGACGAAATTACGCTCGCCGCCGAATTCACCCTGCACACGATCCATGGAAGTCAGGCGCAACTGATAGGGCCCCGTAGTCCCGATGGACGCGATGTCCTCGTAACGCCAGATCCTCGAATCCCCTTGCGCATCCGTCCTGTACAGGATGCACTGGTCGGACACTTCCAGCGTCCCCTGGGTGCCCGTGAAACCGCGCTCATGTTTGACCGGGATCCGGTACGCAGGTGTGATCTCCGGTGGAAAGAGCGCGGAGACCAGCGGCCGGGTCACCCTGGCCTGTAACATGGTATAGAGCGATGGCGTGATTGTGCCTTGGGTGACCTGAAAACGGTAATCCCGGTCTCTGCCGAGCTCCCATTTTTTGTCCTCATACGTGAGGATGACGATCTCCTGCGGGCTGAGAAGTCCGAGTTGCTGGATATCCTCATATTTCCAGGTGCGTGCGTGCTTCTTTTCCGGCGTGATGAAATCCACCCCGTCCTCTCTGAAGACCAGCTCTCCGCGGCAACTCCCGAAGGCGTGGTCATGCCTCACTGGAAAACGGAATTCCTCCGCGCTGATGGCGGAGCCGGCAATCAGCAACCACCCCAGCCAGCAATAAACGATTTTCGATGTCATCCTGTACCTCACTGTTTGGTAAGTCCCGGCAGCCGTAGGCCCCGGCCGCCGGACGGGGTTTGCGGTGCTGCTAGATCGCGAGCGCCGTCTGGCATCGGGCGCCCACTGTAGGCCCCGGCCGCCGGACGGGGCTTATAGCGCGAAGCTCTGGCTTTTGACCTCCGTTTGCCATTTCCACAGGTAGTAGATACTGGGATAAACCAACAACTCCAGTATGAAGGATGTTGCCAGCCCCCCTACCATGGGCGCGGCAACGCGCTTCATCATGTCTGAACCGGCGCCGGTCGACCACATGATCGGCATCAGGCCCATGAAAGCGGCCATTACCGTCATGGCCTTCGGCCGGATCCGTTTCACGGCCCCATGGACAATGGCCTCGACAAGCTCGCCTTTATCCCGCAAACGCCCCCGGCGCCGGGCCTCGTCGTACGACAAATCCAGAAACAGCAGCATGAAGACGCCGGTTTCAGCGTCCAGCCCCATCAGAGCTATCATCCCTACCCATGCTGCAATGGAAATGTTATATCCGAGTACATACATAAGCCAGACCGCGCCGATCAAGGAAAAGGGGACGGCGAGCATCACGATCAAGGTCTTCATGACCGATCGGGTGTTCATGTACAGGAGCGCGAAAATCAGAATGAGGGTGATGGGGATGATGATCTTCAACCGTTCGCGCACCCGGAGCATGTTTTCATACTGGCCGCTCCAGATCAGCGAATAGCCGGTCGGCAGTTCCAGCTTTTGCCTGACGAGTGCTTTTGCCCGCTCCACGTAACCGCCGATGTCGCTCGAGGCGAGGTCGACAAACACGTAGCCGGCCAGCATGCCGTTTTCGTCGCGGAGCATGGAAGGTCCGGCGTTTTTGCTGATGTCCGCGATCTGCGCAAGTGGGATCTGCGCTCCGGTCGGCGTCGGCACCAGGACCTCGCACAGGCGTTCGATGCTGTCGCGCAATTCCCGGGGATAGCGGACATTGACGGGATAACGGGCGCGGCCTTCAATGGTGACGGTCACATTCTCTCCGCCGATCGCCGACATTACCACGTTTTGCGCATCCGCGACGGATAGGCCGTAGCGCGCCAACTGGTCCCGGCGCAGGTCAAAATCGACGTAATAGCCTCCCGTCACGCGCTCGGCGAACACCGAGCGGGTGCCCGGCATCTCCCGGAGCAGCGATTCGAGCCGGCTGCCGATCTTCTCTATCTCCATGAGGTCCGGGCCGAAGATCTTGATGCCGACCGGCGTGCGCACGCCGGTGGTCAGCATGTCGATGCGCGCCTTGATGGGCATGGTCCAGGCGTTGGTTACGCCCGGAATGCGCACTTTCTGATCCAGCTCACTGATCAGCTCGTCCCAGGAGATGTGCTCGGCTGCGATCCTGCGGAACAGCAGGTTTTTCAGCCACTCGGGCGCCCATCCGGAATACCACTGCTCGCGGAAGCGCCACTCCGACTGCGGTTTCAGGAGGATCGTGGTCTCCATCATGGAAAACGGCGCAGGATCCGTTGATGTTTCCGCACGGCCTGCCTTGCCGAAAACCCTGGCCACCTCGGGGATTCTCTTGATCATTTCATCCTTCTGCTGAAGGATCGCCTGGGCCTGGGAGACGGATATGCCCGGCAAGGTGGTGGG
>CAYGWQ010000201.1:0-10172 GCA_964353465.1 uncultured Acidobacteriota bacterium | reverse complement strand
CCAGGTCGAACAAAGCCCATGGCAAGTTGACTTTGACCTCGACCTGCTTCCGGCACCGCAGAGCCGCCTGTCGGATCAGGGCATGAAAGTAGGGAACGGTCTGAATATTTCCACCCAGCAGCAATTCCAGGGCGATGTAGTTGCCCAGGGAATAGGGGTCGGACGGATCGAGTTCATGAGCTTCCCGATAGCATGCGAGCGCCTTTCCGAGCCTTCCCTCTTTGCGATAAGCCCCGCCCAGTGAGCAAAGAGCATCGATGTCCTTCTTTTCGGTTTTCGTTGCCTGCCTGAGAAACGCCTTGCCCAGCGTGAATCCTTTGGAACGGGGCTTATGGGCCTGGCAATAGGCTACCCCGATGTCCCGCAGAGCCGGCGGGTAGGAGTGCAGCAGGGCTTCGTTCCGCTCCAGAATCGTTCTGATCTGGTCATTGTGCCCCAGGGCCAGATAGGTTTTTATCAGACGGTGAAGGGCCTTCACGTTATCCCTATCCACCTGGAGCAGAATCTCCAGGCGGCCGGCAAGACCTTCCAGCTGTTCCTTGCTCATGTAGTGGCCGTAGCTGGATTCATAGGTGCGCATTGCGTTCTTGATTTCCTCAAAACCCTGATCACAATATTCCAGCAAGGCGGCAAGCCGCGCGAACTCGCGCTCCCAGCGCGCAGGCAACTGAAATTCATTCTTGTATCCCAGTTCGTGATAAATATCGGCCCATAGGTGTTGCGCCAGGGTGCGCAGCTGCAGTTCCGCCTTGAGTGCCGGCAGGCGTTCGAGCTTTGCGGCAGGATACCCCTGGATCTGCGGCACTTCTTTCAGTTGGACGATGAAATGGGTGGAAAGATACCCGAATTCCTTATAGGCGAGTTTTTCCCGCTTGTCTTCCGAGTTGTGCAGATCCAGGATGAACTTCCTGGAAACCACCTCCGTCAGAGCGGCGACCTCGTCGAGGGTGTGTGTGATAATCCGGACACCACTCAGATCGGTCATCTCTGCCAGAGGGTCGCCGCGGGGAATCCTGCCCGGGCGCTGGATCTTCTCGGCAAAGCTCTCCAGAGACTTCGCGCGCCCCATGATAATGGGGTAAATGCCCAAATCCCCGGTGATGCCGTGAAGCATTTTTTTAAGATGTTCGGTCAGCAGCTCATAGTCAGACCTGACCTTGCGGTACCGGGAGATTGCGTCAAGATAATATTTTGGATCGTTGGGATCGTGCATTGCAGTTCCTCTCGCCCTTTGAATGCCGCGCTACTCATCAGCGCCGGCTGGAGATACGCTCGGCTTCCCGGAACAGCTTCGCTAAAACCGAATTCAGCTTCTCCGCCAGCCGGGCCTTGTCTGCGGGAAGCCGGTTTTGCAGATCCCGCCTGGACATCGCGGCCAGGCCTGCAATCATGTCCCGCAGCTGTGACACGGCAACAAAGGCTTCTTCTCCGGCAAAAAGCAGCGGGCGCAAACATAATTGTTCGAGCTCAGCGAGCGGCGCTTGAAGAGACCTCTGAATGGTTCCGGCAGCTCTTGCGGCGATTCTCACACCCTGCCACGGCGGTCCCAGGGCAATCTCGCAGGCGCGGACCAGATCCCCGGCGCTGGTCAGATGGCGCAGGCAATCGGCCTGATGTCTGAGGAGCTCATCCGCGGCAGGCGAGGTCGTATCCCCGGTGAACAGCCGTATCCTGCCCTGAAGGATCACCTTCAAATGGTCCGCGCGAAGTTCCCGGGTGCCGAACTCGTTCTTAATATTTTTTAAAACTTTTTTCAGTTCCCGGATGTTTCCCGGCCAGCTGTAAGCCTGCAATTCCTCCAGTATTTCGAACGGCAGCTCGGCCTTCTCGTCGAGAGTGATCTTTTTCCAAAAAGACCGGGCCAGCTGGGGTATTTCCGCCGGATTGTCTGCCAGTGCAGGAGTATGAATTTCCTGACATGAAAGGCGCTGGTAGAGGTCCTCCCGAAACTCCTTGGAGTTCAGCATCGCACTTATGTCGCGATTGGTTGCGGCGATAACACGGGAGTTGACCTTTCTGGTCGTGGTCTGTCCCAGTCTGCGTATCTCGCTGAATTGCAGCGCGCGGTTTATTTTGGCCTGCTGTTCCAGCGGCAGTTCGCCGATCTCGTCCAGGAACAGGGTGCCGCCGGAAGCTTCCTCCCAGAGTCCCGTCTTGTCGGCCGTCGCACCGCTGAAGGCGCCTTTCACATGGCCGAAAAGCTCAGATTCCAGGAGTTCATCCGGCATGGCGCCGCAATTGACGGCGACAAATTTTCCCTCCTTGCGCCCTGCATGGTATCTGTGGATGGCGCGTGCGATCAGTTCCTTGCCCGTACCCGTCGATCCGAGAATCAGGACCGGATCATTGTTGTCCGCGGCCTGCATAATGTGCCGGCGCACAAGTTTGGCCTGCGGCGATGCCCCGGCAAAGTAATCCTCCAGTTCGGCGGGGATATTACGGGGCGGTAGAAGCTCCAGCCGTTTCTCGGCAGACGCGAAATCTATCAGCCGGCGGTCGGACCCGGGATGTGCGTTATTCGTGATGGGCGGGCTGCCGTCCTCCATCTCCGCCTTCTGCCAGAGTTCCTCGAAGATTGAATTATCGGTTCCTATGAAATAGATGTTGTTTTCTGCCGGGGTCGCGAAGGCTACTTCCACCAGGCGAAAAACACCGTGCCTGAGCTTTCCGGGGTTCTTGTATCTGCCGATAATGAACGGGATCTTCTTGCGCCCGAGGAGGTATCGGGATAGCTGCCACCCCTCGATGTCCATCCTCCCCCGGTTGTCGATCGCTCCTGTGCAATTCTCGATTGCGTTCAGGCTTCGTTCGCTGACCACGTATGCGGTGGGCGGGCCTTTGAATTTCCGGCGGTCGAACTGTTGCAGGTAACTCAGTTTCACTTCTCGTTTAATTATCCGCGGACCGCGCTCGTCCACCTTGAATTGGATTGCGGAGAAACCCACAAGCGCCTCCTGCTGCCGGATCACTCGTGAAAGGGAAGTCGAGCTCAGATTACAAGAGAATCGCACTCATTTCAATTTGGCCGTATAGTGCGCAGACCTTTTAGCGTGCGGCGCTTCTGCCTGCACCTTATACGAATCTCAGTTCACCGTGCCGCACCTTCGGCGCTCGGTAATGGGATCCGTCCTTTTCCCGGCCTGACGGCCGGGCCTATTCTCTGCCGGCCCTTCGGGCCTTTTCAGTCCTCACATGAGGCCGTGGCTGTTGCCGTGCCATTTCCTCGACGCGGATGCTCGATAACAATTTCGCAGTATGTGCCGGCAGCCACGAACCCCAGGCGCGGAGCGCCGGCAGAGGATAGCCCCGCGCGTGAGCGCGGGGTCAGGCAACGCTTGGCATTGAGGCCCGAAGGGCCGGCACATTTTTTGTATGCTGTCCCCACAGAGATTTGTATCAGAAGCGCGGTCCTCCAAAGTTGAGTTACCGGCCACAGCTGCCAAGTCGCCCCGGAATTCTGCAATTCAACCTCGCTCGGTTGAGACTCCATACCATCTCGCCCTCCCGAGTCCGGCGTCCGCAAGCCTGGAGATTAGAACGGCGATCCTTTCATCAGGTGATCAACGACCGTAATTCACTGAAAAACTGCGCGCTTTGTCAGGGTACGTAGGCAGCGCCAGCAGCCGGAATGGCGGGCCATTCGTTGTGGCACGGCCTTTGCACTAGAGGAATGTGGATGTCAAAGGCGGACCGAGGGCCGCCGGTCTTCAATGCTGTGGTGCGGTACCAATGAAGGAGGGAGAAAATGGTTACTCTCATTATCGAGATTCTGCTGACGATCAAGGCGTGGCGCAAGGGATGGAGGGGCTACGCTCTTCTGCCGCTCGGGATTTTGCTTCCTGCCGGCTTTCTGTTGGGGATCGTGATCGGCGCCTCGGGCGGCGGTCTTGAACAGGCTTTTCCGATGGGGATATTGCTGGAAATTGCCTGCATCGGTGTGCTGATCCGGCTGGCGGCCAGGGGGCCGAGCCCGGCGCCGGCGCCGAGTCTGAGCCACGATCATCCGGCCGTTGAGACTCCGGCAAATGTTGGTTGATTACGCATCGCAGACAGGGGGAGCGCCCTAATGAGCGCACACACCGAGAAAATTTGCGAAAAATCGGTTCAGTTGAGCACTCCTTATCAGGCGCCCCTCAGCGTGCTGGTGGGCCGGGAACTCGAGATGAGGAAGATACTGGCGGCTTGGATGCGCGGGAACACATCCCTGCCCCTTTCCCCTCTCCTTGTGGGCGAGCCGGGCGTAGGCAAGAACCGAATCGTCTATGAATGCGCCCGAGCATGTTCCAAGGAACTCTACATCTATCAGGGCCACGAGGATGTCACTGCCGAAGACCTGATTTGTGCGGTTCGCTTCAGTGATGATCCCGACAAGAAGATGGATTACATCGTTTCGCCCCTGGTGACCGCCATGCTTCGGGGCGGTGTGTGCTTCGTGGACGAGATTGCAAAAATCAGGCCACGCGCGCTGGCTCCCCTCGCCAGCCTGCTGGATGAGCGGCGCTACACCGACTCCATCCTCCTCGGGGAGCGCATCTATGCACACCCCGGTTTTCGATTTGTCGCGGCAACGAACACCGCAGATCTCGACGAAAGCCCGCTGCCCGATTTCATTCGATCGCGGATGCGTCCCGTCATCCGTGTTGACTACCCGGTCCGCGAGGAGATTGACGGCATCATCAGATCCCACTTCAAGGTCATTAAGGATGATGGTGCGGTGCTGCTCGACAGGTTCTGGGAATTGTGGCGGCAGAGAGAGGGAGACCGGCCCCCGACGCCGCGCGACAGTATCCATATTTTCGGTTATGCCATCAACCTGGCGGACTTTGAAGCCATCCAGGCGAAACAGCCCTATGATCTGGAACGCTGTTCCGACGGCTGCAGGCTGGAAGAAGAGCATCTGGAGAAGGCTTTCGATACGTTCCGTCAAGGCATCAGAGGATAAGACTGTGTTTGCTCCGCCCGTGAGGATTCACCACAAAGGCAGTGAGCTGTACGTAGTGCCCGCCCAACACTTCTGTCATGTCTTCGCCGGGGCGGTGCATCGGATCTGTTCCGATCCGGCGACCAGGCCGGAGGCCATCGCAGTTGAACTGGGGCCCGCGACCGCGGCCGAAGCCCGAGCCTGGCTCGGCGAGCTGGGTGTAGGGTCAGGAAACCTTTCTCCTCTCCCGGTGATGCTAGGGCTGGTCCGGCGCAACAGGATGATTCGGCCCTCGCTCAGGCAGGAGGCGATGCGCCTGCAAGAGGAGACCGGCAAAGACCTGAATGAAATGCCGTCGGAAGTCCTCCACCAGAGGCTGGGATTCTCGGATCATGCTGTTCTTTTTCTCTCTCCCGTGGATTCAATCATTGAGGCGATCCGCTGTTCGCTTGAGCTCGGGGTCCCAGCCCATGGAATTGACCTGGAAGAGGCCGCCGATGGCATGCGCCGGAATGCGGCCATTCAGGATCCCATCATGGCAACGAAAGATCTGGCCGGGTATGTGTCTGCCAATCTCGCATGGGCGGACGCGACTCGCGACCCTGAAATCGACCTCCGAAGAGAAATCGCAATGGCCGCCCGGCTCAAGGAGCTGACGCAGCGGCACCGTCGAGTGCTCTTCACTTGCGGAATGGCTCACTGGTTAAAGATCCGCGTTTTCCTTGCAGATGATTCCGTTCAGCCGACACAGCCCGCCGGCGATCACGGCCGGGGAAAGGGCCAATTCAAGCGGGTAGTGGTTCATCCGCTGATTGCAGCGCGCCATATGGATCTCTTCCCTGCGATTGTGCAGGCCTACCAGAAACGCCGCATCCCGCCGGGAAGCTCCTATTGCTCGGCGGGTTTCAGCAAGCCCGTTTCCGCGACAACCCTGTTCCGTGCCCGCCTGAGGAAGGCATATACGCATTACTTCGCGCGTGCGACGGAAACGGAGGGATCCGCCGAGAGGAACCGCGACCTGGAATCACTATCGGTTTTCGAAGGATATCTCCTGGGGCTCAGCAAGCTCTGTCATCGCCGGCTCCCCGACATGTTCATGATCATACAGGCAGCGCAGGAAACCATGAGCGACAGTTTTGTGAAGGCCTTGATCGATTCTCTCATGGAATTTCCCTGGACTGCGCCCGAAGGTCATCCAGGCTGCCCTCTCCTGATGCCTCCCAGGAGGCCGGCGCGAGAGCCGGGCAGTGCTGTACTTCAGGGAGATGGCGATCCGTCCGGACGCCCCGTTTTTCTCCGTTCGGTTCCGCCGGGCGTTCCGCCAGTAACGGCCGCGGGGTTTGCTTACCGGTGGCAGGAAACAAAGGACTAGAGGATCTCCGTCTATGGCTACACCTGGCGCCCTTGGGAATACCTGATCAGTTCCATGTCGTTTCGTGCCATTCAGGAAGGGACGCGATGGCAACCGCGAAAGCGGACGATTGTCTTCGAAGGCAGCGTGTTGGACGGGATCGATGTGAAGTCCACGCTCCGCGCCTTTTCACGGGGGAGGGACCGGGTATATGTACGGGATTTCACCCGTGATGCGGAGGCAAAAACCGCGAACCCGATCGACGGATTTCCGGTGGTTTGGATACTGAGCCCCGGGGAACACCCTTATGCACAATGGAAGGTTCTCCATGAACCTTCCCGCCTCATGGAACGGCATGTCCGGGATCCCCTGGCATTGCATCAAACTGTCCAGATGCATGGGGAAAAAATGGTGGCTGCTATTGGTTACGGCCATTCAAAGTCGATTGACGGTCGCGCGCTGGGTGGGCAGGAGTTCCGGGTCGACTATTTCCGTGGAATTCTCCTTTTTCAGCCGTTGTTTTGGACAAACCGGCAATTTGCCCGCTGGGCTGAGGTGACAGGATACAGGCGCAATCCGTTCTGCCAGTGCGCCGATCTGGACCGCTATGTGCAAAGCGATCTGAAAGACTTCTATGAGCATAGGCAGCACCTCAGGCTTGGGGAGTATAACTGGGTCACATCCCTGATCCTTATGGCCTTGCCATTCTCGCGAGAGTTTTTGACCGTAGTGTTGCCGGAGGATTGCCGGATTGAGCCGGTTGTTCACGAGAAGGCTCGAAAATGCGGAGTGCGGATCACCACGGCTTCGCTCAACCAGTTTCCGGATGCTCTTGTCACGCGCCTGGCAGCCTGCCAGCTGGTTCCTGCGATCACCCACGAACCGGAAACCGAATATCCTGAATTCCTTGAGAAAGCGATCGGCGAATCGCCCAAACAAAACCGTGAACTTGTTCCTCCGGCATGGATTGAATTCGGTGCCGCGGGTTAACGCGATACGACAGGGAGCTTTTCTATGGAACCGACACCAAAGGATCCCGGCCGCCTCGAAACGATCTCTGCGGGTGCTGCGCCCCTGGATACAGCTGATCGGGCGTTAGTTTACGATGACGAACCTCTTGACCACATACTTTACGGGACCGGGATCGGCGGACCGACTCGGGCGAGCCTTTTTATTAAGGCCGGAGAATGCCTGGCCGACATGCGCACGGCATACGGACTGGCGGATATCCAGTCAGTCATTCATGCCGCCGCGATTCTGGGTGCGGATGCGGGGCCGGTCTCTGTCGGCATGTGTTTCGAAATCACGCACATCATGACGCAGATCGTGCCCCAGATTCCGGACCCGATAATGATGTTTGATCTGTCGCCATTGCAGATCCTGCTTGAAAAGGTCTGGAAGGTCGCCTTGGAGAAAAATCACAAGGCCCTGCAGAAACGGGCAAGCGGGCCTCTCTTCCGCTGGTATGAGCACCACCGGAGATATGAAGATGCGAGAGATGTCCTCAAAAGGCTTATTGAAGTTTGTGTCGATGAAGCAGACCGGTCCGATAGGGCCGTTGCAACCAATAATTCTGCCTTCGAATACTACCTCGAGGGCCGGTTCCATGAGGCAATCCCGGGATTTCAAGCGGCTGCCGGGCTTTTCGAGGCGCTCGGCGAGGGGGGGCAGCAGGCGAACTCGCTGGCGAACTCCTGGATGTGCAGGATGGCCGGCGGGGATTTAGCGGATGCGGGCCAGGCTGAGTGTGATCTTCAGCGCCTTGCCGAGACGCTGAGTAAGGCCGGGTTCTGGCAAGTCAGGAAGCCGCTGATCATGCTGGCGAGGATTGCTGAACACCAGGGAAATCTCGAAAATGCGGCTGCCCTGATTAAGCGGGCGATAGAAGCTTGCGCGGGGAGTAATACGCGTTATCCCGAGATAGATGCAGAGTATCTGCGGCAACTGGAATGCAAATCGGCAGGCATCAATGCTGGCTGAATTTGTGCTATACGTGGGGGCGGGCTTTAGCCCGTGCCCAAAGGACAAAAACCATAATACAGCCGATTTCATGGACGCCTGTGATGCTTAGTGTGGGGCCCGATCACCCTTCAGGTAGGCAGGGCACGGGCTGAAGCCCGCCCCCACTTGATTTCCAGGGTTGGGCGACCATTGAGCTCCAAAATGGAGGTTGCGTCCGAAACCAGCCTGTGTCCTGAAGGCAAAAAACTTGTGAGGGCCGGCGGCAGTGGTATATAGTCCACTCAAGTCCAATCGATTGACTGAGATAAGCGGAGGAGAACATGCAGAAATTGCTCCCGGGCACAGTTGTCAACGCTATCCGGCCGGCAAGGAGAGGGTGCTTCTCATGCCCCTCCTCCGTTGCGCCGCCGAAATACCACACGGCGTCGCCTTCACGAACAAGTAGGGGGAAACACCCATGAAATCCAGAGGGATTCGCCGACTGCTGGTTCTAATGCTGTTGGTGGCACTGGCGCCTGCGTACCTTTGTGCACAGCTTCAGCTGGGCTCTTATACGCTTATTTCGGCGCCGGCACCCGAACTGCGCGACCCGACTCACCTCCGAATCGGCGTTCAGACTCAGCGGATGCTTGCAGGCGTGGGAGGTGTGGCCTTCGACCAGATCGCGGCACCTGCCGGCAATCTGGAAGTCCGCTCTCTGGTGCTGGAGTGGAGTCCTGCCGCGCCGGACGGCGGCAGGCTTGCAGTCATGCTGAACGGCAGCCGTTATCCCGTGCCTATCTACAATTGGCAACTGATTCCGATATCACGCTTCGCCGACAGCGAGTTCTACTCCGCCGTCACGCTATTCGGCCGCCTGAGCGATCCGGCGCGGGAAAAACAAGTCCGAGACCAGGGAGGCGATATCATCAACTATAACCCGGCGCTGGTCGACACGCTGTTGGGCCTGCGCATTTTCCAACTCGACATGCTCATCCTGGAACTGTCCGCAACGGATCTGCCCAAGGAAAGAGATCGCTACGTTCTGGGCGCCGGCGAAAACCCGCCCGACACAAGGACGAACATCTCGGGCTGGAACAGCTATGTAAGGCATATCAGCGATATCGAGTCCGATTTGAAGGAGAAATTCCGCTCATACCTGATCTGCGACCATGACCGCGAGATCCGGTTTGGCGTCCAGGACGAGAAGCTGGCCCTCACCGGCGACCCGATATTCTACTGCTGGCGCTACAAGTCGGATGAGCCCGGATTTGACAACAAGACGCTCAATGAGGGAGCGGTCCGGGACCTGAATGCGCAGATGGAAACCGCGCGCGCCGCCGACCGCGAGCAGTTCGACGATCGCGAGTTCTATATTGCCGGGCTGCTGAAGCTGGCAGCGGATTATCAGGATCGGTACCACTTTTACAGCTCCGGGACCATCGCGGACCTGATCAAGATCCAGGACGCCGAAGCGCGCAAGAGCTTCCTGCGGCGTTACCGCACAGACTCGCTGCGGCGGATGACACTGGATATGCGTATCAGAATGAATGCATATGATGTGGTCTATCTTCGGGAATACAGCGAAAGACTCTCCTCAGAGCCGGACATTCTGCGGGCCATCAACCCGCAGGTATGGGACGCCGGCGTGAACCTGATGCGCTGGTCCGCTTTCTTCCGCTGGGTGAAGCGCGATTATCCAGCCGAATGGCAGCGTTTTCTTGCTCAGATTAAAGGGATTGCCGTTGAGCCTGTGCTGAAGACGCCCACCATCCGGATGCATGCGCAGGCGCCGGCAAAGCGTAAATAGTAATGCATGAACGCATGACTAGATTCTGTGGCAAATTTCGCTCCGCTCTCTAGCCCAGCCCTGTAGGGGCGGCAAGATAATAGCCCCGGGCGGGAGCCCTTAAGCGCTAAGATAAGTTCCAATACTTGGACCTCGACCTGGACCTCGAC
>CAYGWQ010000200.1:0-10229 GCA_964353465.1 uncultured Acidobacteriota bacterium | reverse complement strand
CAATAACGGTCATTGGGGTCGCCGCCGGGACCACCACGAGCCTGGTCAACATAATTATCATGGACATAGACGTAGGTTGACCCAGCTTTTATATTAAGGCCTTCCCCCCCGGCACCTCCATACGGCCTATTGCTTCCATAAAGGGTATTATTACAAACCTCGATATTCGTTGACCAAGAGGCGACCGATAGGGTTTCTTCGTATCCGCGTGCGTTGGTTGGGTCCTCAAAGGCCATAGTGCCAACATTGGCCTCGGAAATCGTATTGCCCTTGATGAGACATCCGTTCATATACCATGTCTCGATTCCAGCTTGTCCGGTATGGTCCGTAATGCAATTTAGAATTTCAATATTATCAGCCGCCCCATTCTCTCCCCAGGCGGCGATGCCCGTTCTGAAACAATGCTGGACTTTCAATCCATCAACTGTCACGTTTTTACTTAACTTAATCCAAATGACCCCATCTTCCCATTGATGTTGTTCGGCTCCCGTTCCGTCAAAGATGACCGAACCGACAGGGTCACTTGGATATCGTGCGAAAGTCGTCTTGCTTGTATAGGCTTTATTTTCAATCTCCAGTTTTTCCCCTGTCCATGTTCCAGAACGAAAATAGACGGTATCACCCGACGACACGCTGGATACCGCTTTGGCGAGGGTCTTCCAGGGGCTGGCGAGCGTGCCAGGGTTCGAGTCACTTCCTGTCGGCGAGACGTAATACGTGGTCCCTGCGAGGCCGATTACGGGCGTAGCCAGAAAAATGGCAAACAATAAAAGTTTTAGGAATATTCTTCTTTTTAGTCCAAATATCATGCTAGCCATATTACAACGCCTCCAAAACGATAGCAAAATCTTGTATCGAGTGTCAATAATTGGCATATTTAGGCCAAGAAAATGACAAAGAGCGCCTCTCAGGATTGTGAGGAAATGCCCGATAGCCCTAGCCATTCTCATAGGAATCCTCATTTTCATTAACTTAAGTCGTGCGAGATAGTAGGCTAATCTCACCCTTAGGGGTGATTACCGGGGTGATTTTGGGGTTAGAAGGATTACCCCTTATGGCCAGACTGCATATAAATAAGAATTCAATGACCAGGGAAAACAGCGGAGGGACTTAATGAATGTTCCATTTGTTGACTTGAAAACTCAATATCAAAGTCTTAAAGGCGAAATCGATGCCGCAATCCAGTCGGTAATCAACAAAACGGCTTTTGTTGGCGGTCCTCACGTGCAAGAATTTGAGATTGGCTTCGCACAAAAGTATGGAGTAAAGCACTGCATTAGCTGTGGCAACGGCACAGATGCAATCTATATCACCCTCAGAGCCTTGGGCATTGGGCCAGGGGATGAAGTGATTACTGTGGCCAATAGCTGGATCTCCACATCGGAAACCATCAGTCAGGCTGGAGCAAGGCCAGTTTTTGTTGATATCGATCCAGACTATTATCACATTGATCCTAAAAAGATCGAGGAAAAGATATCGGCAAAAACAAAAGCTGTAATCCCGGTTCACCTTTTCGGCCAGCCGGCAAGCATCGAGGAAATAAAATCCATCTGCGATAAAAACGGCCTGTTTCTTATCGAGGACTGCGCTCAAGCCCATTTCGCAACATATAGAGGTCGAAAAGCCGGGACGTTTGGCATTGCCGGAACATTCAGCTTCTATCCCGGAAAGAACCTTGGAGCCTATGGCGATGCGGGAGCGGTTATCACTAACGACGATAATCTGGCCCAGCATGTCCGAATGTTTGCTAATCATGGTTCTCTTCAAAAGCATCGTCATGAAATGGAAGGTATCAATAGCAGAATGGATGGGCTCCAGGCGGCGATCTTGGGCGTTAAATTGAAATATATCGACAGATGGAATAGAGCGCGACACAACAATGCCCTAATTTATAATCGTCTCCTCTTAGACATCACTCAAACAACAACGCCAAAGATCCGCGATAATTCATTCCATATCTTCCATCTGTACGTCATTCGGGTTGAGAAACGGGATGAATTGGCCATTTTTCTTAAGTCCAAAGGGATTGAAACAGGAATTCATTATCCAACAGCGTTGCCTTTTATGCCCGCCTATAGTTATTTGGGTCATAAGCATTCTGATTTCCCTGTCGCTCATCAAGTGCAAAATGAGATTCTTTCTCTTCCCATGTTCCCCGAACTCAATGACGACCAGATCAATTACGTGGCGAGTTCTATTAGGGAATTCTTTAAGCGATAGATGGTCATTTTTGGAATGCATTGCCGTCCGAAATTGCCAAATACCTGATTCCGGGAAACGTGGTTTCGAATAGGGGCTAACAAAATACATTTTTAGGAGGATCTAAAATGCTAAACCTCGGTATCATAGGCTACGGCTACTGGGGGCCGAATGTCGCGAGAAATTTTTACAGCTGTCGGGCAGCAAAGCTAGTTTCTATTTGTGATCTAAAAGAAGATAGGCTGAAACTTGCGCAATCCACATATCCTTTTATTAGAGGATATACACAGCCAAAAGAGTTTATTGAATCAGATGATATTCAAGCTGTGGCGATTGTCACTCCGGTTTTTACTCATTATGAATTGGCCAAAGCCGCGCTAGAGAGCAACAAGCATATCTTTATGGAAAAGCCTTTCACCTCAAATGCCGGGCAAGCTGAAGAACTGATCAATCTTGCCCAGAAGAAAGGTCTGATCATAATGGTCGACCACACGTTCTTGTTTACGGGAGCTGTCAGAAAGATCCGGGAAATCATCGATAGCGGGGAATTGGGCTCTCTCTTCTTCTATGATTCAACTAGAGTCAATCTTGGCCTGTTTCAGCATGATATCAATGTCGTTTGGGATTTGGCTCCGCACGATTTTTCCATCATGAACTATTTGATAAACGACAATCCTCTGGCGATATCTGCTCAGGGCACAGAGCATTTCGGGACCGGCATCGAGGACGTGGCTTATATTGCCGTGCATTTTCACAATGGATTTATCGCCCATTTTCATTGTAACTGGCTGAGTCCTGTGAAAATAAGAAAGACTCTGATCAGCGGCGACAAAAAAATGCTCGTCTGGGATGATCTCGAATCCGATGAAAAAATCAAAATATACGATCGGGGAGTCGAATTCAAGAACACTGAGGGAATTCACAAGCTCTTGGTCAGCTATCGGTCGGGTGATATGTATGCGCCTAAAGTCAGCAATACGGAAGCGCTCAAGCTCGAAGCCGAATATTTTGTGGAATGTGTCGAAAAGAATGTCGAACCATTTAATAACGGTGAAGCCGGGCTGAAGGTCGTTAAAATGCTTGAAGCGACAGATAAGTCACTGAAGAATGCTGGGGGCAAAGTTAAAATCTAAGGGGTCGACGATAGAATATAGCAGAATTGCTCCGGATGTGAAGTGGGGAGAGAACGTCAAAATATCCTCCCACACCTTTATTTGTGAGGGCGTCCATATAGAGGACGATGTCTTCGTCGGTCACAACGTAACTTTCATAAATGATCTTTATCCCCGCTGGACTAGTTTTGGGGTGAGGCCCTCGAACCTGAGATTCTAACTCTAGGGGTGGTACAATGATTGGGGCCAGGTCAGAGAGTTCGTCCATAAATTCCTGTTACGTTCTTTACGCCAGCGGTAAACCAGGTGCCTCTGCCGGACAGGAAGGTGACTGATGGAAGGGCGGATCACGAAAGACATGCTCACCTATCTGGCAGGGAGGGCACTGCCGGCGCTGGCTGGATTTATCACAGTGCCCATCTACACCCGCCTGTTTCCGCCTGCGGAATTCGGCAATTACACCCTGGCAGTTGCCACGGCGGAATTGTTGCTACTCGCGACAGCCACAGGTTTTGGTAAGGCTGCTGTCCGTTTCTACAGCGCGTACCAGCTCAGGTCCAGTCTATCGAACTATTTTGCGATCGTGCTTGGCAGCGTAGGGCTGATCACATTGGTTGGAACCGCTGTCAGTGCTACCATTCTGTTGATAATTCGGACTCTGATTCCCGCCGACTTTTATGCTTTGCTTTGGGCAGCGGTTGCCCTCTTCAATGCAAGTGTCATCTTTTCCACGCTGATAGATGTGCTGCGCGGCCAGGAAAAAAGCCGCTGGTATTCCACTTTTTTCATCGCTTCGTCATACGGCGGGAGCCTCTTTGGCCTGGTCCTGGTGCTGGTCTTTAAAATGGGCATCGGCGGTTTGATCTGGGGCCAGACATTGAGTCTCCTGCTGCTGATCATTCCTCTTATCCGGCTTACAACCCGCTCCATCACCATCCACCCCGCTCATCTCAACCGGGCTGATTTTATGCAGCTCTGGGCGTTTGCGCTGCCTTTCACCATCGGCCATATTGCCTTCTGGTTCTTAGGTAATGCAGACCGGTACATCATAAGCATCTTTCACGGCAGTTATGATGTGGGGCTGTATTCGGTAGCCACCAAGATCTCATCGAGGAGTGTTTCACTGCTTACCGGCCTGTTTTGGCTTGTGCCAGCTCCCATGATCAGCCGGCTCTGGGAGGAACGCGGGAGGCAGGCTACAGAAGAAGCGCTGACGGCATTTACGCGCATATTTTGCCTGATGATCATCCCATCAGTAGTTGGCCTTGCCGTCGTGGCTGCCCCGCTTGTCCGTCTGCTTGCCGATGAGGCATACTATGGCGGTTACACGGCCGTCTGGCTGTTGGCGATTGCTTCGATGGGTTTCGGCCTGAGCGACCTGGGAAGCTACGGCTGCATGGTGACCAATCGCACCCGCCTGATCGCCAGGAATCAATGCCTGGCAGCCGGGGCCGGCTTGATCTTAAACTTCATCTTCGTACCATTCCTTGGTTTCATGGGAGCAGCTCTGAGCGCAGCGATCGCCTTCGGGTTCCTGGCACTCCTCCAGGTGCTTTCTTCAGCACGTTACCTGAGCTGGCACTGGCCCTGGAGGTCTCTCTGGCGGGTAATGATCGCGTCCGCAGCAATGTGCGCAGTGGTCTTGCTCCTCCAGGCAGTTATCCGCTCCGATACCACTCTCTGGCTAACCATAAACCTGCTGCTATCCATCCTGGGCGGGGCGCTGACCTACGGCCTGGCATTGTGGGTTTTGGGAGAGATCACCCCAAGGAACCTGTCTGGATTTTTCAGCGCAGGTCAGCGACAACCTGCCATCGAGCCGGTTGCAGGCGAAATGGAAAAGATGTTATGAGTTACAGCGAGCGAGGCACGGCTGACTCAGGGATGGCACGCCTGCCCGGCGAGTATTTGTACGTCGCCGGCAGTGATCTGTTCAACCGGTTGAATCAGCCATCTCAGCATATGCCTTACCACCTGGCAAAACACGTCGAACGGTTAGACCTAGTTGGCTACGTTCGTTTTTATGATGGACCACCCGCCCCGGCCTGGCAGCGCCTCAAGCAGGGAGTGCAGAATGTGCTCGCGCATCGCATCAGTATTTCAGAGAAAGAGAACACCCGCACCATCACTGCCCGGCGCCTCCGCCTGCCCGGATCCCTGGATCCCCGGATGCAAGATATCTGGTTGTATGCGCTCCTGCGTCCTCACTTAAAACCACGCTATGCCGCAGGTATCGTTGACGGTCCAGAGAGCGCGTACCTGGCAAACGTACTCAAAGAAAGTGGACGGGTAGGCAGCCTGGTCTACTACGATATTGACTATTATCCGGGAGTACACCCGCAATGGGCAGGCATCCTGTCCGGCCGGGAGCAAAGCTGCTGCAAGGTGGCGGATGCCGTGGTCTCTGTGAGCCGACCGCTGGCAGCATTGCGCGCCCAACAGGGGGCTAAACTGGCGGTGGTCATTCCCAATGGGGTTGACTTCGAACGTTTCCATACCGCCAACCTCGCCCGCAAGGAGCACCCGCCAACGCTGGTTTACATGGGCAGCCTGGACGAGCGCTGGGGGGTAGACCTCTCAATTCGGGCAATGCCGCTGCTTCGCCGGCAGTTCCCGGATATCCAGCTGCGTATCGCCGGTCGGGGGCCGGCCGAGCAGGAATTACGACAGCTGACAATCTCGATAGGGGTTGAGCACTGCACCCGCTTCGAGGGTTTTGTGCCATACTCAGACCTGCCGGCCCTCCTGGCCCAGGCAGATATCGGCATTGCCACCTCACGCGGCGATATATTTCGCCGGTATGCATCCCCGCTCAAGATCGTCGAGTATATGGCAGCCGGCCTGCCGGTCATCTGCTCCGGAGGTGGGGAAGCAGAACAGATGATCATAGAATCCGGGGCGGGTGTAAACATTCCTTTTGAGCCTGAGGCGTTTGCCCGAGCAGTGCAATCCATTTGGGCAGCTCCTGGCCGCCTGTCAACCTATCGCCAGGCGGCGACTAACTATGCCCGCTCGCGTAGCTGGGAACATATGGGGATCCAGATGGCTCAAGTGCTATCCAGGGTAAGCGCGGCTGCAAATCTTACTGGGGGATCAAAGCGAAATGAAGCATAAAGGGATCACTTCATCAACGGATACTGCCCGGGTAGGAATCGTGCGTGTTGAGAATATTGACGATGATGCGTTCGTGCGGGCACAAATGTATGCCCTGTTGGATACGCTCAAAGAGAACATCCGGGTCCCGGCAGCGGCGCGGGTGATCGTCAAGGTCAACCTGTGCCTGCTGCTGGACTGCGAGACAGGCGCGACGATCGATCCGCGCCTGGTCAGGTACCTGGCAGAATGGCTCCTGGAACGGTGCGGGCCGCGGGAAATCATCATTGCTGAGTCGGATGCCACCGCCCTCGACGCCGACCGGGCCTATGCCTGCCTGGGGTGGGATCAGATGCTGGCCAATGTCCCCAGGACCCGCTACCTGAACCTCACGAAAGACGAGCAGGTCACAATCACCCTCGATGGACTCCTGTTTAAGGAAATAGCAATGTCCAGGACTTTCATGGAAGCCGATTATCTTATCTCCTTTGCCAAGCTCAAGACCCATTCCATGCAGGTCATCTCAGGGATTATGAAGAATCAATTTGGCGCCCTCCCCGAGAAGCTCAAGGTGATTTATCACCCGCACCTGGCCGAGGCTATCTGTGACCTGGTGCGGGTTCGGCCGCCCGACCTCTGTCTGGTGGATGGACTGATCGCCCACGAGGGGCCTGGACCGGTGGGCGGCCTGCCCCGCCTGATGCGCCTGATCATCGGGGGGACAGATGCCGTGGCAACAGACCACGCCTGTGCCCGGCTGATGGGCAAGGACCCGCGCCGCGTCCCCCACCTGAAACTCGCCGCCAGGCACAAGATCGGGACAAGCCTCTACGAGACCGTGGGCTGCTGCATGGATGAGGTTGCAGAAGATTTCGCATTTATTCCCCGCTGGCGCCAGGCCTGGATGTGGCTGACAGAACGCTTACAGCATTGACAGGATATCCATGACAGAAAAGCTGCGCATCGGAATGATCGGTTTGGGTGGCATTGCCACTCGCTCGCATTTGCCTGCACTGGCAGCACTGCCGGAGGTTGCCATCCAGGCAGGCGCAGAGATCGATGCCTACCAGGCCAACCGAACAAAACAGAGGTTTGGCATCCCCAAGGTCTATGCCACCTACGAGGAGATGCTGCAACAGGAACCTTTGGACGCTGTCTATATCTGCCTGCCCAATGCCCTCCACTACCCGGCAGCAAGTGCCGCCCTCACCGGCGGCCTGCACGTCTATTGCGAGAAACCAATGGGGGTCTCGGCACAGGAGGCGCAGGCCCTGGCTGAACAGGCTGAGCAGGCCGGCCTGGTCCTGATGCCCGGATATCACCTGCGCTTCCATGAACATTTCCTGCGCGCCAGAGCCTTGCTCGCAGACAGGCGCCTGGGCAAGATTCTGCAGGTGCAGGCCAGTGCGGTCTATTCCGGGCCATACCGGGGGTGGGATCCAAAGAGCGACTGGTACCTTGACCCGCGAAGCGGGGGACCGCTCTATGACTGGGGCAGCCATCTGCTGGACCTGTTGGCATATATCGCGGAGCTGGATATTGAGAAAATCTCAGCAATGGCACAAAAGTCGCTGCCGTGCTTTCCTTTGCTGGATAACATCGTTGCAGCTTTCCAGTCTCGCCGGGATGTCGTCGGCACCATCAACCTGGCTTGGGGAATGCGCGGCAACCTGCTGATGCTCCAAATCCACGGTTCAGCGGGCAGCCTGCTGGTGTCGGACGATTTCTACGAGCACCGCACACCCACAGGCGGGGGGTTGAACAAATTGGGAACGCTACTCGCCAATGCCAAAGAAATCCTGACCCTGAAGGCTGGGGCAGTTGTTCGCCGCAAGCCGCGCCAGGGAATATACATACAAGCCGCACAATGTTTCGTGGATGCAATCCGGGGCAGGATCCCGCTACAGCGACCTAAATGGGATGCGGTTCACGTGCACCATGTCCTATCGGCCATGGCTGCTTCGGTTAAGCACGGCATTCCCGTCGAATGTGGCCGCGGCGGAAAGCAAGTAGAAGCATGATTTCGATCCTTACATACCACCAGGTGGCCGAAATCCCGAGGAGACTTGACCCGGTGGGGCTGGCTGTGTCGCCTGCCCAGTTTGAACAACAGATGAGCTACTTGGCAAACAAGGGCTATCAGTGCCTGTCCCTGGTCGAAGCGGTGGAGCATATCCGCGCAAGGAAGGGCGCGTCGGCCCGGTCGTTTGTGCTGACCTTCGACGACGGTTACCAGAGCATCCTCTTGAATGCCTGTCCAATCCTGGAGAAATTTGGGTTCACCGCCACGGTATTCCTGGTTGCGGGTCAGATGGGTTCTCTGAGTTCCTGGTGGGGACAGGACGGAGATCTCTCTGGACAGCTGTTATCATGGGATGAGGCAGGCGAGCTGGCGCGGCGAGGATTTACCCTCGGCAGTCATACGCTCAATCACCGCTTCCTCAACCGGCTGGATGATGCCCGTGCCTTTGAAGAGATCCGGAACTCCAGAATGCTGCTTCAGCATCGCCTGCAGAGAAGCGTCGATTTTTTCTCCTATCCCTTCTCTCGAACGGATGCACGGGTTGAGCGGCTGGTTGAGGCAGCCGGCTATACTGCCGCCTGCGCAGGGGATTCGGGACCCTGGGGTCTTTTCCATCTCTGGCGTGCGCAATGCGGGAGGAACGATACTCTACTGTCCTTATCCCTGAAGGCCAGCGGGTGGTACGATAAACGAACTGCGCTGCGCGAGTCTGGCGCCGGCCTGATTTTACGCCGCAGCGTCCGGATGATCCGACGCCGGTTGCCAGGGTATCATCCGCCTAAACCGCGCTTTTGAGCCACAACCCTGGCAGGGATGCCGAGAGGGACACATGAGTGCAAGGTCAGAACCTAGGGAGTCGACGATGGAATATTGCAGAATTGCTCCGGATGTGAAGTTGGGAGAGAATGTCAAAATATTCTCTTTTGTAAACTTGTATGGATGCAAAATCGGGGATAACACAAAGATCGGAACCTTTGTGGAAATCCAAAAGAACGCCGTTGTCGGCCGCAATTGCAAGATATCCTCGCACACATTCATTTGCGAAGGAGTGATGATTGAAGACGACGTCTTTATTGGCCACAATGTCACCTTTATCAACGACCTTTATCCGCGGTCGACGACGGACGAGGGGAAGCTGCAGACCGAAGCCGACTGGGAGGTGGTCCCTACCTTCGTCAAGAGAGGCGCATCCATTGGATCAAGCGCGACCGTACTCGCGGGAGTTACAATTGGAGAATATGCAATGGTGGGGGCAGGTTCCATCGTGACCAAAGACGTTCCCGCCCGAGCGGTCGTTGCGGGAAATCCCGCAAAGGTTTTGAGAACCATCGAGAAAAACGCGATTCCTTAAAAGATATCGCAAGAGGTTTCCATCTGGAAATACTGCCATGATCAGAGAAAGAGAAATCGTGATTCGAAGAATTATCTTAGTGTTGGACGCAATTCTAATTTCGCTGGCGTACGTCCTTTCATATTTCATCAGGCCCCATCTGGCCAAGTTTCCCTTATTCCGTTTCCTTGGGCCATACGAAACTGCTCCAGGGGCAAGCGGATTGCTCAGTGAACACCTTCTTTTTCTTTTATTAATCGTTTCATTCTGGTGTCTGATGCTTTACCTTAACGGGATGTACCGGCCTCTGCGAACGAGGGCCTTCTGGATGACTTTTTGGATTCTCGTTAAATCGGCGTTTTTTGGCGATCTTGCTTTCGGCATGTTCGTCTTCATGCTAAAGGTTAGGTTCATAAACAGAAGGTTTTTCGTTCTCTTCGCATTTTTAAGATAGAACTCTCGCTCTCTCATT
>CAYGWQ010000199.1:0-10348 GCA_964353465.1 uncultured Acidobacteriota bacterium | reverse complement strand
GATGCCGAAATGACTTAACTTAGCGCTTAAGGGCTAAAGCCCGCCCGCACATGATTGGTCTGGTTGGCGGAAGATACGGTCCGAAAAGGGAGTTTCGCGACAGAAACCAACCATGCCCCATCGTTCATTCGTGGCGGAAAGCAGAACCGTGGCGCCCCGAGAGGCGCTTTTCAGCAGCCCGGGACGCCACGGAATACTTCATGTGCGGAATAGACAAATCCTTGCAGAGATCAGCGTTCCTTGCCGGGAGAGGCGGCCAGGCTCGCAAGGGGATCAGCCAGTCCTTTGCTGGTCAGGATCTTCACTTCAACCCTCCGGTTCTGCTCGCGCCCGGCACGCGTTTTGTTGTCGGCCAGGGGCAGCTTCGTGCCAAACCCGAAAGGAGTGGTAATCCGCCGCAAAGGAACCATGTTATCCGCCAGATACTGCACCACCGCATCAGCCCGGCGCTGGCTCAAGGTCCGGTTAAGCGCCTCACTTCCTTCTGCGGAAGCGAATCCGGTTACCTCGACAACATAGCCCCTCTGTGCCAGCGCTTCCTTCGCCAGTTGATCCAGCTTCGCCTTGGCATCGGCGGAAAGAACTGCGCTTCCCACCTTGAAGTTCACTACCGCGCTGTGCTTCACCTCGAAGTCATCGACCGCCGTGATGCGTGCGTTTGTAGATCGTTCCGTGGCTGTGATGCGCTCGTTGGTGGCACTCACACCGGCCAATGCTGCATCGGCTGAATCCTGCGCTGCTTTGGCTCCGCTGCGCGCGGCACTGGAAATCGCACTCACTTCCTGGATTTGGCCAGACAGATGCGCAGCGTTCTCCTCCGCCTGGGTCAGCCGGCCCTCCGTAGAACTCAGACGTCCTTCCACCGGAGTGACGCGTGATTCCACGGAGCTGGCTACCAGGTATTGAGTTTGCGTAAACCGGATGTCCCGAGCTGCCAGCGCACCGTCCGCATCCCCCAGACCTTCCACTTCCACGTCGAGGCCGCGTACCAGTTGAGCCGCAGTGTAACTCTTGGCGCCGCGGAAAGGATTACTCTTCTTTTCCTTGATCAGGGTCGCGCCGGTCACCTTTACCAGCACGTCCGTCCCCCGCCCGTCACGCAGCATGAAACTATCTTTGTCGCTCCTAAGGATCTGGCCGGATACTTTCGCTTTCTGCCCGGCTGCCAGCTTCATCAGGCTCAAGGCAGCATTTTCCTGGGCATAGGATGCCCCTGCCAGGAAAAGCACCGCCACCATGATCCAATAGGTAATCTGTTGAGTGGCTCTTTTCATCTCTACTCCTCCCAGCCGGGTGTTGTCCGGCTTTTTTATCTCACCATGATACTAGCAAGAAGCATGCCAATGTGGAGCTGCAAGGTATCTATTGTCTTATCAGTAATTTGAATACAACCTGTCCCGGTGCCACACCAGAGACAATCAGGGAAATATTCCCTCGTTGACATGGTTTTCCGAGGAAAAAATTGAGCTGTAACTTTTCGCGGTTATTGGGATCTTGGCTTTTCAGATAAAGCGCAGTGGTGCTGATAAGATTTCCGATGGCGATTTAGCTGACATGGTGGCCTATCTGTTGACGCTGAAGAAGTAATCCGCATCTTTCCGATCCAGCCAGTCCCTCGGATCCGTTGCCACCGAGGTGACGGTCTTGGATGGATGGCGACGGGAGTGCAGCAATGAATATCCTGGTGACCGGCGCCTCAGGCTTTGTTGGCTCCTCTCTCATCCCGTCCTTGGCCAGGCACACTCATCAGGTGACCCGCCTGGTGCGGAGCCGGCCAAAGACAGGAGCGCAGGAGATCTTCTGGGACCCGGAAGGCGGCAAGCTCGATACGACTCTGCTGGAAGGGTTCGATGCGGTAGTGCATCTTGCCGGGGAGAACATTGCTGCGGGAAGGTGGACGGAACAGAGGAAGCAGCGCATCCTCGAGAGCAGGGTGGCAGGCACGCGTTTGCTTGCCCGCGCGTTGACCGATTTGAAGCGGCCGCCCGAGGTCATGGTCAGCACCTCGGCCATCGGTATTTACGGCGATCGCGGCAATGAAATCCTGCATGAGGAAAGTGGCCCCGGAAAGGGATTTCTCGCCGATGTCTGCCGCCAGTGGGAACAAAGCGCGGAGGCCGTAAAAGGAAAAGGGATCCGGCTGGTTACGCTCCGCATGGGGATGGTTCTGAGCGCAGCGGGAGGAGCCCTGCCCCGCATGCTGACTCCCTTCCGGATGGGCGCGGGAGGCAGGGTGGGCGACGGCACCCAGTTCATGAGTTGGATTGCTCTCGATGATTTGCTGGAGATCATTCTCTTCGCATGCACCCAGCCCTCGCTCCGGGGAACTGTGAATGCGGTCGCTCCTGAGCCGGTGACCAACCTGGTCTTCACACAGACATTGGGCCGTGTGCTCAGGCGTCCCGCAGTGATTCCGGTCCCTGCGTTTGTCATTCGCCTGGTTTTTGGAGAAATGGGGGAGCAGTTGTTGCTCTCCAGTGCTCGGGTGGAACCTGCACGGTTGCGGGCAGCCGGTTTTCGGTTCCGCCATCCGCAATTGGAGGCGGCGCTTCGCCATGTGCTCTCCGCCTGACTGCGGATTGGAAGCACAAGGCGCGTATGCCTGGCGCAGGATCCAGCTATAATGCATCGATGGCCGAACAACCCCCTGATCCGCAGTTCTGCTTCGATCCCGAAGCCCTCGACCTGATCGAGCTTCCCCGCTCCTTTTACCTCCGCCAGACGATAACGGTGGCGCGAGCACTGATCGGCAAGTGGTTTGCCCGGCGCTACCGCAGCGGCTGGTATGGGGGGCGCATCGTAGAAACCGAGGCCTACCTGGGGAGCAAGGACGCGGCTGCACATTCGTGGCGCGGCCGCCGCACGCCGCGCGTGGAGCCCATGTATCTGGAGGGCGGTCATCTCTATGTCTTTTTCGTTTATGGCATGCACGCCTGCGCCAACATCGTAACCAGGCCTGCCGGCTTCGCGGAGGCAGTCCTTTTGCGCGCAGCCGAAGGTCTTCCGGGCGCACCCTGTAGACGCATGTCCGGTCCGGGTCGCCTATGTTCCGCGCTTGGGATCAACATCTCGATGAGCGGCGCGGATCTGCTCGCGAGCGGGGATTTGCGCGTTTTCAGTCACAGGGATGAGCGGCGGCCCCGGATCGGAGTCACACCGCGCATTGGCGTGGACTACGCCGGCGAGGCCAGACTCTGGCCTCTTCGTTTCTTTGAGCTGAACTCGCCTGCGGTTTCCGGACCCGCACGCCTGCGCGCAAATCCTGTGGGGATACGCAGCTAGTTTCTGTCGCGAAACTCGTTATTCGACCTATAGCTCCGGCTGGATTGAAGTCAAATGTGGTGGCGGGCTTTAGCCCGCGCATTAAAGATAGCAACCACGATACGGTTGATTTCATAAGCGTAATTCATTTGTTTATAAGGCGATGTGTGCATTTAAGCATCGTTCTCTTAATCCTGTAAACCGGGCACGGGCTAAAGCCCGCCCGCACATGTTCGTTCTGATTGAGGGACGAGTCCGCCTTACAAGGGAATTTCGCGACAGAAACTAGCGAAGGTCGCGGCCGGCTTGATAGCCACGGCGGGCCCGGACCGCGAGTTCAGGGCGGGATGCCGTCACCTGGATGGTGTGATGTCGGCCGTCGAGGCGCGACGGATCGGGATAGAATGCGAGCAGATATTGATGGCGCAGTTCTTCCGCGATCCGCGAAAACGTCTTCTTGAGATCGGTCTTTTCGCTTTCGTAAAACGCTCCGGTGGATTCCTCAGCTATGCGGCGCAGCCCCTCGGCGGCCGCTTTCACTTCCGCCTCCCAGGATGCACCGCCGCCCGCGGAGGTCCTGGGCAACGATATGCCGAAGAGCTTTTTTGCCAGCGCATTCCGGTCGACCCGATAGAATATGGGATAGACCACAACTCCCGAGTCCGTCACGATCCGGATTGCATCCTCCTGCGTGGAACGGCTGCCGAAATCCTGACCGTCGCTGAGCAGTATGATTGCGGCCCGCCCGCGCACGGTGCGCAGATGCTTTTCCACCACCAGGGTCACGGCATCGCGCATTTTCGTGCCGACATACTCACCGATGGCGGCGCCGCGAATCGCGCGTTTCAGCTCGTCCCCGTCGGAGCTCATGCGGCATAACACACGGATATCGGCATCGAAGCTCATCACCATGGCCTGATCTTGGGGGCGCAGTTGCGGGATGAAGCCGGAGGCGGCTTTCCGGATGCGGTCCAGATCCGCTGTCATGCTTTTGCTGGTATCCAGCAGCAGGGCGACCCGAACCGGCTCCGTAGCAGCCGCGAAGAACGCCAGCGGCTGACGGACACCGTCGTCATAAAGTGTGAAATCTTCCGCCTTCAGGCCTAGCACAGATCCGCCCTGCCGATCACTCACCAGCACCGGCACATTGACGAGTGTTGTCTGAATCCGGATCGGGTCCTGAGCTTGCCTCGGCAGAGAAACACACGGGAGGGCAGGCAGCAGTAACCATAGCCCGAGAAAGGCTCGATGCAATTTCATGGCATGACCATCCCGCAACCGTGCGGTTGAAGCGATGACTGCCGCACCAGTAGGCGTTGGCGCGTATAGGCAATCAGGCCGCCGGCCTTCATGATCACCTGCCGGGCCATCGGCAGCGGTTGGACGGCAAACCGCTGTCCGTTGGTCTTGTTGAGAATCGAATCCGCAGTGACCTCTAAAACATCTCCTGTGGATGCCGCAATCTCCGGGCAGTCCACAACCTGCAGGCCCAGGTTGACGGCATTCTGCAGAAAAATGCGGGCGAAACCGCGCGCTACAACCACGAGGTTGTGACCCCGCAACGTCGAAGCCGCCTGCTCACGTGAAGAACCGCAACCGAAATTCGATCCTGCCACAAGGGCGCTCCCGGCAGGCATTGATCCCTCCTTGAGCAGGGCGCGGAACCCGGGATAATCCGCAAAAGCATACTGCGGAGTCTCGCTGGGAAGAACGGTTGCCATGAACCTTCCGGGATAGATGGCATCCGTCGAAACATCATCGCCCAGTGTCATTACCACTCTGGCAACCACGGGCACATTGTCGGCCGTGTGATTTGCAGTCATGTATACCCCCTATCTCGGATCTCGGATGACACCGGCTAAGGCACTTGCCGCGGCTACTTCTGGAGAACAGAGGTAGACTTCCGATTTCGGATTCCCCATCCTCCCCTGGAAGTTTCGGTTGGTGGTCGAAAGCGCAACCTCGCCGTCTGCCAGGGCGCCCTGGTGGACACCCAGGCAACAACCGCACCCGGGATTCATGACCACCGCTCCAGCTTCGATCATATCCGCGAGGTGCCCGGCCCTGAGCGCCTGGGTGTAGATGCGCCAGGAAGCCGGGAACACCAGCATTCTTACCCCGGCCGCTACTTTTTTGCCCTTCATGATCCGGGCTACAGCCGCCAGATCATCCAATCGCCCGTTCGTGCATGATCCGACTACAACCTGATGGATTTTGGTCCCCGCCACAGCATCCACCGGCTTGACGTTGTCCACGGTGTGAGGGCAGGCAATCTGGGGAGGGAGCCGGGAAGCATCGATTTCTATGACCCGGTTATACGAGGCATCCGCATCCGGAGTGACGCGAGCGATCTCATCCCCGACCTGTGCTTCCTCCCTCAGGTAGCGGACTGTTTCTTCATCGGCAGGGACAATCCCCGAGGTGGCCCCGGCTTCCACCGACATGTTGCACAGGACCAGGCGCCCGGAGGTGGACATGTTGCGGATGGTTTCCCCGTGAAATTCGATAACCATGAAGTTCGCTCCCTGGGCGGAAATCCTGCCGATCAGGTGCAGGATCAGATCCTTGGGAGATACAAACTCGCCCAGCCGCCTGTTCACGACTACGCGGATCGTGCCGGGCACCTCCAGGTTCAATACGGTCCCCAAAGTCCAAACACTGGCCATCTCCGTGGCGCCGATGCCGAATGCGAAGGCTCCCAGGGCGCCATGAGTGGTCGTGTGGCTATCGGTGCCGACGACAACTTGCCCGGGGCGAACATAGCCGCTTTCCGGCAGGATTTGATGGCAGATGCCGCCCTGGTCTCCGCGGACATCGTGGAATTTTGCGATTCCGTGATGGCGGACGAAATCGCGTACCTTCTTCTGGTTTGTGGCCGTTTTAGCGCTCTCTGCCGGGACACGGTGATCGAAGATGATCGACACTCGCGACGGATCCCAGATCTTGGGCTCCAGCCCCGTTCCCTGGTAAATCTCGTGGAACTGGTTGATGACCAGAGCCGCGTTCTCATGCGACATCGCAAGATCCACGGCAGGTTCCACAACCTCGCCGGCCCTGATCCCGGAATGACCGGTGGCCCGGGCGAGAATTTTTTCAACGATCGTCATTCCCATAGTTACTCCCGCGCAAATACGTATCGTTCCCCCCTGCGGCTACGCCAGTTTTTGGGCGATTGCGGCCGCCATTTCCATAGTAGTACTTTTGCCTCCCATGTCATAGGTACGTACCTTCCCCTCGGAGATTACAGCTGCCACGGCCGCTTCCAGTCGTGACGCTCTAGCCGTCTCTCCCAGCCAATCCAGCATCATTTTAGCGGCCAGGATGGTTGCGATCGGATTCACCTTTTGCATGCCGGCATATTTCGGGGCGGATCCGTGGGTGGGCTCGAAGACCGCCAGGCGTTCCCCGATATTGCCGGAGCATCCGAAACCCAGCCCGCCGACCATCTGGGCGCAAAGATCGGAGATGATGTCCCCGTAGAGATTCGGCGCTACCAGGACGTCATAGTTAAAGGGATTCTTGAGGAGCCACATAGTCATCGCGTCAATATTGGCATCATCCAGGGGAATTTCGGGATAGTCTTTGGCTACCATGCGCGCGGTCTCGAAGAAAAGGCCGTCGGTGGCGCGCACGACATTGGCCTTGTGGACCACCGTGACCTTTTTCCTGCGAAACTTGCGCGCATACTCAAACGCGGCGCGCACGATCCGCTCCGAGCCGTGCCGGGTGTTGATCTTACATGAAATAGCATACTCGCCGGCCGCCAGCTGCTGGAAAGCGCTAAAAGGCTTGGAAATCCGGCCCAGCAGCCGGGACAGTTCTTCGGGAACCGGAGTGAACTCCACGCCTGCATACAGATCCTCAGTGTTTTCGCGGAAGACGACAAGATCGATGCCTTCCTTGAAATTGAGGCTGTTTCCCGGATAGGCCTTGCAGGGCCGGAAACAATTGTAGAGATCAAACAGCTGGCGCATGCGCACAATCGGCGAGCGGTAGACCAGGTTCTTCCCCTGCAGTGCCGGGACCAATTCCGCCTCTGCGGCCTTGATGGGTTTGGATGTGATGGCTCCGAACATCGCCGCATGTACATTGCGGAGAAGGTCAATAGTGCGCTGCGGGAATGCGTCCCCCTCCTTCTGCCAGAATTCCCAGCCGATGTCGCCATGAACGTACTCCGCATCCAACTGCAGCCGGTCCAACACAAGCCGTGCCGCCTGAAGCACTTCGATACCGATGCCGTCACCCGGCAGCCAGGCGATTTTGTATTTGGGCATATGATTCTTCCTTTCAGGATGAGTCCTATTCACAGGGCGCTGGCGCCATCCGCAAGGCACGCTGTGGCCTGAGGAGTAAGCATACAATGAAGCGGGAACCCTTCTCAACTGGAAGCCAGCTCCCGCCTGCACAGGAAGGAAAAGCGGCGTGATCTCCGCCTGCAATTTCGGTGACAGGCTCCTCAACCTCGAAATTCGGTCATGGGAACTTCCGAATAATCTCGAGGTTGAGTAGCCAGTCACCGAAATATTTGTCACCGAAATTTGAAGCCGCAGCCTCCTTCTTTAGAATTCTCTGTAAGGGAAGAAGCAGAAATTACTTTACATTATAAAGTACTCTGCATTACAATCGTCTGCAAAAAAGGTGAAACGAAAAACAAGCTGCTCAAACGGAGGAACCATGACAATAGAGCCTATTAAGTCGGCCGCGCCGGACCCCCTATTAGGATCTTTTCTGAGGCAATACTCGACTATCCTGAAAATGGGAGCAATTGCCATTTTGGGGCTGCTGCTCCTGATACCACTGTTTTTGGTGCGCTCAATCCTGACCGAACGACTCGCACGCCGGAATGAAGCGGTTAAGGAGATTACATCCACGTGGGGAAATGCCCAGGCCATCTTCGGCCCCGTCTTGATCGTGCCTTACAAATATACGGAAAAGGCGTTGAAAGAGCAGCTCGTGAACGGGCGGCTCGAGCGGGTTGAAGTCTTCGAGACTGTCCGGACGCGTGCCTTCTTTCTCCCGGCCACCCTCAAGGCGGATGGCCACCTCAATCCCAAGCGCCTTCACCGCGGCATCTACGAGGCGGTGGTTTATGACGGCAGCATCAAGATCTCCGGCAGCTTTGCCCGTCCTTCGTTTGAGGAATGGAATGTCGACCCGCAGCAGATCCTCTGGGAAGAAGCCGAGCTCGTTATCTGCGTTACCGACCTCCGCGGCGCCAAGGCGTCCCTGGAGATCCGACTGGGCGACGACGTCCTCCCCCTGAAACCCGGCGCCCGCTTTGAGGGATTCACCAGCGGCATCTATGCGCGGATCAAAGGACTGGAGCGACAAACGGAAACTATCCCCTTTGAGACGGCCTTGTCCATGAACGGGAGCCATTCGCTGCGGTTCGCGCCCGTCGGCATAACCAACGACCTGCAACTCGCGTCCACCTGGCCGGACCCCAGTTTTCAGGGAGCGTTTCTGCCGACGGAACGAAAAGTGGGACCGGAGGGGTTCCAGGCTCATTGGCAGGTGTCCTATTACGGCCGTGCCTATCCGCAGCAGTGGACCGAGAAGAGCCCGGTCACGACCGCAGCCCTGATGGAATCGCGGTTCGGCGTGGATCTGGTCCCGGTGATCGATTCCTATCGGTATGTCGAACGCGCCACCAAATACGGCATTTTGTTGATTGTCCTGCTGTTCACGGCCTTTTTCCTTTTCGAGATATTGGCAAAAGTACGCATTCACCCTTTCCAATATACACTGGTGGGCATCGCACTCTGTCTGTTCTATCTGGCCTTGCTGGCGCTCTCTGAAGTGTGCTCGTTCAGCGTCGCTTATTGGAGCGGAGCCGCCGCAGCTACGCTCATGATTTCACTTTACAGTGCCAAAGCCTTGCATGGGGGACGCCGGGCCGGCTTGATTGCCGCAGGGCTGCCGGCCATGTACGCGTTCCTGTTCGTAATTTTGCGGCTTCCGGATTATTCCCTGCTCATCGGCACGGCCGGTTTGTTCCTGGTCCTGGCCCTCGTGATGTATGTGACACGGGACATAGACTGGTACTCGCGCGACAAAGAATGACCGATGGAAGCGCCGTTGCATCCTGTCATCGAAATTTCGCCGTAATTTCAAAAAATGGATCTTGGAGACCTGACACCGACAAAGCTATGATCAGCCCAGGCTGCTCCGATACTTACGGAATGCTCTCAACTCAACCGGAGGTACCCATGAAGGTTAGCACGCAGCTGATAGTTGAGCCGGGCTGCAAGGCGCGGCTCCGGGACCGCGACCCTGAAGCCACACCGGGCATCAAGGGCAGAGAGGCTGCCGAGAAAGCCCTGGCGAAAAACATGAAGCGTCTTGAAGAGCTTCAGTATCTGCTCTATGCAGAGAGCAAACGGGCGGTGCTTATTGTTTTTCAGGCGATGGATGCAGGCGGAAAGGACGGGACCATCCGTCACGTGATGTCGGCGCTCAATCCGCAAGGATGCAGCGTCACGCCCTTCAAGGTCCCGACCTCTGAAGAGGCAAAACATGATTTCCTCTGGCGCATCCACAAGGCCACTCCGCGCTTGGGTGAGTTCGCCATTTTCAACCGCTCGCACTATGAGGATGTCCTGGTCGTACGGGTGCACAACCTCGTGCCGAAATCGATCTGGGCCAAACGGTACGACCACATCAATTCTTTCGAAAAACTTCTGGCGGAATCGCAGGTATCGATTATTAAGTTTTTCCTCCACATCAGCAAGGACGAGCAGAAAGAGCGATTCCAGAACAGGCTGGAGGATCCTACGCGGCAATGGAAGCTCTCTTCAGCCGATTTTTCTGAGCGGGACTATTGGGACGACTACATCGAGGCCTATGAGGATGCGCTGACGCGTTGCAGCACTCCCTGGGCGCCGTGGTATGTCATTCCTGCCAATAAGAAGTGGTGCCGCAACTTGGCGGTTTCGCAGATCCTCGTGGAGGCTCTGGAAGATCTCGGCATGAAATTTCCTCCGCCGAGCCTGGACGTCTCCAAGGTCAGGCTCAAGTAGAGGCACATCGATCGGCGGTCACAACCGCAATACGGCCGATCCGAAGGATATGGGACTGCAAGAAGAGA
>CAYGWQ010000198.1:6108-10428 GCA_964353465.1 uncultured Acidobacteriota bacterium | reverse complement strand
GTACGTCGATCGCAAGATTGCGGCGGGGCTGGCCCAGCCGCCGCCGCGCAGCGCGCGACTCATCCCCAGGCCCGCATCTTCGCGCCCATCATCGCTGCGATAGGGGTAGGGCGCATACCCGCTCGACGTCCATTCCCAGAGGTTGCCCGACATCTCGTACAACCCCCACGGATTTCGATGGCGCTCCTGTGGTGGCAGCGAGCCCTCATTGTTGTTGTTGGCCCGCCCCGCATCAAACTCATCGCCCCACCAGTACGTGGTCGCGCTGCCGGCGCGGCAGGCATATTCCCATTCCGCTTCCGTCGGCAGCCGTTTGCCGGCCCATTCGGCGAACGCTCGCGCCGCATACCAGCTGACGTAGATCACGGGGTAATCGTCCAGGCCGGGAGGGTATTCGTTGCCGTTCCAGTCGGACAGGTATTTGCCGTTGTGGTGCCGGGGATCGATGCGGCCTTTCTGCCACCGCGGATTGGCCAGGATGAACTTGCGGTACGCCTCATAGCTCACTTCGGTGGCATCGATCCAGAATCCGCGTTCGATTGTCACCTTGTGGGGCAGCGCGTCGCCTGTTTCCAGGTACGATCCCCAGCTTCCCATCCAGAAACTTCCCGCTGGAATCATCACCATGGCGCCCGGGGCAGGGAAGCCGGGTTCCGGCGCGCCTGTATATGCCGGCAAGTCCTTGAGGGCCACATAGCCGCCGCGGAAGGCCCAGCCCAGGTAGCCGAGCACGACGAGCACGATGAGAGCGCCGGCCGCCGCAACCGCCCAAAGAGCCCACTTGCGGCCCCGCCGCACCCAGGCTGCCCAATCAGGCGCCGCACGGCGGGGGGCAGGAGGTGCGGGAGGCGCAACCACGCCGGCATCCGCATCGACTCGGAGCGGGATTTCCTGCGCCTGTTGAGGCGTATCTCCGGCAGGCCCGGCTTCTAGCGGCGCGCGGCTTGCCGCAGCTGCGCGGGCTTCCACCTCGGCGCGCCGGCGCATTTCTTCCGCCAGCATGCGCTCCGCTTCCTCGGCGCGTTTGCGCCCTTCTTCCGCGGCTCGCAGGTGGGACTCATTCTCGGCCTGCCTGCGCTGTTCCTCCTGAACGCGCCGGAGTTCTTCCTGGCGCCGCTGCTCCGCTTTTCCCTCCAATTTCTCCCTGACATCGGAGACATGGGGAAACCGGTGTTCCGGCTTCTTCTCGAGGCAGTGCAGCATGATGTCATTCAGTGCGGGGGAAACCGATTCAAGACGATCAGGCGTCCGGTTGCGGATCTGGGCGGCGATGTCGCCGGTGTGGAAAGGGGTATCGCCGGAGACCATCTCATAGAGCATGACGCCGAGCGAGTAGATATCGCCGGCTTCTGAGCTCACACCCATCATCTGTTCGGGCGACATATAGGGGAGGGTGCCCGAATCGTCGGGTTGCATCGTGAGGCGCGAAACCGAGTCCCGGCAGGCACGCGCGATGCCGAAGTCGGCGATTTTCACGGCGCCGTCATTGCCGAGCAGGACGTTGGCCGGTTTCAGGTCACGGTGGATGACTTTTTTCTGGTGCGCGTGTTCGAGCCCCTTGCAGACCTCGATGGCGATCCGGCGCGCGTCGTCTTCCTCGAGTTTTTTCTGCGCGGCGATGCGGTGGGCGAGGGTTTCGCCCTCGACATACTCCATCACGAGGAACTTGACATGGCCGCCGTCCTCGAAATTGTGCACGCGCACGATGTTCGGGTGCGACAGCTGCATGGCGTGTTTCGCCTCCGCCATCAGGCGCGCGACGGACCCCGGATCGCGGCTCAGAATCTCGCGCATAACCTTGACGGCGACGGGCGTTTTCAGCTTCACGTCCTCTGCGAGGTACACCTGGCCCATGCCGCCGAGGCCTATGGGCTTCTGTATTTGATAGCGATCGAGCAGGAGGGCGCCGGCGGGGAGGCCCATTTCGGTAGGCATGCCGGCGAGCGAGTCCGGTCCCTGGCGGCCGGCGGAGACTGGCGTCCGGCTGCGGCCGCAGGCTGAGCAGAACACCGCATCCTCGGGAATGACCGCGCGGCAATAGGTGCAAAACATAGCTTGGAACCATGAACCCGCGAAATGCGCGCCGGGCGATCGTCGGCCGGACGGGCGTTGCGCGGGTTGCTCCGGAATCAGTTGCTTTCGGCAAATTCGCGGAACCGCGTCACCAGCTTCTTCAGCTTTTCCGTGTCGACGCGGATGCGCTTAAATGCCTCATCGAAATCCTTCTTCTGCAGAGGCCGGATCTTGAGCCTGTAGCCTTCGATGGCCTCCCGGCCGGCATCCACGCATTTCGGGACCTGGCCGTTCAATTCCTCGACCATGACATTCACGGCCTGGTTTGACAGACGCTCGAGGTCCCGGCCGCTGAACCATTCGGTGTTGCGCACCACTTCCTGCAGCGGGTAGTCCAGCGTGTGCCCTTCTTTCAGCAGCTGGATCTCGAGGATCGACTTGCGCGCTTCAGCGTCGGGCAACGGGATGTAGATCCGCTTTTGAAAGCGGCTGAGGACCGCGTCATCCAGGTCCCAGGGCGCGTTGGTGGCGGCGATGGTCAGGACGAACCGGTCCTCCCCTTTGTCGGCCAGCCCGTCCATCTCCGAGAGGATGGTCGAGAGCATCCTGCGCTCCGCCCCGCTTTCGGAGCCTTCGCCCCTAGGCAGGCAGAGCGACTCGACCTCATCGATGAAAATGACCGCGAAGCCTTCATCGGCCTCGCTGCGCGCGGCATCGAACAGCGCGGTGACCAGTTTGGAGGACTCGCCGAAATATTTCGAGAGCAGGTTGCTGGCCTTGACGTTGAAGAAGGTCGCGCCCAGTCCGTTGCTCGTGGCGGCCGCAAGCAGAGTCTTGCCCGTTCCGGGAGGGCCGTAGAACAGCATCCGGCGCCAGCCCGCGAGCTTGATGTTTTCGGGTTTCTGGGCGAGCGCGAGGCCGTAGGTGAACTTGATTTCGCGCTTGGTTTCGTCCAGGCCGCCGATTTTTTCCCAGGTCACCTTGCTGCGGTGGATGAGGGCGGCAATTTCATTGGAGTACTGCTGCTGGTCCTCGTTCGGGCCCTGTTCCTTCAGCCGGCCCTGCTGCGCCGGTGCGGGGGCGGTGGCGGGCACCCGCCGTTTGCCGGCTTTCAGGGCCTCCGCAATCTCGAGGTACTGGCGCGATTTCTGCCGGCGCCGCACCTGGTCATCGCGCGTCAGCGCATAATCGGCGTAGCTGCTCATCAGCTTGGCTGCTTTGAAATAAGCCGCAGAGGCTTCCTGGCCCTTGTTCTGCGCTTCCAGTGCCCGGGCTTCCGCCAGCGCCTTATCCAGGGAAACCTTGAGCGGCCCGCTCAGATCGACATCCATGACGTGCTCCTCCAGAGAGTAGGGTCGAAAAGCGTTTTAGGACACGGAAGAACACGGATAAAAATGGTCCAGATCCGTGTTTATCCGTGTTCTTCCGTGTCCTGACAGCTTTTTGCTCCATCGCCAATATGGTTAGGCGTCATCCTTGATCTTTTCGGATTTGATGGCCTTGTCGATCTCCTCCTGGAACTTGGTCAGTTCCTCCTCGTCGCCGCCGGCTTCTTCCGCCTTCGCCATTTCGCCGATGGCCCGGTCGAAATCCGCGAAGCCGGTATCCTCCTTCACTTTCCCCTGGGTCACGGACAGTTCCTCTTCGCCCAGGATCTCCTCGAGCATGTCGTTGAAGGTGTCGTCATCCACCTCGGCGGTATCGATGGCCTTCTGGATGGCGCTGTCTTTGAAGCGCACGATGAGGTTCTGCAGGCTCTTGCGGTCCTTCTTCTTCTCGAGCATTTCCATCTTTCTCAAGAAGGACGTGAGGGCGGTCTTAGCCAGAGAAATGCGGCGCAGGTCGTTGTTGACGTAACCGTTGTCGATCTCCACCTGCCGCATCTCGCGGAAGATATCGCGCAGAACTTCCTGCTTGCCCCCTTTTTTCGCTGTGACGGCTTCCTTGACCTTCTGCTGCTTGCGCTGTTCGAGGACATCCAGGTCGCGCCGCTTCTTTTTCTGATCGCGTTCGAGTTCTTTGAGCTGCACGCGGATGTCTCCCGCGTCGGGCGTCTTGCTGAACAATTTGTCTAATAGATTCATGATTCAAGCTCCTTTGTATTCAGAAAACGGCTACGGACAAGGACCTTTCGCCCCTGCCGGGGCTCATTAAATGCAACATCCTTTCCGGGGGCTTGCGCCCCCGGCTATTATCTTTTGCCCCTCCGGGGCTCGGCTGGCGCATTCTGCTGCCGGGTCTCGCGACAGCAACCTCCGGGGCTCGGCTGGCGCATTCTGCTGCCGGGTCTCGCGACAGCAACCTCCG
>CAYGWQ010000198.1:0-6008 GCA_964353465.1 uncultured Acidobacteriota bacterium | reverse complement strand
GGCTCGGCTGGCGCATGCTGCTGCCGGGGCTCGCGACAGCAACCTCCGGGGCTCGGCTGGCGCATTCTGCTGCCGGGTCTCGCAACAGCAACCTCGGGGCTTGCGCCGGCGGAGAGATTGACACGGACTAGTTCTCCAGGGTCCTTTTTCTCGGAAGCGGCTCTTCCACGGTTTGCACCTTGGGTTCTTCTTTCACACCCACGATGCGTTTCTTGATCTCTTCCAGCCGGCGGCGCTCTGCCGACTCATCCACCGCCGGCACGGTGTTGGCGCCGCCTTCCGCTGCGATGCTCACCCTCTTGTATTCTTCGACGTGGTCTTCTACCTCGTCCACGAGGCGATCGATCTCCTCCTCGCCGACGCCGCGGGAGCGCATGGCTTCCATTTCCTGGATCTTGGCGATGAGGTTCAGGTGCAGGTTGACATTCTCGTTGTAAATGGCAACCTGTTTCTCGAGGTTGGCGCGCTGCTTTTCGAGGCGTTCGATGCGCCGCAGGATGATGGTTTCCTCCGTCGGCGTCAGCCCGCCCTTGCGGACGGAGTTTTCCTCCAGGATGATCCCCTTTTCGAGGCCGATGAGTTCCTCTTCGTTTTCGCGCAGTTCGATCTCATTGCGCCCGCGCAGCGTCTCCAATCCCTTGATGAGGTCTCTCGGGTTTGCCGCATTCAGGTAGAGCTGACGCGTCTCGTCCGGCAGATCCTCTCGCTGGAACAGAGTTTTGAGTTTTTCCATCACCGACATAATTCCTCCTACCGGATTGACCTTTGAATGTGGGACTTCCCCTTGTGCTCGAAAACCTGAAAACGTTCACCCGAAGCCTGAATGGCGGCTTCTGCCGATTCCCGGTCCAGATGATTTTCTTGTAGAAAAGCATTCATGGTGATCTGATCTCCGGCCACGATCAGTTTCGGATGATCGGCCAGCGCCCGGGCGGCCCGTGCCTGTTTTTCCCCGGCCGTTTCCGGATCGAACAGGTCCCGCAGCGGGCCTTCGGGTCCGAAGACATTCCAGGCGGTTCCCTCGCTCTTTTCGGCCAGGTAGAACATTGCGTTACTGCGGATTTCCGCGAGGTCCCGCCACTCTTCCGGCCAGCCGGCGGGCGAGAAGATGCCCACGCAATAGAACGCTTCGTCCTCGAAGTTCAGCCCGTCGGGGCCGGCGATCTGCTGGAAGATGCTTTCCGCCGGCTTCAGGACTTCGCCCATGGTTGCCAGGCCGGTTCTTTCGAGACAGATGGCGGCCAGAGTCAAGCGTTCTTTCGTCAACAGGCCGCTGGTGAGCTGGAACTGCGTGACATCGCCGAACGTTCTCCGGAACACCTGGGCCTGAGCCTTGGCATCCACCTTGAATTCTGTGCCGCTCCAGGGTTGCGTGACGCACCCCGCGTTGCGGACCTTCAGCTCGAACCGGTTGGCGAAGGTGTCTCCCCAGCGCGGGCTCGGCTCGATGGGAGCCGGCCTGGGATCTGGATCAAAGGCTGTCATAGGCGAGATTCCTTTCGGAATGGCTCTCTGGCTTGCAGAGGTGCCGGCGCGTGCCGGCATAAGGACCGGATCCCTGGCTGCAGCAGCGGCGGGATGAACTCCTGCAGTGGCGGCGCTCTCCTTGTGCTTTTCGCAGCCCCGGTCGCCGAGCTGCCAGCAGACCTGGCAAATCGGTGCGCCGCATTCCTGGCATTGCCAGGCGGGGGAAAACACGCCGACCTTCGACAGGTACCGTTTTCCGCAGCGGTAACAGACATCGGAAGCGAATGCCGCGGGCGCCTCCGGCGCTGCCGCAGCGCTCACGTGGACCGGTTTTGCAGGGGCCTGCGGAGTTTCCCAGGCCCTCGGCGACGGCGCCGCCTCTTCCGCGGGGCGTGCCTGTTCCGGAGCGCGGCGCTCCGCTTCGCGGAATGCCTCGGCCATGTCGATGAGGCCGTGTCCCACCTGCATGTCGCTGCGGTAAGGCACGCCTTGGGAATCTTCGAGAGGCCGGCATGCGGCGTAGAACAGATCGGCCAGCTCGGCCGGCGTGGTTACCCAGCCCAGGGAGCGCGCTTTGGATTTGAGGAGAGCCAGGCAGCCTGCGATGGCCGGCGTCGCCATGCTGGTGCCCGAAAGGCGTATGTGGCGCGCGTTCACCACCTCCGATGGCGAAAAGTGGGCCGTCGAAGAGCGGGCGGCCACCACATCCACACCAGGCCCCACGCAGTTCGGCTTGCCGAAGAGCGGGGAGGCGGGATCGGAGCTCCCTTGAGCTGAGAAGGGTGCCAGATGCCGTTTCTTATCGATGGCTCCCACGGTCACCGCCGAGGCGCTATCGGCCGGTACGCAGATGGATTCCGGGTACGGGGGCATGGGATTGCCCGCAGCCACGCAGACGACGGTCCCCTTGCGGAAGGCCTCATCGCAGGCGCGGGACCAGATCGACTGCCCGGTGGGGGGCGTGTCCATTTCGCCCAGCGACAGGCTGAGCACATCGGCCTGCCTCTCGACGACCGCCCACGCCATGCCTTGAAGAATCGACTCGAGGTTGCCGGCTTTCCCCGGTGAGAGCACCTTGCCGGCGATCAGGCGGCAGCGCGGTGCGGTCCCGTGGTATTTGCCGCCGGAGGTAGGGTCGTCGCCGGCGGCGATGGCGGCCACGTGCGTGCCGTGCCCGTCGACATCCTCTCCGCCGCTCGCGGTGAAGTCGCGGTAGTCCTCGTCCGCCAATCGGGCAAAAGCCGGGTGGTTGCGGTCCACCCCGGTGTCGAGCACGGCCAGAGTCACGTCATGGCCGTAGCTCTCCCGCATCTCGGCGGTGACTCCGACGATCTCGCGGCTCTCCACCATCGAGGTGGTGACCGCCATGGGTACGGGCAAGGTCACGGGCGTCTGGGCATCGGCGACGGTGCTGGTCTCGGGGAGGCCGGCGATCTGGCGCACAAAGTTGATTTCCGGCGGGCAGGTGAGCTTCACGATGCCCATCTTCTCGAGCAGCTCCGAATGCAGCAGCACGAATCCCTGCGAAAGCAGGCGCTCCTTGAGCTTTCCGGTTGCCTGCGGATCCTGCGCCATGCACAGGACCGTCGGCCACTTCTCGGACGGCACGAGGTCGGAGTAGCGCCGCAGTGCGCCGCTCAAGTCACTGCGGACAGCCTCGGCCGCTGCGATCGCGCGCAGGTCGAGATCCAGCTGCATGCATATCTTGGCTTCGAGTTCGAGGCCGTCGGCGACCTGGCCCCGCAGCCCGGACACGAGAGTTACATAGCGTTCGCGGGCCTCGCCCCGGAAGACTCTCCGGTTGATGACGCGGTCCACCCGCAGCCGTTCGTGCTCGTCGTACTCGCGCTCCTCGATGCGCTCGTCGATCACTTCGAAGCGCAGCGCAGCCTCGGCCTGCCGGGCGATGACCTGGTCCCGCATCCCGTCTATGGATTGCGCCAGAAACGCGTGAATCTTCGCATCGATCGAGGTGCTCACGAGATTGTGCTCCCAGGCTGCAAAGTCCGGATGTTGCCCTCTTCCTGGTAACTGACGACCGGGTCGAGGGCTACCATGCGGCGCAGCAATTCATACGAGACCATACACCCCACGCCGGAAACCAAGGGCAACGAGCGGACCACCTCGAGCGCCTTGCCGCAGGCAGCGCATCTCTGGATCCCGCTGCCGAGGGCGGCGGGAGACCACCTGGATCCGCAGGCCGGGCAATACCCGGCGGTGGGCAGGGGTTCGCCGCTGCCGGTGGCCAGCGGGAAAGCCTCCTGTTCGGCGATCTTCGCCAGGCGGGCAAAGAATGCCGCCGCATCGGTGACCTGCAGGTAGAAGAGCAGGGCCGGCAAGCGCAGCAGGGCGGCCAGGTCAGCCCGGAGAGGCGCCGGGTGGAGAATGTGGCGCGCATGTGCGCTGAAGGGGGCAGACTCGTTCAGGCCCCGCACCAGGACGGAGATGGGATTGTCGGGCTCCGCAGCGGCAGCGACATCTGAAGGGACCCGATAGGAACCTGCGGCAGCGGCATAAGAAACGACTTGGTTCCCATCAGGAAGATGCAGTGCCGGGTGAACGAGCACTTTCCGGAATTCCCTGATGAAAAGGTCCGCGGAGCCTGTGTGCAAGCGCGGATTGTCGAAGCCGCGCAGAAATCCCCCCATGGTTCTAGCGATCGTGTTCAGGTGCCTGTCCAGTTGTCTGTCCAGTTGTTCGCTCAAGAATCAGCTCCCCTCGGCAAATTTCCGGTAGCGATCCAGCATGGCCATGTTGACCGTGGGCGGCACTTCCTTGATGGCCTGGTCCAGGTCCGTTGCGGTGACGATGGCTTCGGCTCCCGAGCGGATCTGCCGGCGGAAGGGATAATCCGTAGCTTTGATGCAGACACCCGCAATGTCGGCGCCGCTGTACCCCTCGAGCTTGACGGCGAGGGCGTGAAAATCGACGCCGGACTCCATGGGGATGCCGTCGAGATTGAAGTGGAGCATCTGCTCGCGTGCGGCAACATCCGGCAGGCCCACGTAGAACCTCTCGCCAAAACGGCCGGTGCGCAGCGCGGCCTCATCCATGTCCCAGGGCCGGTTGGTGGCGCCCATGAGCAGGATGCAGTTCACCTTCGGATCGAGGCCGTCGACTTGCGAGAGGAACTCCGGCACGACGCGGTTCATGACGGTGGACTGGCTGCCGCGCCTGCCGACCAGGGCCTCGGTCTCGTCGAGGAAGACGACCGACACTGGGTACCGGCGGGCGACCTCGAAGAGGCGGGCCAGGTTCTGTTCCGCGACGCCGACCCACTGGGACATGATGTTGGAGCTCTTGACATTCAGAAACTGCGCATCCAGCTCCGTGGCCACGGCCTTGGCGATCATGGTTTTGCCCGTGCCCGGGGGACCGTAGAGGAGCATGCCGCCGCCGGCCTTTTTCTTGAAGCGGGTTGCCGCTTCGGGGTGGCGGAACGGGTAGATGACCCGCAGGTTGATCGCCTCTTTGACATCGTCCAGCCCGGCAATCTGGTCGAACCGCACATTGGGCTTCTCGGAGACGATCCACTTGCTCTCGGGCGTCAGGTCGCCGTCCTGGTCTTTGGCTGGGGCGTTTCTGGCTAGCGCTGCTCCACGGGCAGGGGGGACTTTCTTCCCCTTGAGGGAGAGCGCCAGATCGCGCAGGCGGATAGCCTTCTCGTGCCGGATCTGGCGCAGGTTGGGCTCGGAATCCTGGGCCGCCTTGAGCAGGTATTTGGCCGCCATGAGCAGGTGATAGCGCGCCTGCTCGTTGTCCCCGATCTTGAGATAATCGAGCCCCTGATCTTTATTCCTGGCGTAATGCTCTAGGAGAAACTGCATCGTCGAACCTTTTCAGGCTGCCTTATGCATAAAGATAGGATCGCAAAACAACTCTGGACACGGAAAAACACGGAAGAACACGGACCGGATCCGTGTTTGTCCGTGTTCTTCCGTGTCCTGAAAGCCTTCTGTCATGAGCGAATCCCGGCAGCGTGTACTTACTTGCCGCTTTTTTCGATCTCCTTCTGAATTGCCGACAGGTCCTTATCGATCTCGTCGTCGACTCCGGAGCGCTCTTCGTGCTCAACCTGCTCCTCGAGCATCTTATCGATATCGGCATCGCTCACGGCCTGGCCTTCCGAGCTGCCTTCGTAGTCGAACATTGATTCGGAGGTCATTTCCAGGAACGTGTCAACCCGTTCTTCCAGGCTCTCCGCCTGCGACATGGCTTTTTCAAAGTTGACCTGGGTTTTGGCCATGTCGGTCGCGCCGAAGACTTCCGCAATGGACTTGGAGAGGGAGTTCATGGCGTTGGCGAACTCAAAATGACCTTCGGCCTGCTCCTTGATTTGCACGGCTGATTCCAGGGCAAGCATCTGGCGCTCGAGCCGGACCTTGATTGTGGCCGTTTTTTTAATGGCCTTTTTGAGGAATTCATACTGGTTGTTCCAGCCGAGCTTGCGCGCTCTCTTGGCCTTCTCGATATAGTCGCCCTCGTGTTTGGAGTTAGCGGCGATCTGGCTACTGAAAATCGCGCACCAGATACTGGTGGAG
>CAYGWQ010000197.1:0-10470 GCA_964353465.1 uncultured Acidobacteriota bacterium | reverse complement strand
GCGCCGAAGGTGCGGCACACGAATATCCGTACCCGGTTCCGTATAAGGTTCAGGCCTTGGCGCCGCTTTCCGGTGCGCTCCGCTCAACATCGTCATATCAGGGCGACCGAAATCTGTGTAATCCCATACTAATCAGGCTAACGTATATGGGCGTGAACCACATCCTTTTCGGCCGGACTCCTGCAAGGTCCGTGGGGATCCAATCTCGATCTTAGTGCCATTCGTGACTGGTCCCGATTGTTTGACCATGGCAAATTGGTTTCGCGATCCAGGGCAGGTGAGCTAGACTGCTAGCCGCGTACGAGCGAATGTTGGTAGATCAGGGGAGCTCGCCATCGTGATCGGCCAAAATATTTCGCATTACAAAGTGATAGAAAAGCTGGGCCAGGGCGGCATGGGCGTCGTCTACAAAGCAAAAGATCTTCGCCTGGACCGCTTTGTGGCTATCAAAGTCCTGCCCGCCGAATCAGTATCCAACGCCGACCGCCGCAGGCGCTTCGTGCAGGAGGCGAAGGCAGCGTCGGCACTCAACCATCCCAACATCGTCACCGTTCATGACCTCGATTCTTCAGGCGATGTGCATTTCATCGTGATGGAGTTTGTTGCCGGAAAGACGCTGGACCGGTTGATCGGCAGCAAGGGCATCAAGCTGAATGAAGCACTGGGTTATGCAGTTCAGATTGCTGATGCGCTTTCCAAAGCCCATGCCGCAGGGATCATTCACCGGGACCTGAAACCCTCGAACATCATGGTCACCGAAAGCGGAACCGCAAAGGTCCTCGACTTTGGCTTGGCCAAGCTGATGGAGCCTGCCGAGTCCGACCATTCTGCCTCCACAGCCACCGATTTTACGGAGGAAGGCGCCATTGTCGGCACAGTCGCATATATGTCGCCGGAGCAGGCCGAAGGAAAGACCATCGACGCCCGCTCGGACATTTTTTCCTTCGGATCCGTGGTATACGAGATGCTCACCGGCCGGCGCGCCTTCCAGGGCGAGACCAAGGCCTCCACGATCGCATCGATTATCCGCGAAGAGCCGCGTTCCCCTAGAGAAATGCTCGAAGCTCTGCCGGAGGAAGTCGAGCGCGTGTTGCTGCGTTGCTTGCGCAAAGAACCGCAGCGGCGCTGGCAGGGCATGGCCGATCTGATGGCCGTTCTCCAGGATCTGAAAGAGGAATCGGATTCCGGAAAATTGTCCGGCACGTCGAGGGTTGCGCGGGCTCGCAGCGGTCGGTTGTGGTGGCTGATACCGGCAGCCGGGCTTCTGCTTGGCGTTGCTGCTGTCAGTGTCTGGCAGTTTTTTCGCAAGCCGGTGGCGTCAGGCCCACCCGCGATCTCCAGGTTTACCTCAGATCAAGGCATTGCCCTGGATCCTGCGATCTCGCTCGACGGCAAGCTCGCTGCCTACGCCTCCGATCGCAGCGGCGAGGGCAATCTCGACATCTGGGTGCAGCAATTTACGGGAAGCAAGCCCATGCGGCTGACTCATCATAAATCAGAGGATCGGCAGCCATCTTTCTCGCCGGACGGAGCCCGCATCGCGTTTCGCTCAGAGCGTGATGGCGGGGGAATCTATGTGATCGATGCTCTCGGCCAGGAGGAAGAGCGCAGAATTGCCGACCGGGGCCGGGATCCGCGTTTTTCTCCGGATGGCTCGCAGATTTTGTATTGGGAGCAAGCAGGGACTCCGGAAATCCGCATGAACAAGATGTTCCTCATCCCGGCTCGCGGAGGCTCACCCAAGCCATTCCAGCCGGAATATGGAGTGGACTCAGCCCCGATCTGGTCGCCGGACAGCAAAAATGTTCTTTTCAGCGGGACCAGGGAGCGAGAGATTAACTGGTGGGTGGCCGGAGTCGAGGACGGAAGGGTAATCCCCACAGGGAGGCCGGCTTTCCCGCCCAGCCAACTGGCCTTCTACTTTTGTCCAGGCGCCTGGATCGGCAACCAGGTCATTTTCTTCAGAGGCATGGCCGTGGAGGGCATGAACATTTATCGGACAACCCTGTCACCCGGCACTTGGAAAGTCTCAGACCAGGTTCAGCAGCTCACCTCCGGGCCCGGATTGCGGGTGACTGCTTCGCTGTCTGCCGACGGGCACATGCTTTTTCCGAGCCTGAATATCGGCTTGAACCTGGTAATCACTGCTCTCGATCCAAACGCCGGGATTACCAAGGGAGCGCCGCAACTTGTCACCAACGACAGTACCACCAAGGCGTTCCCTGCAATCTCCAGGGACGGGACCCGGATGAGCTACGTCGCCTATGTCAGCACCGCTCCCAGGCGTATTGAAGTTCGCATCAAAGACATGCCCAGCGGCAGGGAATCTGCCATCCCCGGTGAATCCCCTAGTTACACCAGGCTGAACCGGGACGGTTCACAACTCGCCTACCGCGACCTGGTTAATAACAAATCGGTATCGCTTATTGTGAGCGGCGAAGCAGCCACGGGCCGCCAGATCTGTGAAGGCTGCACCATATTTGATTTTTTCTCCGGTTCGAATGAAATCCTGGTTCGCTACGGCCGTGACCGACTGGTGCGGCAGGATAACGACAGTGCCAGGCAGATTGAAATTCTGAAGGCAAACGGCGGAACGGTCGAGGATGCCGCTTTGTCTGCAGACGACCGCTGGGTGACCTTCCTCTGGGCCAAGCCCAGCGGCCGGTCCGCCATCTGCGTCGCTCCGGTCAAGGACACGCCTGTTCCCGAGAAGGACTGGATCCCGCTACTGGAAGACGCCACCTATCTGGGTTCGCCAAGATGGTCGCCGGACGGGAACCTGGTCTATTTTCTTTCCGAAAGGGATGGTTACTGCTGCGTTTGGGCGCAGCGGCTGGATGCAGGGACCAAAAAGCCGAGGGGGGAACCGTTTGGTGTCTTTCATGAACATCAGTCTACTGGCGGAGCCATCTATGCCTATGCACCCCGGGGACCGCGAGCAATCGGAGTGGCGCAGGACAAGCTGCTCTGGTATCGACTGGAGCTGACCTCCAACATCTGGATGATGCAACTTCCCGATAAATAATCCTGATCGGACCTGACTCCTCTCGCCTTCAAAATGAGGCGCAAAGGAAAAACCAGCTGCGATCTTGTCGCACGCCCTGATATGGATTCCAGACTCTTACTTATCAGTTCATAATTATGCGGACGTCCAGCGCTCTTTTGAGCCTTAGAGTCTTCGAGACTTAGAGGTAGGCTTTTTAACCTCCAAGACTCGAAGGCTCGAAGAGTCTCTAAAAACAAGTGTCTGCATACCCATGAACTGACTAGTAACTGCCGACTTCATGTGATCCGGCGAAAATAGATCTGAGTGTGGCGATCATGCAAGAGAGGCCTTCCATCATGGATTTCGAGGCTGTTGCCTTGAGACAAAAACGTCAATGCTTTCAATGCGAATGAGCTGTTGGCGAATGACATGAGCCTGTCTGTCTCCCCGCCATGATTTCTCCTTGTGCGCCCTGAGAGAAAGCCTTATAAGATGCCTGCGTGGATTTTTATGCGAAGGTTCCGGCGCGGCCGCCGCGCCGATCTGCTGGAAGGAGGAAGTCATGACGCTCGGTTGGATACGCAAGCTTGCTTTCCGCTGCGCTGTTATCGCGATCGTAGTGGCGCTGCCGTCGGGCGGCAGCATGATCGCCCAGAGCGAAAAGGCGCAGGCAAAAGTTGATCTCGTCCAGAAACTGGACGAGGAGTACACCGCAAAGATCAAGGAATACACTCAGGATCCACGCATTCTGACGGAGCTCGTCGACCATCTGCCCGCGTCCGCGACGGTGCCCACGCCGCTCAAGTTTCTCGGCCGCGTCGCGGGCACACCCGACGAACTAACCTACTACAAGGACATGAAGGCTTACTTCGAGGCGCTCGCCAAGGCGGCGCCCGGCCGCACGAGGTTCTTCACGATCGGGAAAAGCGAGGAAGGGCGCGACATGATCGTCCTCGCCATCGCGGACGAGGCGACGATCAAGACGCTCGACAGGTACAAGAAGATTCTCGCCGACCTCACCGATCCGCGGAAGCTGACCGACGCCCAGGCGCAGCAGCTGATCGCTACCGGGAAACCGATCTACTGGGCGACCGGCAACCTGCATTCGGGCGAGACCGGCAGCGCCGAGATGCAGATGGAGCTTGCTTACCGGCTCATCGTGGAAGAAACGCCGTTTATCCAGAACATCCGCAACAACGTGATCGTCTTCCTCACGCCGGTGGTCGAAGTAGACGGCCGCGAGAAGGTCGTGGACAACCTTTACTACCAGAAGAAAACCGGCAAGCGGATGCCGCTCATCTGGTGGGGCCAGTACGTCGCCCACGACAACAACCGCGACGGCCTCGGCCTCGGATTGAAGCTCACGCAGAACGTGCTCCGCACCTACCTCGAATGGCATCCCACGGTGATGCACGACCTGCACGAATCGTCGGACTACCTGTATGTTTCGACGGGCGCCGGCCCTTACAACACGGCGGTCGATCCCTTGGTGACCAACGAATGGTGGCAGATCTCGGAGTTCGAAGTCGCCGAGATGACCAAGCGCGGCGTCCCGGGTGTCTGGACCGGTTCGTTCTACGACGGCTGGGCGCCCAACTACCTGTTCTGGATTGCCAACCTGCACAATTCGATCGGCCGCTTCTACGAGACCGAGAGCTACGGCCCGGCGAACCGTGAGGTGGTCACCTCGAGCAGCAAGGAGTGGTACCGGCCGAATCCGCCGCTGCCGCTCATCAAGTGGGGCCCGCGCAACAACGTCAACATCCAGCAGTCGGGATTGCTCCTGGCGCTGCAGTTCACGGCCAGGAACCGCGACATGCTCCTGGAGAACTACTACCTGAAGAACAAGCGCGCCGTCGCCCTGGGAAAGGACGGCCCGTTGCACGCGTGGGTGATCCCGGCCGGCCAGCGGCGCCGCGGCGAGGCCGCCAGCCTGGTGAACCTGTTGCGGCAGCAGGGAATCGAAGTGCACACAGCCAACAGCGCGTTCACGGCCGGCAAGGTGCAGGTGGCTGCGGGCGACTATGTCGTCCGGATGGACCAGCCGTACAGCCGCTGCGCGATCAACTTCCTCGACACCCAGGCTTTCTCGCCGGCCAATCCGAACCCATACGATGACACCGGATGGGCGATCCCGCTGCTGCGCAGCGTGAAGGTGGCGAAGATCGAGGACAATACGGCGCTCGACCAGCCGATGACGCTGCTCGTGGCAGACGCGAAGGTCCCGGGTACGATCACCGGTTCCGGCAGCGTGATCATCGTCGATCACAATGGGGACACGAGCCTGCCGTCGTTCCGTTTCGCGCACAAGGGCGTGAAGATGCTGGCTGCCGAAGAGGCATTCGAGGCAGCGGGCAGGAAGTTCAACGCCGGAGCGTTCATCATTCCGAACGCCGATCGAGCAGCGCTGGAAGCGTCGATCAAGGAGTACGGTCTGGCGGCCTATGCAGTCGAATCGGTGCCATCCGTAAAATCGCACGAGATGACTGCGCCGAGGATCGGCTACGTTCACTCCTGGTCGAACACCCAGAACGAAGGCTGGGTGCGGATGGCTTTCGACAAGCTGAAGATACCCTACACCTACATGGGGGACACAAAGCTGAGAGAGCCGAACCTGCGGCAGAGGTTCGACGTGATCATCTTCCCGCATGTCGGCGGAACGGCCGAATCACAGGTGAATGGCGTGCAGGGCCCTGAGCCGATCCCGTACAAGAAAAGCGATCTGACCCCAAACCTGGGAGTGCAGGATTCAGCCGATGATATCCGCGGCGGAATGGGCTTCGAAGGGCTCGTCAACCTGATGAAGTTCGTGCAGGAAGGCGGCCTGCTCGTTACCGAGGGCTCGACGGCCACGATCTTCCCCGACTACCACCTGATCAGCGGCATCACAGTCGAACAGCCGGCAGGGCTGTTCGCGCGCGGCGTCGTGATGAAAGCACAGTTCGCGGACAGGAACAGCCCAATCGCTTACGGGTACGACAGCGACAACCTCGCCGTCTACTTCAGTTCCGGCCCGGTGCTCAGCGCGGGCGGCGCCGGAATCGGCGGGGGCGGCGGCGGGGGGGGACGCGGCGGCGCCCAGATTCCCGGAGTCGGCATGAACCTGACGCCGAACGCCACGCTTCCGACGCTGACAACCCTCGACGGGCCTCCTCCTCCTGCAGCCCCAGGTGGCGGACGCGGCGGCCCGGGTGGCGGCGGCGGGGGACGCGGCGGCGGTGCACCGAGCATCGACCCATCGCTGCTGCCGCGCGTCATCCTGCGTTTCCCGAACGATCCGAACGACATGCTGCTCAGCGGCGGCCTCGTAGGCCAGCAGGCGCTGGTCGGCCGCGCCGTGGTCATCGATTCGCCGCTCGGCAAGGGCCACGTCGTGACGTTTGCCAGCCGCCCATTCTGGCGGTACCAGACCCATGGCAATTTCAACCTCGCGCTCAACGCGATCCTGAACTGGAACCACCTCGAAGCCGGCGCTCCGCAGCCGGGCGCGAGATAGGGGGGGCCGGCAATACAACAGCCCCAATCCTGTTGTAAGCCGACAAGATAAGCGGCGGCAGGATCATGGCATCCTGCCGCCGCTTCTTTTTTCATTCCGATGCCCGTTTTCAATCGAACAAGTGCGCCGCTGCCTTTTTTCATCAAACGAGCAGATCACTCTGCCGATTTTGCGACTTTGGCCAGATCCCGCGCGCGGGTTTCGGGCAGCGTCCATACCCAGGACGCGGTCGCCAGCGCCAGCACGATCGGCACGCCGAGTCCGCCCTTGATGCCGTGGGCAGCGACGAACATGCTCACGACAATCGGAGCAAAAAACTGTACGCCCCTGGCACAGTTGTAGGCGGTACCCATGGCGAAGTTGCGGATTTCGGTGGGAAACAGCTCGGCAAGAAGCGCGCCGAATCCTGCCGTGCAACCCGATCCCAGGCCCAGCGCGAACATCATGCTCCAGAACAGGAACGGATGGGGCAGCACCGCCTCCCAGTGAAAAGCGAGCGGATAGAGGGCAGTCGCCGTCAGGATCGAGTAGGCAGTGAACGCGCGCCGCCGGCCATAGCGATCTGCGACAAAGCCGAATGTCATCATGCCAAGAAATTGCCCGAGTTGAGCGGTCAGAATCCACAATGCCGACCGGCCGATGGTCTGGTGCAGCTGGTTCTGGAGGAACTTGGGCAGCCAGGTATAGCAGGTCCAATAAGTCCCCAACTTGAAGACTCCAAGCAGCCATGCCTTAATGAGCGGGCTCACCAGACGGCGGCGAGCCAGCAGCCTCATGGCAGCGATCGGGGACAAGCGATCTTCCTTCTGTTTCTGCCACAAAGACGATTCCGGCAGGAACTGGCGCGCGACCAGCGCAACACCGGCAGACGCAGAAGAGATCAGAAACACGGCACGCCAGCCGATGAGAGGAGTGACCAGTAGCCCGACGACGGCGGCCAGCGCGACTCCGACCGGTTCGCCTGCCTGAAGAAACGCCGATGCCCGGCCTCTCATGCGGGCCGGTGTTGACTCGGCCATGATGGCGTGCCCGACTGCCCACTCGCCGCCCACTCCCAGGCCGGTCACCGCCCGAAACAGCAGCAGACTGATCGGACCGGTTGCCAGCGAGGTCAGAGCGGTCCCCAGGGAATACAGCAGGATGGTCCATGTCATGACCCGCTTGCGCCCGTACAGGTCGGAGAGATAGCCGAAAAGGATGCCGCCAATCCCGGAGCCGCCCAGGGCGACGCCGAGCAGCACCGCTTCCTGCGGCTCCGTCAGGCCTAAATCCCGGCCGATCGGGATCAGCAAAAACGAGAATAGGACGAGATCGTAGAAGTCGAACAGCCACCCGGCAAAAGAAATCAGCCAGATGCGGATCGGAAACCGTTGCGGGAGGCCTGCGCTGACCTCTCCGGCGGATACGGCAGAATCCATTGGCATGTCATGCTCCCGACTGGGCCGTGTCTTCGAATAGGCATGTTTCCGTTTGCGCGCTTCGATGTCAACCAGGAATGGGAACGCTCCTTTAATGCTCGCGATCCGAGGGCGAAAAGGGGACATTCCGCTTTTCCAGTTTGCCATAGCCATTTGAGCGTCAAACCGGGAAAAGCGGAATGTCCCCTTTTCGCCCGATGCCTGCGATCCGAGAATACCACCAAGTGATGCTTGTTGACGCTCATGGTGCGCACGGAGCAAAGCGGCTACTTGACCTTGCAGAGCTGGCTCCCTACCCGGTCGCCCTTCAGATCATAGACAATCACCTTCAGAATCGCCTTTGAATGTTTGAGGGGGACCTCGATCGTTACCGGGATGCCGGATTGCATACATTGCTGATACGTGCCCTCCAACAGCCGCAACGTTACAAATTTCCAGTCAGCTCCCAGATAGTTGCCCTTGGGATCCCCCTGGAAGATGGTGACGCGCAGCTTGCTCGAATGCCGTCCCTCGAGCATGTTGAACCCGATTTTCGTACAGTCGATCTGCAAGCCAACGTTGACTTGGGGTTGCCCCCACTCATCCTTTGCCTTTGCCGCCTTGATGTCGAAGGGGATGTCATTGATCTCCCTCTCGTAGCCTCCCGCAGCCGTGATGCGGTTAAAGGAAATGAACGCCTCCATGTCGAACGGCTGCAACCTGTCACGGGCAAAATAGCCGTGTCGGAAAGATACCCTGAGGCCGGGCCGATTCACCTTGACGTTGATTTCTCGATATCTTCCATCCCAGCGCTCATCGATCGGATAGTAGCCAAGGAGGTACTGAACGAGGGAGGTTTCATTAATGCGATCGAGCGCCTTGCCGATGTCCTCGTAGACCGATGTGCTTCCGCCTGTGAGCTGAGATACGGTTCTCATGCTCGAGATCATGAAAGTTTGACTCCAGCTCGCCTCGGATTCAGCGGGCGGAGGATTCGGTTCCTCCAGAGTGACGGATTGCCCCTTGTTGGGATAGCGACCGGCGTCAGGAAAGACGCCGCCGGTATGGAACGTATCGATGGCGACACGCGCGTCATTTGCAATAGCGGCGATATTCTTGTCGTAATCTGTCCGGCCGCTCGGAAAGAGCAGCCCCTTATCGCTGAGGAAAAGCAGGTGTTTCTCGCCTGACACGTAGCGCAGATATTCGATGCAGGTGTAGATGTTCTGCATGTCCTGGAATGAACCTGCCGCCTTGGGCGCGAATTGATCGAAAGGCATCCACAGGAGGACGGAATCCTTCTCGAGCGTATCGAATGTAAGGAGGCTATTGAATTGCGCCGCTGCTGCTGCCAATTCCGTGTCGCCCGTCTGTTTTGCCTCCTCGGCCATGTTATCAGCGACAGCCTTGCGCATGCTCGCTTCGGCTGATTTCCCGGAGTCGGCCAGGAGAATGCCTGCAGCCCTCTCCCAATCCTTGACTAATTTGCCCTCTTCGGTCATTCGTCCCGGGGGCACCTGTCGCGATGCCAGCCCTTCGGGATCGGCAAAGATCTTGTCAATGTCTTTCTGAAAGGATTTGGGTATCTCCTTGCTCGCATAAATGGAGGCGAGACCGCTGAACCGCGACTCCAACCAGGATTCGATTTTTTCGTGCATCTGCTTGTAGCGCTCGAGCACCTGTACAATCTGCTGGTGGTCCGTGGTGAAGTCAGTAGCCCGGTTGTAAGCGAATACCGCCACGCGATCCTGGGGCAGCAAATCATCCTGGATGAACCGGATCAAGGCATCCACACTCTTGAACGGCGTCTGATATCGGCCCCGCCCCATCAGGATCAGGAAAGTGCGTGCAGTCCGCGGCGCAAAATCAGAAGTTGTCGCCGCTCTCGCTCCCGCTGCCTGGGCGGTTGTCGCAGCGGTTGTGGTGTAGGTTTGCACCGAGAAGTGCCGGATTTCCTGAAGCCGCCCGTTTTCCAGGATCTGAAAATCCTCCTGCTTTAAATCCGTAACCGGACGACCACGGGCGTCGGTAACGACTACATCGACCGGAATCAGCCGGACCTGGACGCGGATGGTTCCGGGCGGGCCTGGACGCTGTTCCTGAGCAGTGGCCTGACTGCCGGACAATGTGGTTTGGGGCAGGACTGACGGCAGGCCCGACAGTGTCAAGATCAGGATCAACAGCAGGCGCGTTTGGAATCTCATGATACCGGCTCCCGGGGATAATTGGAACGAGCGCCAATGTGAGGTTAAGGGCCGGCTGCGGCAGTCCCTCTTCTTCCGCGGTATGCGCTCCAGGTCACCTTCACAGATCACCAGTAAATTTCCATTGGATCCACTGCCGCCGATTCTACACCTGATGGGGCACGTGCCAGCATATGAAGAGCCACCTTGAAGCACCAGATCGCGACAAAGACCGGCTGTCTCTCACTCCTGCGAGACAAGGGCGGCAGTATCGCCGCCAGACTAGAATGGAGGTTAGTTAGTTTCTGTCGCAAAACTCCCTTTGGGGACCGAATCGTCCTTCAATCATGCATATCATGTGCGGGCGGGCTTTAGCCCTTAAGCGCTAAGTTAAGTCATTTCGGCATC
>CAYGWQ010000196.1:0-10534 GCA_964353465.1 uncultured Acidobacteriota bacterium | reverse complement strand
TTCGTGTATTTCGTGGTTTACAGAAGCGGCCGGGCCTATCTCGTGCCGGGGCTCTGCAGAAAACGCATGGTCACGGTCTGAGCGTCTTCGGGAGGCAGCAGCTCAATCAGGCGTTCGCGCGTGAGGCCGAACTGGTCGGCGGCATCAGCGGCTGCTGCGCTGTTGTTCGTCATGACATTGAAAAACCGCTCCCGGCCCAGCGGATGCGTGGTCGGATTCTTGGATCGAGCGACATGATCCATCCACGAAAACAGGAGTGTTACGAAAACCTGTCCGAGAAACAGATACTCGCGGAAGGGGCTGGTCGAAAGCACCGATGAAGCAAAGCTGTCCGCCTCGCGCTCCTGGTTTCGAGACACATCAAAGTTCAGAGCCATGCCCAGGGTGTGGCTCAGCGCAATGTGGCCTGCCTCATGGGCGATGACGGCAGCTTCCATGGATGCCGACAGAGAGCGGGCCAGAGACACAAATCGGTCGTCGCCTTCGACAATCTCCGATACGACGGCTTGTTCGAAGATCATAGCCAACATTTCGAAGTCGAATTTGCCTCCGGACTGCACGAGGCTGCTCCCCATCGCGCGAAATGTCCTGCCCAGAGCTGACTCCCCGGCGCTCGGCACACCCTCATGCGGCCGCATGCTCACGGCCACAGCGGCTGCGATCAAACGGAGTGCGGAAGCGAGCCCGTTCAGAAAGACGATCGCGGGCGGTTCGAGTTTTCCGCCATCCGGCAGATCATGGGGAAAGTCCGTCGCATAGGCGTTTACAGTCGCATCCTCCACCAGAAACGCAAAACTAACGCTCGCGATGCGGGAGCTATATAAAGCGTTGGACTGGATGAAAGGACTGGAGAGCGCAATGTTCTTCGACTGCGTGATCTGATCGGGCAAGGGCAGCAGCAGACTCAACAACTCCATCGGGTGTATGAGCGAACGGGAACCGGCCGGTGCGGCCGGCTTTGCCGTCGCGCGTAAGGGAGAGGAGTACTGAGCGATCTGGGCGTTGAGCGATGCCTTGGTCGCCTCCAGATGTTCCCGCACCTGCCGCCGGGTGCTTTCCAAATCGGGATTCAACCGATTCAGAATGGACCCGGAGCTCAGGGACGTCCCGCACTTTGCGCAAAAGCGCGCCGTGCTGCTGTTCTCGTTACCGCATCGCCCGCATTTCATCGCAAACCCTCCGCGCATTCGTTTCCATGGAACCTCCCCTGGTACACATCGGCAGCCGGCGCCACGGGGCATGAAGCCGTACCCATGGGAGAACTATGCTGACATTTTTATCCCCGCAAAGCCAGGGAAGCAAGCCGAAACCTGCGATTCAGACACTGGCAATAGAAACGAACCTCGAAGACCTCAAAGACCTCAAAGAAATCTTCGCCGGATGCATGGAAGGCAAGCGCTTTGAGGTCTTCGTGGTTCGCTTTTTCTTTTCTGCCCCTTCCCGCCTTGCTACCCCTACTATCTGAATCACAGAGCCGTAACTGGGCAGGTAGCAAATCCAGCAGCACCATTATCTCCTCCTGACACTCTGAATTCATCTGCTTGTGGCGCTGCCATATCGGGGATCGAAGCCCTCTGCTGATTCAGGGATTTGCGTTATATTTTTACTTGAACATGGATTTCATAAATGAAAAGATTACCTGCAAGCCTTTAGGATTAACGAGGGTACCTTTGAGAGGAGCCTGCCCTTATGTGGTATCGTCTGTGTGCGTTCATCAGCTTGGCTGCCGTCGTTGTTCTGGGCGCCGACTGGCCCCAGTTCCGCGGCGCAAACCGGGACAATATTTCCACTGAAACCGGGCTCTTCAAGACATGGCCTGCCGGAGGCCCGAAAGTGCTCTGGAAGATTCCTGTTTGCGAAGGCTACGCCGGTGCTGCCATCAAGGACGCCAGAATCTACCTGAACGACTACAATGCCGAAAAGAAAGAACACCTGGTGCGCTGCATTTCCATCGCCGACGGAAAGGACATCTGGCAGTGGAGCTACCCGGTCGAAGTCCGTCCCAACCACGGGATCACCCGCACTGTGCCTGCGATAGGCACGAGACTGGTTTTTTCTCTGGATCCCAAGTGCCGCTTCCATGCCCTGGACATAAAGACGGGCAAGCCGGTCTGGCAGAAAAACCTCGTCCAGGATTACAAGGCTACGATCCCGGGATGGTATGCCGGTCAGAATCCGCTCCTTGACGGAGATCGTGTGGTGCTGGCGACAGGAGGGGATGCCCTGGCGGTTGCCTTCGATCAGGCAACCGGCAAGGAGATCTGGCGATCGCCGAATCCCGGCAAGGACTTGATGTCACACTCCTCGCTGATGCCGGCGACGATTGGAGGAGTCAAACAGTACCTGTACATGACCCCGAACAAGGTGCTCGGTATCGCCGCTGCGGATGGGCAGATCCTCTGGAGCATCCCGTTCATGACCAAGATGGCGGCTTGCCCCTCACCGGTCTCGATCGGCGACGGTAGAATCTTCATCACCAGCGGATATGAAGCGGGCAGCATGATGATCCAGGTTCAGAAGGGCGCCTCCGGCTTTACCGTTCAGAAACTCTATGAACTGACCAGCGCGCAATTCAACTCCGAGGTACACACCCCGATCCTGTACCAGAATCATCTCTTCGCCGTGGGCAGCAAGACCCGTGGAAGATTCTCCTGCGTCAGCCTGGACGGCAAGGTCGTCTGGCAGAGCCCGGTCGCGTCGGGAGATCCTGCGGCAACCCGAACGTTCGGTCTCGGCGCCTTCATGCTCGCCGATGGGATGTTCTTCATCCTCGATGGCGACACCGGGATGGTGCGTCTCATCGAAGCCAACACCAAGCAATATAAGGAGCTCGCCAGCGCCCAGATCCTCGGGGGAGAAGAAGTGTGGGGGCCGATGGCCCTTTCCAACGGAAAGCTGGTGATCCGCGACAACAGCCAGATGGTATGCCTCCAGGTGGGCCCGTCGGGGAGCGGGAAGTAACTGGTTTCTGTCGCGAGACTCCATAATTCTTGGTCCTCGACCTCGACCTGGACCTGGACGTGGACCCAAAGAAACCGGATGGCATGATGCTAGATTTTAAATTGCAAAGGCTTATCTGGGAGGGAATTGCCAAAGCCCAAGTCGAGGACCAGGGCCACGTCCAGGTCGAAGTCCAGGTCCATGTCGAGCGAACATGGAGTTTCTCGGCGGAAACTAACTGGAGGACAGATCAGGCCGCCGCGGTCACGCAAGCCTCAAATCACCGGCTGGGATTTTGAGTTCTTCGAGATCTGCGCGGTTCAAATGGGAGGCACATGAATCCGAACGAAAAGGAAACGACGCAGCTCAGCTTGCGCGATCGTTACTGGAAATCGTGGTTTCCGCCGGCAGCGGTCGCTGGGGCTTTCACTGCTTTTGTCGCAGCCGCCTTTCGTGTCCGTCCCGCCCCCCGGACGGCTCAGCTTGCAGTAGAACCTGCTGCGGCACCCCAATCCGGCGGGCAGGCCGGCAAAGCCGCGCAGCCGCCCAGAAGGTTCGATCGGAAATACGCCCAGGTCGCAGTGCTGGGCGCAGCTGCATCGGCACATCCTTTCCGCCGCTCGCTTGCGGGGATTGCCGTCGGCGCCGGAGACGAGATTTACGCCTTGGGCGACAATGAAATACGGATTTTCGACGCCGGGGGGAATGTCGTACGCAAGTGGAAGACGGTGGAGAAGGCCGGATGTCTCACCGCAGGCCCCGACGGGCGCGTCTATGTCGGAGCCAGTAACCTCGTCGAAATCTATGATGCCGAAGGAAAACGCGTGGGCGGTTTTGCTGCGGGTGACTCAAAAGCTCCGGCCCGCATCACCGCCGTCAAGACATACGGGAAGGAAATCCTCGTTGCCGATGCCGACGCCCGCATCATACGCCGCTATGACATGAACGGCCGGCAGCTCGGCCTGATCGGCACCGAAAACAAGACCGGGAGTTTTATCCTTCCGAACAAGAGCCTGGATATGGATGTGGATGCCAAGGGGGTGGTCCGCGCAACCGATACGGGGCGGCATCAGGTCACCGCATGGGCCATCGGCGGATCGCCGCTCGGCAAGTTCGGCAAGTTCGGCATGAGCAATCCCGAAGACTTCGTGGGTTGCTGCAATCCCGTGAACCTGGCCATCGCGCCGGACGGGAAAATCGTCACCGCGGAGAAGATGATCTCCCGGGTGAAGGTGTATGAGCCCGACGGGAAGCTGCTCGCAGTCATCGGCCCGGAACATTTCGATCCCAACTGCATACACATCCACCTTGCCGTGGATTCGAAGGGGCGTATCCTCGCGGCCGATCCTGTCCGCCGCGAAATCAAGATCTTCTCCCTCGTGGCCGGGACAGGAAACGAATCGCTTGGCGGCCTTCATTCGCCGGCAGATGGGAAGCTTGAGGAGATTGCACACGCATGAGCGAAAAAAGCACGCGCCGCCAGTTCATCGACCGGTCCTGCCGCATTCTTGGTTTTGCTGCTATCGGCGGTGCAGCCGGCTTGCTCACCCGCAGGGTTTCGGGCAACGCCGTATACCAGGTCGATCCTTTTAAGTGCACCGCTTGCGATTTGTGCCGCACTTCCTGTGTTCTGAGTCTGTCGGCGGTGAAGGCGGTGAATCAATTCGATAAGTGCGGCTATTGCATGCTCTGCCCCGCCTATTTCGACGTGAAAAGCGCGCCAAACGAAAAAGGCATACCTTCAGGAAAGGTCTGTCCGCAAGACGCTCTCAAGCGGCGCGTGGTGGGCAAGGTTGATGAAGAGGATCCCAACAATAATTACTACGAGTACACGATCGATGAAGCCCTTTGCGACGGTTGCGGCAAGTGTGTAAAAGCCTGCAAACCTCCCATGGGAAACGGATCCCTGCAACTGGAGATCCGCTACACCCGCTGCGTCGAGTGTAATGAATGCGCCATCCAGATTGCCTGCCCGGATCGTGCCATCGTGCGCATCCACGTCCCGGGCAAGTCTCCCGCGGAGAGCGCTGAGGAAGGCGAGCATGCCTGATCATCGATTTCCTGCCGGGCGCCCGTGGGCGAGTGCGCAAGCTCGCTTGCGGATTCTCCTGGCAGGATGGCTGCGCCCGATCGCACCGGCAGGTCGCCGCGTGCCAAAACATACCTGGCTGGTGCTCATCGTCGTTGCCGCTCTGGCATCGAGTGTGCTTTTTGCCCAGTACCAGAAAAAGCCGCCTGATTTCGGCGGGATCTACAGTTTTCCGACACCGGACCATCCGGAGCCGCGCGCCGACTGGGTCCGCATCCTCGATATTGTGGCCCTGATTTCCGCCTTGGGGCTGGGATCATGGCTGATTCTGAAGCGCCGCAGCCGCAACGGGGTGTTGCTCCTCAGCATCGGCGCGCTCGCCTATTTTGGCTTTTATCGAAAAGGCTGCATCTGTCCGATAGGCGCCATTCAGAACGTGACCCTGTCTCTCGTCGATTCCCGCTACCTGATTTCCTTCGGGGTGATCGCCTTCTTCTTCCTGCCCTTGGCAGCCGCGCTCCTGTTCGGACGCATTTTCTGCGGCGGCGTCTGTCCGCTCGGAGCGGTCCAGGACCTGGTGCTCCTGCGCCCGGTAAAAGTGCCGGAAAAGCTCGACCGTTCCTTGCGCTGGCTTCCCTATGTATATCTCGGACTAGCCGTTCTTTTTGCAGGTTGGGGATTGCATTGGAAGATCGGCTCCTGGCAGATCCAGGCGGGGCGGCGATTCCTCATCTGCGAGTGGGATCCCTTTATCGGGCTCTTCCGGATGTCAGGCCCTTTTCACATGCTGGCCATAGGCGCCGGCTTCATCCTGCTCGGAATGTTTGTCGGGCGGCCTTACTGCCGCTGGCTTTGCCCCTACGGAGGGCTCCTCGCGATTCTGTCCCGGGTTGCATGGAAAAACGTGCAGATCACGCCTGATAAGGAACTGGACTGTGGATTGTGCGCCGAGGCGTGCCCGTACGGAGCCATTCGCGACCTGCGGGCCGACCGGGCTTCCTGCCTGGCCTGCGCCCGCTGCTACGAATCCTGTCCGCGTGAGGTACAGTTGCGAGGCGCGCCGGGCGGCGACGATTCGCTGGTCCAGGTACAATGATGAAAAACGGCAGCTGGAAATCCATCGCCAAATCCTGGGTGGGCATCATCGCGGCGTGTGCCGCCGTCGTTGCCGCTGTCTGGCTGCTCTCGGTGCATATCCACGCCCGCATCGTCATCCCCGTCGAAAAAGCCTATGTGGATGAGCTGAAAGAGAAAGCCAGAACCGACTCAGAAATCCAGAAGATCCTGCAGCCGGAGCTGGATCGCCAGCATCAATCCGCTGTCAGCAGGCGCAACGTCTACAATCGCGGCGGCCTACTCCTGCTGGTGATGGCAGGAGTCTTCCTGGCCTGGTGTCAGTGGCTCCGGCCCGGCCAGGGTGAGTGGAGAGGAGTGCCCGCGTGGCTGCTGAAATATCTGGACAGGGGCGTGGCGGATGCGCCGGTAATCGAGGCTCCTGCCCCCGCTGAAGAGTATTGCCAGTTGGGCCAAAGGGATTGCAAGAGGTATGTGAGAAAGGGCCCATGCGACCTGCCGGAGTGTCCGATCACGGTTTCGGAGCGAAAGAAGGCGGGCATCGGCGCAGTCGTCATGCCCTATGAATTTCATCCGCTCGACGAGAAGATTTACGGGCGGCTGAGCGCCATATCCGTAAGCAGGCAGCTCGCTGATTTCAGTCCGGCAAGGCAAGCGGCAAGGGACAACGGCAACGGAAATCGCAGGATGCCGGAAACTCTTCCCGTGGAGAGGGCGCCGATCCCTGCAGAGGAACGGGTCGAAATCCGCATCGGCCTCGGCTCCTGTGGCATTGCCAGCGGAGCGCAGGAGGTGAGAGTAGCCCTGGAAGAGGTGGTTGCATCCCTGGGCGGCGGAGCCACGGTGAAGCCGGTCGGCTGCAACGGCTTGTGTCACAGCGAGCCACTGATTGAGGTTGTAGAAAACGGACACCGGGCCATGTACGGGAAAGTCGCACTCGAGGATGTCCGGAAGGTCGTGCGCAGACACCTGAAGCCGCGCGGGTTGGCGCGCAAGGTCCGCGAGGGAATCCGGGATGTGCGTGCGCGGCTCCTCGAGGACAGCGCCTGGTCTCCGTTGGCGGAGCGGACCATCGGTGCAACGCAGGACTTGGAGAAGCAGCGGCGCATTGTGCTGGAGAATTGCGGTGAGATCGATCCGCTCTCTCTGCAGGAATATCGCCGCCGGAAGGGTATGCGGGCTATTGAGGAATGCCTGCAGCACCTGTCCGCGGAAGATGTGATCGCCAGGGTGCACGCCGCCGGATTGAGAAACCGAGACGGGGCGGGCCTCCTGACAGCCGACCAATGGGAGACAGCCCGAAGCGCGGCAGGGCCCGTCAAATGCATCATTTGTGCCGGCGATGACGGCGATCCGGGTTCGTTCACCGACAGGGCGCTCCTGGAATCCGATCCCTTCCGCGTGATCGAAGGTGTGGCCATCGCCGCTTACGCAATCGGAGCCCGCGAGGGATTTCTCCTGGTTCGACCCGAATACACTCTAGCCCTGCGTACGATCCGCACCGCCATCGCGCTCGCAGAGAAACAGGGATTCCTGGGAGAGCACATCCTGGGTGGTCCGTTCCGTTTCACGCTGCATGTGCGCGAGAGCTCCGGGGCATTCACGGACAGCGATGATTTGGCCCCTGCGGAGAGGACAGAAGGGGAACCCGGCGGGCCGACGCCCCAGCCCTCTCCGGCGCAATCCGGATTTACCGGCAGGACGGTGCTCGCCGGCAACGTCGAGACACTGGCCTGCCTGCCGTGGATCCTGCGCGAAGGATCCGAGGCTTTTGCTGCCTTGGGAACGGAGAAATCCAAAGGAACCAAGGTATTCTCCCTCGCCGGAAAGGTCAGCCGCGGCGGTCTGATCGAAGTGCCAATGGGGATTACGCTCCGCGAGATTGTCGAGGAGATCGGCGGCGGCATCAAGGGCGGGGGGAAGTTCAAAGCTGTTCTTATCGGAGGCCCCGCAGGTGGGTGCATACCTGCGCGCCTGGCCGGCACGCGCGTTGATTACGAGGAACTCGCAGCCGCCGGCGCTTCCATGGGATCTGGAGGACTGATCGTTCTGGACGATCGCAATTGCGCGGTTGATATCGCCCGCTACTTTCTGCATTTCTTCATGCATCATGTACAAAAAGGGGCTAACGGCTGCTGCACTTCATGTCAGGAAGGTGTCAAGCACCTGCTGGAATTGTTGGAGCGCATCTGCGACGGCAAGGGAAAAACCGGGGACCTAAAGGCCCTCGAGGATATCAGCAGCCAGGTCAGGAAAGAATGCAGCTGCCGGCTGGGACAGTCAGCGTCCAATCCGGTTATGACGACTCTCCAGTACTTCCGTGAGGAGTACGAAGCGCACATTCGCGAACGGCGCTGCCCGGCGGCGGCATGCAAGTCACTGATCCATTACCGGGTGCTTGATAACTGCACAGGTTGCACGCTGTGCGCCCAAGTCTGCCCGGTGGCAGCGATTCAGGCCCAGCCGTATCAGATTCACAAAATTGCAGACGACCTCTGCACCCGCTGCGACCTGTGCGTGCCCGCCTGCCCCGAAAACGCCATCGAGGTCGCATAATGCGGCAGTAGAATGCCGCATACTCTTGCTGCCAACTCGTGATACCCTCCTGCCAGCAAGTAAGTAACAATAGGACGCGGATCCTATCCGTGTTCTTCCGTATCCTAGGATGTTTTGCAGTCCCTGATTCATGAATCAAGCAGGTTACGGGGTCGAAATGAGGAAGCGGCGGCGGTGGCTTGCATTCCTGTTTGTCGTTCTTCTTGCCGTGGTTGGAGTCTTTTATTTATTACAGAGCCGGCAGGACAGCAACAGTCCGAAGTCCAGCCTTCCCGAAGTCCGGCAACCGGGCCGAGCCGCGGCTATTTCACAGGTGACGCCAGCCCAACCTTGGCAGCCCCCCACGATCATCTACAATCGGGAACCCGAACATCAATCCTTTGCAGAATTTAACCGCAGCTATACGAGCACGCAAGGAAGGTTCATTATCCTGGTACGCGTTTATTCCAGTGAGCCGCAGCCGATTTCCGGTGCCACGGTTGCTCTATATCGGTCGCTGGATTCTATAAACGGAACGTTTGTAGACTGCCTGGCAGTCTCAGCGACCGGTGAAAACGGATCCTGCCAGATAGAGTTGGACTCCCCTCTGGTTCTAGGCTATCTGGCCGTCAGCAAGCTCCGCTTTTTTACAATGCAGAGCGAAATAGAGCTCGAAGAGCCTGGCTTTCTTAAAAGGGATTTTGTCCTCACCGGCGCCAGCGCATTCGTTCGAGGCCGGGTGACCGATTCTCAGGGTTCGCCAATAGCAGGGGCGACAGTAGGCAGTAATACCTTGATGCAGATATCTGGGGATTTGACCCAAGCCTCGCGTGTAACAGCGATAACGGATTCCATGGGAGGCTATCAAATCGGGCCGTTGCTGACAGGCAACGCCCTCCTTAGCGCAAGAGCTGAGGGGTACATCAGCGCCTCCATCACGCTGCTCAAACTCGAGAGTGACGCAGTGAGAACTAACGTCGACTTTCGTCTGCAGCAGAGCGAAGTCACGCCCATCGAAGTGAGAATTCACGACTCCTCGGGACACCCGTTCCAGGGAGCCACGATCTCCGCATCGGCAGGGCGCGCCTTGCCCTCAGGGAGTGACGGGGTGGTGCGTATGCAGATCAAGTCTGAGGATGCATCGGATCCATTCCAATGCCGCGTTATAGCGGAGGGCTATAAAACCCGCTTCACCGCCATCGATCCGCAGCGAGCCAATTCGGTGATTGTGCTGGAGAATGCCAACAATCTGTCCGGAATAGTAACCTCACCGGACGGACGGCCTCTGGCCGGAGCAAAGATCAAGATCACTGCTCCGGGCACTGACCAGGAAAGCACCAGAACGGACGCCGATGGCGCCTTTGCATTGGCAATTGCGGTATCCCCCGGATACGCGACGATATCCCAACCGGGATATGTAGATCGTCGCGTGGATTACGATGTCTATGTCGCCCCCCAATTTATAAGAGTCGCGCTGGAGCCGTCCGGCGGCATATACGGTCGAGCGGTCGACGGATCGGGGCAACCCGTCTGGAGATACAGGGTCACGATCCGCGACCTGGAGAGCAAGGCGCCGGCTGAGCTGCCTCGATTTTTTAGCAGCTTCGATGGTGATTTTTCATTGACCGATTTGCCCGCCGGGAAATTCTCACTCTACTTACAAGGCACGGGGAGCGCAGACAGTTGGCCCCTGAGCGGCAGGATCGATGCCGTCGAGATCCGTTCCGGATCCATCTACGGTCCGGTGACGGTAGTTCTGACACCACCGGGCCGGTAAACTCAGGCCCCTCCTGCAAAGCGGCAATGAATTGGCGCGCAGCGCCTTTGGAGTGCGGAGCGTTTTTGGCGCCGCTTTGCAGTGCAATTCTGAAAACCTGCCCGCCATTTTCCCGGAACCTCCAAAGCAATAGCCTATGGTACCGGCGCATTCCTGCGGGACCGACAATTTGCTTGAGT
>CAYGWQ010000195.1:0-10538 GCA_964353465.1 uncultured Acidobacteriota bacterium | reverse complement strand
GCGAAACTCGTTCGGCCAGTAGGCAAGCCCCTGAGGGGCGGAAAGATAATAGCCCCGGGCGTGAGCCCGGGGTTAGGCCGGAAAGCAGCGCGGAGCCCTGGAGGTTACGCAATTGTGCCTGCCGCGCAGTCAAAATTGACGCAACCTGTGATTGTGCAATATGGCGCGTACCACAACGTGTTGGGGAGAGCGACATATTGCACAATCGGAGGGGCGACAGAAAATGGTTGCGGACAAGACTCATTCGCCCCTTCCGGGGCTCATTAAATACAACATCCTATCCGGGGGCTTGCACCCCCGGCTATTATCTTTCCGCCCCTACAGGGCTCGGCCAGCACAATCTGCAACCGAGTTTCGCGACAGAAACTAATCTAAAAACTGGATTCTACAGATACGGCACCCAAAGGGAACTAATGTGGAGGGTGATTCGTCATACCCTCTGATGATTGATGACATTTTCTAGGGGTGTCCTCTGTATGGTAAAAAATTACCATTTTTTTATTGACATGCTTGAAGCGTGGTGGTAAATTTTTACCAGCACGTGGAAGATCTTCAAAAAAAGGAGGAGCGCGGATGATGAAGATGATCAAAAGCGATTTCGCCGGCAGCGGGTTGAGCAGGCGGGAGCGGCAGATCATGGATGTCGTGTATCGCCTTGGCAAAGCGACCGCGACGGAAATCGTGGATGGTATTCCGGACCCCTCAACCAAAGACGCAATCCGCCGACTCATCAGAATTCTGGAGGAGAAGGGCCTATTGCGTCATGAAGCGGATGGCCCGCGCCATGTGTATCATCCGACGCTTGCCCCGGAACAGGCACGGATCTCCGCTTTGGATCATTTACTCCAGACCCACTTTCGAGGTTCGGTGTCCCAGGCCATTGCGGCGCTCCTGGAGTCTTCTGCCGACAGCCTGACAGAAGGGGAGTTAAAGAGAATCACCGATCTCATCGAGGAAGCCAGGAAGGAGGGAAGGTAATGTTGGACTATGCCGCCCTGATCCTCGCCCTGCTTCTGGACTGGATTGCCAAGGGATTCGTGATCCTTGGCCTGGCCTTCCTTGCCGATTTGCTGCTTCGCCGTGCCAATGCGTCGCTGTGTCATTTGATATGGCTGGTCGGGTTGGCTGCCGTCATGCTGCTCCCGGTCGTTTCAAGGATGCTTCCGAGCCTGGATGTCCCCCTGTTCCATCTGAATTTTCTGGTGGCCAATCCTGCCTCGGAAGCCGGATCTGCGCAGGTCGTGACGGAGGTCGGGTTTGGCTGGAGCACATCGGAAATCCTGCTTGGGATTTATGTCGCCGGCGCCCTGTTGGTGTTTGCCTGGCAGTTGATCGGGCGCGCCTACGCGTACCGCTTGCGCAAACAGGCAGGGAAGATTACCCATGGGCAGCTCACGAGCGAGTTGCAGCGTCTGAAAGCTGCCCTGGGAATCCACACTCCCGTCGACCTTCTTTCCAGCGACCTGATCTCGATCCCCTTTTCCACAGGATATCTGCGCCCGGTGATTGTGCTGCCGCAGGCGACTTCCTCGTGGCCGGGGCCGGTTATGGAATCGGTTCTGATCCATGAGTTGGCTCACATCAAGAGGAAGGACATTCTGACCCGCATCGCCGCCCAGATCAGCTGTTGCATCCATTGGATCAATCCGCTGGCGTGGTATGGGCTCGGGCGGATCATGATGGAGCAGGAGATCGCCTGTGACAACCTCGTGTTGGGCACAGGAACCAAGGCTTCCGACTATGCCCGCAATCTTCTCGCCCTGTCGGAAGTGCGGCGCGGCAGGATGGACTTTGCCCTGACGGCGTTGGGTCGCAGGACGGAGCTCAGGAGCAGGTTGTTGGAGATCCTGAAACCGACGCGGAACCGCGCACCGTTGCGAATCGGCAGCTCCCTGGTCTTCCTGTTGCTCACGTTCGGTCTGCTTTTGCCGGTCTCGGCTCTGAATATCTGGGATGCGTCGGATGCCGGCATGCTTCTGAAGCCGCCGGACGTCGTCAAACCGAACCAGGAGAAATCGGTGCCGCCTCAGACCGCCGGCAATCCGCAGCTACCCAAGTCTTCCGTGAAGCCCCTTCCGGATGTCGAAGAGGTTAAAGCGGGGCTCTCGCAGAAAATCAAGGAGATGAAGGAGCAGGGAGTTTCACAGGATGAAATTGCGAAATTTACGACGGCGGCGAAGGCCAAAATCGAAAATCTGCAATTGCAGAAAATGAAGCAGGCTGATGAGAAAAAAAAGCAAATGGAGCTGATGAAGTCGCAAGAGGGGAAAAAGACGGATTAGAGTGAACGCACCCGCGGAAGAAGTTTTGCTGTCGCTGTAAAACAACCGCCCGGAACGCCTGAGCTACCGGGTAATCGATAACACAACAACGTCAACAGTTTCACCGCCATCGACTGCGTTGACGGCGATCGTTCGAAGTGTGCCCAGACGCAGATGGTTGTGGAGCAGGAGGAAAACAATGAAAAAGCCAGGTTTTGTGGTTGCCATTCTGTCTTTGCTTTTCCTGATTCCGGCTCTGTCGGCCCAGGACAAGCAGGATGTCAAAGTCTTGAAGGAAAAAGTGGACCAGAAGGTTGCCCAGATGAAGGCGGCCGGCGCTTCCGACGAGGAGATCAAAGCATTCATCCTGGAAGCCAAGAAGAAGATCGAGCAGTTGAGCGCCAGCAATAACGGCAGCACCATGGACGAGAAGGCGTTCAAGGCGAAGGTGGAAGAGAAGGCTGCCAAGATGAGAGCTGCCGGCGCCTCGGATGAAGAGATCCAGAAAATGAAAACGGAAGCCAAACAGAAGTGGAGTCAACAGAACGCTAATAGTAACGGCAACGTTATGGATGAGAAGGCGTTCAAGGAGAAATTGGAGCAGAAGGCTGCCCAGATGAGGGCTGCGGGCGCCTCGGATGAAGAGATCAAGAAAATGGTCACGGAGGCGAAGCAGAAGTGGAGTGAACAGAACTCAAAAATCCAGAAGCAGAACAAATAGCAACTTCAACCATCAAATTTCCGCTTTCCTTCCCCCACATGCCACCCGTGCAGTGGTGGGCGCGTGCCCACCACTGCACGGGTTTTAATCCCCGAAATACCACCCCCGACTAAAACCACGAAATGCACGAAATGCACGAAAACTCACTTTCGTGTTTTTCGTGTATTTCGTGGTTCGGGCATTTGGTTGCCTCCGGGGAATAGGGGCCGTATCTGTAGTATCCAGTTTTTACATTAGAAAAGCGGAGGTCAGCGCACCGCTGACTTCTGTTATTCCCGCCGACCAAGCATTATGCAAGCCGACTCTAATCTAAAAACTGGATTCTACAGATACGGCCCCCTTTTCGTTTCAAACCCCTGCAGGAATACATTACGAATGTAGCGGACGATCACATTGCGATCCTTCCAGGCAAACGCAGATACTCATCCTGATATTTGCGTGGATCTGCAGTTGATGCGATCAGGTGTCCTGCAGTATAGTGGAAATCATGCAGAGAACGTTTACAGCGGTTATCCACAAAGAAGATGTATGGTACGTGGCAGAGTGCCCCGAAGTTGGGACGGCCAGCCAGGGCGAGACGATCGAGGAAGCCGTCGCTAATCTTCAGGAGGCCACCGAGCTCTATCTGGCGGAGTTCCCCTTGAAAGAATCACCGCGCCCAATTCTTACCACCTTCGAGGTCGCGGTTAATGTCTGAACTACCCCGCATTTCAGGTCGGGTTGCCGTTAAGACTTTCGAAATTCTGGGATTCTCCGTTGTTCGCCAAAAAGGCAGTCATGTCGTTCTCCGCCGCGGAGACAAAGGCTGTGTAATCCCAATGCACAGGGAACTCGCAGTCGGCACGCTCAGGAGCGCGATCAAGCAAGCCGGCATCAACGTTGAGTTATTTGCGGAAACCTACAAAGCAAGATGATGAAATCTGGGGACGCAATACCCCCCGCCATCTGATTTCCATTGCAATTGCATCGGCAAAGATTGTCTTCTGGAGTGAATCGGGTATTGCGTCCCCCGATCCTCAGAAGCTATGCCAAGGCGTTCGGAGCCGGGACCGTTATGGAGCGGATGGAACCCGCGTGCTGATGCGCGCGGCTCCGTCGGCAGGCGGCTTCAATCATTAAAATCACCGGCAAACGGGATTGTGGCGGCGTCCCATATATGGGACGATAGGAGATCGAGAGGCTGGCATGGATTGCGGTCCGGATCTATGGGCCTGTGCGCGAAATCCTGCACAGAAAAAGGGACGCCAAACGCCTGGGCGGGAGAAGAGGATCGCGCGGCGGCGCCTTGGGGCTTTTCTCAAGGAGTTGGGAGTCAAGCATTGAGACGAAAAATGTCATCGAATCGGGCCAGGTCTGCGACGGCGAGCACGCCTGAAGAATTGGGCCGTTTGCTCGGGCTGACACCGGGAGACATCGCGCTGATGAAATACAAGGCCGAATTGTCGCGTCTCGCGGTGAAATCAATCGGTGAATCCGGGTTGCCGGTCAGTGAAATAGTCAAGCGATCGGGCGTGGCTCGATCCAAGGTGTCTGCCGTCAAAAACGGGGCGACCGTGTCCGTCTCCTGTGATCTTCTGATCAAGATCCTTGGCGCTGCGGGAGTCGAGGTTCAGCCCCATGCAGCCTGAACGACCGCTGCGGTGTATTTCGTGGTTCGGGCATTTGGTTGCCTCCGTCCCTCCTGTTGTTCGCCAATTCGGTGATGTCCAGGAGATACCGTGTTCGATCACTTCGGGAATCGTTGCTCTTTTATTCGACTGTCGCGTGGGGCGTGCCAGATCGCAATGTCATATCCGGTGATCGCTGCAAGTGCTTCCCCATCTGCGGAAAACGTCAAGTCATACGCCGGGACAGCACCCCAAGAAATCGGTTCGACCCTGGTAGAGAGGGAGTAGAGTACCTGACCTGTCAGAGGATCCCAGAGCGTGACGCCGTCTCTGCCGCCGGCAGCCAACCTCTTGTTGTCGGGAGAAAAGACCGCGCAGTAAACCAGGGAGTCATGGCCCTTAAGCACCGCGATGGTCTTGCCATCGGCCGCACTCCACAGCCTGATGCCGAAACCCGTCACACTTGTTCCAACCGGTAAGGCTTTGTTTGTCTGAGCCTTCGTATCAGGTTCGCCGATAATCTGGACGGTATACCTTTCGCGTCCTGATGGGATATCCCAGAGGGTTAGCTTCAACTCATCGTCGTTCGTAACAAGAGTCTCACCATCAGGGGAGAATTGAAGAATGGGTAAAGCCCCAAAGGGTTGGGGATCTCGGAAGTCTTGTTGGCTCAAGGCCGCCAGCTGGTTGCCGCCAGGAGCGAACTGCAGCGACACGATCGAGTCGGACCTCGAACGGAGTGAGGCGACTTCCTTCATCGTTTGCACATCCCAGAGCTTCACCAGCCGGGCTTCCTGCTCCCCGGGGCCGGCGCCTGAGACAGCCAGGGCATCCTGGCACATCGCTACTGCCGTTATGTTTTCGAGACCTTCCAACCTGTCCAGGTGGAATGCCTCCCTGCCCGTTGCTGCGTCCCACACTGTCAGGCCGCCGTCCTCAACACCTTCCGCCACGAGGAACTTGCCGTCACTCGAGAATGCGATGGGACCGATATCACGCAGCGCGGCACTCATTAACGCACGGGAGTTGAAGACATCCCACAGTCCTGCCTGCCGTTGCACGTCTATGGACTTCCCCGAATTCCGAGCCGAGCTGTCCGGCTTGGGCTGGGGTAATAAGCCGTAGGAATATTGAAATGCGAAGCTGAGTGATTCACCATGATATGCCAGCGCCAGCGCCTGACTTAACGCTACCACAGCTCCCAAAGGGGGGCGCGGCCGTGCCAGGGACGATTCTTGACCTGGCGCCAGCTCCCAAGCCGTCAGAACGTTCTTGCGCGACGTGCCCAACAAAGTTGTGGCGGCAAGACTTCTACCATCGGGCGAGTAGGCGAGAACCACCGGCCATCTTTCGAATGGATTGGGGGGCCTGAGTGTCTCGATCGTTCGCCTTGTGGCAAACTTCCAGATCCGAATGGAGCCGTCCGCATCGCCACTCGCCAGGTTCCTGCCGTTGGGGGCCGCCGACAGCGACGTTATGGATGTCTTGTGTCCATCAAAACCAGCCCCTTGCCGGCCGTCCGGCAGCTTCCATGAAAGGAGAGCGCCAGTCCCCGTGCCCGCGACGATCCACTCGCCGGCCGAGACCTTCTCCTCTCCTCCGACAACGAAAACCAGAGAGTTGATCTCGGTGGATGGTGCCTTCAGTACCGTTTTCTTCTGACCGGCAGCAAGGTTCCAAAGAACCAGGAGGCCGTCAACACCACCGGATGCCAGAGTCTTCCCATCGGGTGAAAACACCACAGATTGGACGGCTCCGGTGTGCCCCCGCAAACTGAGCAATTGCTGCCCACTGGCAGCATCCCAGAGCTTGACCGAACCATCTTTGCCGCCTGTAGCCAGCTGATTGCCCTGGGGTGAGAACGCGATCGTTCGGATCACATCGGAGCGTGCATCAAGGCTGGTGACTGGTTGCGGCTTCCCGGGATCCCAGAGTTTGACGAGCGCATCTTCGCCGGCGGTGGCGAAGAGCTGTCCCGCCGGCGAAAATGCGATTGCAGTCACGGCTCCGCTGTGCGCGCTGAAGGTTTGCTGCGGCTGCCAGTTCGTCGGGTTCCACAACCTGACAGAGCCATCAGCAGCGCCCGTCGCCAGGTACCTGCCGTCAGGAGAGAATGCCAGCGAGATTATCGGCATCTCCTGGGGCACAGAGGCAATCTCGCGGTGGCAGAGCCGCCACAGGTAATACCATTCAAATCCTCTCAAATCCTCGCGTCCGGGTGCCGGACGGAGCCCGTCGAGCAACTGGCGCACGCGCTGGATGTTCTCGGCGTTCCAGGCTTGCTGGGCCAGGGTCATCTGGGCTGCGTAAAGGAGCCTGCGACTGATCTGCTCCTGCTGTTCCGCCAGTCGCCGCGCCGTCTCGGAGCGGAAGTACAGAATCGTGCTGAAGACCAGGCCTATGCTCAGGCTCAACAGCACGGCGGCTGCAGCAGCGACGATGCCTCGGCGCCTCTTGATGAGTTTTCGGAGGCGGTAGACCACGCTCGGCGGGCTGGCGATCACGGGTTCTTCATTCAGATGCCGGCGAATGTCTGCTTCCAATTCCGACGCCGACGGGTAACGGCGCGTGCGGTCCTTCTCCATCGCCTTCATCGTTATCCATTCGAGGTCGCCGAGTACTTCTCTCCGCAGTGAGGAAAGGTCGGTTCTTCGCCGGTGTGCGACCGTTGCGGCTGCATCTCCAAGGCTCAGCAGGCGGCCCGTCGGAGTAGGGGGATCCTGATCCCGGATGATTCGTCGAATCTCGTCGTAGCCGGCACGCCGCAACTGCTGTGCATTGAAGGGAAGCGCCCCCACCAGAAGCTCGTAGAGCATCACCCCGAGCGAGTAGATGTCCGTCCTGGTGTCCACGTCCAGGCCGCTCATCTCGGCCTGCTCGGGACTCATGTATTCCGGCGTGCCGACAATCTGTCCGATCTCCGTGAAGAGCGTTCTCTCGGTCAATCGTTGGCTGATCGCCTTGGCAACGCCGAAGTCGATGACTCGTGCGACGGGCTTGCCGTCCTGCAGGGACACAAGGACGTTCGAGGGCTTGATGTCCCGATGGATGATGCCTTTCTGATGGGCATGCTGGACGGCCTGGCAGATCTGCATGAACAGTTCCAGGCGCTCCCTGGTTGTCAGGAGGTGCTTGTCGCAGTATTCCGCGATCGGGATCCCGGGCACGTACTCCATCACGAAGTACGGTGAGCCGTATTCGGTCGCCCCGGCATCAAGGACTTTCGCGATGTTGGGGTGGCTCATCAGTGCCAGGGCCTGCCGCTCAGATTCGAACCGTGCAATTACCTCCCTGGTGTCCATTCCCAGCTTGATGAGCTTGAGGGCGACTCTGCGGTGAATCGGCTTGTCTTGCTCGGCCAAGTAAACCTCACCCATCCCTCCCTTGCCAAGCCGCCCGAGGATCTTGTAGGGGCCGACCCGATCCGGGAAGTCATCGGGAGAGACACCGGGACTGGTGGTGATTGAATTGGAATCAGATCCCGAACTGGCCGTTGTGCGGACCGAGTCGGAAGAGCATTCGGCGCAGATATCTTCTGGCGCGAAAGCCTGCGCGACCTCTTTGCCGCACCGGCGACAGCGCATTTGGTCTGGCATGGGTCGGCGGATCCAGGCCCGGTCCAGCCGTCTGACAGTTCCTGGCAACTTGGGATCTCACGGTGTCCGGGCTGGCCTGCATCTTACTATGGTTGATGGGAAAAAGAATCTGCAATTCTGTTGGATGCCCCGGTACGGATCCTGCTTCCGATACTCGGACAAATATGGGGACGCCGTGGTATTTCAGCGGGGGGTTACGGCTACTTTCTTGAAACGGAAATTGAGCACTCTTCCCCGGTTCAGGATGAAGCCGGTTACCTTGCCCTGGGGATCCCGGGTGAAGCGGATGTTGCCCAGGGGATTGGTGAACAGGTCTTTGATCGCCGGCTCCAGCGGCGCCGGCCGTGATTTCAGGCGCTCCAGAACCAGCTTACTGCCCTGGATAGTCATGCGATAAACGGGCTCAATCTCGTCACTCTGATATTGTCCCACATAGTCTGCCAGTTGCGCCGGCGAGGGTTTGAACTCTTCGGCCCGCTCGTAGACGACGGGTCTGGTGCCGCTGTCGGGCATGTCGATCCAGCGCATGCCCCCGGCGACCTGCGGCTCAAAGAGTATCTCGACCGTCTGGCCCGTGGGCCGGAACCTGCTGTCGCTCACGGGCTTCAACTCAATGCCCGTGCCCGTCAGGCCCTGCAGCATGCGCAGGCCGCCGCCCTGAAAGACGATCCTGCGGATCACGTCGCCATCAGGGTTGTGGTAAATCCCCACCTTGGCGACAAGCTGCGCTTCGGTAAGCTTGGCAGCAGGCGCCTCAGGTTTTGCCGGTTCCGGTTTCAGTTCGGCGGCAAGATAGATATCGGCGACCTGGCGGGCGAGCTGGCTCGGATTGATCGAGAGATTGCACAGGCAGGCCACTGAAAAATGCTGATCGGGAAACCGCAGCAGGTCGCTGCGGTACCCGGCATCCGAACCGCCGTGGTCCACTGTGGCAAGCCCCTTGTATTTGCCGTGGGTGAGCCCAAAGGCATAATCGAGCGTCTCCCCGCTGTTCAGCTTGCCACGCTCGAGCATCTGGTTGATCAAGGGCGTGCCGCCCACGCGCGGGTTGTAGAAGTTCTCATCCCAGAGAGCCAGGTCTTCCACGGTGGTCAGCAGGCTGGTGGCACCCACCGTGTCAAAGTTCGTAATGCTGAGCTTGAAAGTGTTGAAGGAGGGCACATACCCATACGCCATGCCCTTAACGATCTCGGCGTGATCATCGCGAAAATGCGTGTTCTTCATGCCGAGCGGCTCGAAGATCCTGGCGGTGGTGAACGCCCGTAGAGATTGACCGCTGACACGTTTTACGATCTGAGCCAGCAGGGTGTACCCCGTGTTGCAGTAGAGATGCCTTTCCCCCGGTCGAAAGTTCAGGTCCCTTTGCTGGGACATGACGGAGAGAACGTCCTCGTCTGTAATCAGGTCCAGCGAGTAGCGCCAGCCCGCCAATCCCAGCAGGTCCCATTGATCGCGGAGCCCGCTGGTATGGTGGATGAGATGGCGGATCGTAATGCGCTCCCCGAAATCGGGCAGTTCGGGGATATGTTTGCGCACTTCATCCTCGAGCGAGAGCTTGCCCTCCTGAGCCAGAAGGAGAATCGACGTCGCCGTAAACTGCTTGGATATGGAAGCGACGTGAAAAATCGAAGCCGGTGTGATCACGACATCATGATCAAGATCCGCCATGCCGCATCCGCGCTTGTATAAGATACGGCCGTCCTTCATGACCGCCAACGCGCAACCGGGCGAGCTGGTCTTGTTCCATCTCTCGAACAGCCTGTCGACTTGGGTCGCCGGATCTGCCTGGGCTTGCGCCTGGTTTCCAGCCTGCCCCGCGAAAAGCATGAACAACAGGATCGAATGCGTCCACAACATCGGTCACCTCCGGGGGATATCAGTGCCGCTCACGGAATTTCGCTGCCATCCGCTCTCATTCGGGAACCGTGCCTGCAGCCTGCCGGAACAGCTCCTGGATCTTCGCCGGGTCGCGCGTTGTGCCCAGGGCGAGCATCAACAGGATTCGGGCTTTGAGCCCGCCCAGGTCTTCTCCCTCGATCACTCCCGCCTTGATCAGGTTGGCGGGGAGTTCCACGCGCCCCTCCTGCGTGCGTGTCACTACCACGACAATCACACCCGCCTTGCGCGCCCTTTGCACCGCATCGGCGACCGGCGCAGGCATATTGCCGCGCCCGAACGCCTCGATCACTATTCCTGAGGACTTGGTTTCGGTCGCATGGAGAATGAACTTCCCCGTGTCTCCTGCGACGAGCCGGATCAGATCCACTCCGGGATCTATCCGGGCAGTCTCGATCTTGAGCCTGTTCAGCGGGGCGTTGTAGTAGATCACCTTGCCGCCGTCGATGGTTCCCAG
>CAYGWQ010000194.1:0-10586 GCA_964353465.1 uncultured Acidobacteriota bacterium | reverse complement strand
GGCTCGGAGCAACCCTCTGGCAGCAGCCTCAGAAGTACATCGAACACTCGGCCATCATGTTTGCTGACAGAATCAAGACCCCCCTGCTGCTCATGACCGGAGAGCAGGACAGCAACGTTCCTCCGCGCCAGGCGATGGAGATGTACTACGCATTGCGCAGGCTCGGCAAGGAAGTAGCCTGGGTGCAGTACGTCAACGGGGGCCACGGCATGCCCACTTCGACCCTTGAAGAAATCAGGGATTATCACAAGCAGATCCTGGATTGGTTCGATTCCCATCTGAAGGGAGCAAAGCCGACTAAATAGTTGCTGTCGCGAAACTCGGTTGCAGATTGTGCCGGCCAAGCCCTGGAGGGGCGGAAAGATAATAAACTTGGTTGCAGATTGTGCCGGCCGAGCCCCGGAGGGGTGGAAAGATAATAGCCGGGGGCGCAAGCCCCCGGACAGGATGTTGCATTTAATGAGCCCCGGTAGGGGCGAAAAATCTTCGTCCGCAGCCTCTTTCTGTCGTCCCTGCGGGGCTGCGCGGAGGGCGGAGCGAGTTTCGCGACAGAAATCAGTTCATGCCAGGAGGCATCTTCGATGCGAAGACTGATGAGGGCCATTGGAGTGGCGTTTCTGTTGCTGTTTTGGGCCGGCATTTCAGTGAGCGGAGACCAGCAGTCCGGCACTTCCGGTGCGACGCCCGAACGTGCTCGTGCCCGAGACCTGCTGCGGGAATTCGTGGAGATCAACACTACCCCGGCGAATGGCAGTACCCGGGCAGCAGAAGCCGCCGCAGTGCAGCTTCGTGCCGCAGGATTTCCTGCCTCCGATGTATTTGTCGGCGGTCCACGCCCGGAAAAGCATAACCTCGTCGCATGCCTGCGCGGACGCACGCCTGCGAAGCCGATTCTCCTGATCGCGCACCTCGACGTCGTGGATGCGCCCCGGGAAGGCTGGTCTCCCGGGCTTGATCCATTCCGGCTTACCGAACGCGACGGCTTCCTTTATGGCCGCGGGGTTCTTGATAACAAGGCCGCCGTGGCGGGCCTTGTCGCCAACCTCATCCGGTTGAAGACCGAAGGATTTGTGCCGCGCTGCGACATCATCGTTGCCCTTACCGCGGATGAGGAGAGCGGCAATTCCAATGGCGTCTCCTGGCTGCTCGCGAACCGCCGCGAGCTGATCGACGCAGAGTACTGCCTGAACCTGGACGCCGGCGGCGGGCAGATGGAGAAAGGCCGGCGAGCACGAATGACGATACAGACCAGCCAAAAGGCCAACCTCAGCTTTCGAGCCGAAACCAAAAGCCCCGGGGGCCACAGCTCCATGCCGGTCAAGGATAATGCCATCTACCGCCTCTCTGCCGGCCTATCCCGGCTTGCGGACCACGACCTGCCTTTCCGCTTTAACGAGACCACGCGCACCTACTTTGAGCGCGCAGCGGCGGCAGAGAGCGGACCTATTGCGGTTGATATGAGAGCGGTCGCGAAGGATCCTCCGGACCTCGATGCCGCGAAGCGCCTCGCTGCCGCCTCGCCGTATTACAACAGCATCCTGCGGACGACTTGCGTCGCCACCCGGATGGCGGCGGGGCATGCCGACAACGCCCTGCCGCAAACAGCTGGCGCCGTCATTAACTGCCGGCTTTTCCCGGGCGACACGCTCGAGTTCGTACGCGGCGCGCTCGCCGAGATTCTGGACGATCCCCAGATCAGACTGACTCCCATGGGATCCGGGCAGGCCGGCCCAGCGTCTCTGCTCTTGCCTGAGGTGATGGTGCCGGTCGAGCGGATCAGTGCAGAGATGTGGCCCGGCGTTCCTGTGCTCCCGGTCATGGACCCGTGGGCGGGCGACTCATTGCAGATGCGCCGGGCGGGATTCCCGACATTTGGAGTCTCGGGCACGTTCAGCGATGACCTCGATAATCCCCACGGCGCCAACGAGCGCCTGGCGGCGGACTCGTTCTACGAGAGCGTCGATTTCCTTTACCGGCTGATCAAGGCAATGACGGGTGATGCTCCCTATGGCAACCGATAATGCTTGCCCGGGTGGATTTTCCAGCGCCGACCGCTTTCCAGGCTTGACCCGAATGGCGCTTTGATAAGGATTTCAATTGGGACCCTGAAGGGGTCCAGCAGCAAAGCCCAGGGCGCAAGCCCTGGGAACTGCCGCAGAGCAAGGCATCAGCCCTGTAAGGGCGGCGCAGGCTGTGTCACCCCTTCAGGGCTGGTTTCCCGAATGTTCATAATCCCAGGGCTCACGCCCTGGGCTTTGCTGCCCTGCCCCTTCAGGGCTTAATCACTTGATTTGGCAGGACTAGCAGATGATTGGCGGCCCTCTTAACTAAGCGCCATTCAGGCTTGACCCCGATCCTTGGGGAGGGTGAATGACACTGTTACGCAGCCCCGCCTTGATTCTAATAATCACCATGCTGCCGGCCTGCTCCCGGCGCAGCATCCCGACAGCTGTGCCGGCGGCCGGGCCGGCCCCTGAACTGCGGGCCTTGTGGGTTGACGGATTTCATGCCGGCATACGGTCTCCCCAGGAGGTTGCCCAGCTCGTCGCCGATGCCAAACGAGCCCATATCAACACTCTTATCGTGCAGGTGCGCCGGCGCGGAGATGCCCTCTACGCCAGGTCGTTCGAACCGCCGGTGCAGGATCCCGCGTACGACGGGATGTTTGACGGCCTGGACGCGGTCCTCGACGCCGCCCACCGTGAAGGAATCGAGGTTCATGCCTGGATCAACGCCATGCCGATCTGGCGCGACGAAACACCGCCGAAGGACCCGAGACACGTCTTCAACCGGCACGGGCCCGCGCAGACCGGCATGGAAAACTGGCTGACGCGCTCGCCGGACGGCGGCTGGAGATTCCCGGTCGGCTATTTTCTCGATCCCGGGCACCCGGGCGCCTCCGCATACCTGACGGAGGTTTATCTCAACATCATCCGCAACTACCCGGTCGACGGGATTCACTTCGACTACATTCGATACCCCGAGACCGAGGAGCGGCTGGAGCGCGGCGCGGGAGTGGGCTACAACGAGACAAGCCTTGCGCGCTTTCGCCTCGCGAATGAGAGGAGCGACACGCCGGCGCCTGATGACCAGCGTTTCACGGATTGGCGCCGGCTGCAAGTAACGCAGCTGGTGCGGCGCATCTACATCGAGGCGAAGGCTCTGAACCCCCGCCTCAAAGTGTCTGCTGCGGCAATTGCCTGGGGAAAACCGCCCGCGACCGAACGGGATTTCCTCGACATGTCGCCGGGCCAGCGCATCTTTCAGGACTGGAACGGCTGGTTGAAGGAGGGCATCCTCGATCTGGCAATCCCGATGAATTATGCACGTGAGGCGGATCCGGTCGTGCGCGGGTGGTTCGACGGCTGGATCCGCTGGGAAAAGCGGCACCGCCACGGGCGCCAGATAGCAGTCGGCATCGGCGCGTACCTGAACTCGAAGGAATCCATCCTGGCCCAACTCGGCCGCGTGCGCGAGCCGATCGGCAGCAACCAGATCGACGGCATGTCCTTTTTTTCCTACGCCTCCATGTCTGCGGGACCGAGACAGGACTCGTCGGCACCTTCGGCGCCCCCGGCGGCCGACCGCTTCGACTTCCTTTCGCAGGACGAGAACGCGCCGTTCGCGCGCACGGCTCCGCTGCCGCCGATGCCTTGGATTGACACGCCGGTGGCCGGCTGGATCGCGGGCACCGCCACCGGGCCGGACGGCAAAGGGATCGATGGCGCAAGGGTCGAGATGCGCCGCGCCGGATGGTGGCCCTTACGCCGTACCCTCCGCACCGTGACCGACGGCAACGGCTGCTTCGGATTTGCCGACGTCGCGCCTGGCCGATATCAAGTACGGTTGCCGGGAAGCGCGCCGGCGTTGGCCGAGGTCGAGGCTGGCAGAGTCAAGCGCGTCGAGCTTCGCAGTGCGCGATAGTTCGTTTCTGTTGCGAAACTCGCTCCGCCTAGCAAGTAGTTTCTGCCACGAAATTCAGCTGCAGGCGGATGCGGCCGTCCGTACAGCTCAGGATTACAACTACTCTCCGGGATTTATTCGCTTCGCACAGAAGGTCAACGAGTGTGAGGTAAGCGCCTTGTCACTTGTTGCGCTCGTGATCCCGCTGCAGGCGACGGGGGAGCCATCCCATCCCACAAGCACCGAACCGCGCGCTCCAGCAGTTCCGCCGGGAGGTGGCCGCCGTGCGCGCCTATCCGCTCGAAAAAAGCGATGCACTCAGCCAAAGCAATGAGCATCAGCGCGGCAGCCCCCGGATCTACCGGTCCGATCTGTCCGAGTTTCCTCTCGGCCGCAAGAAATGCCACAAGGTCCCGGCGCAGCGCGTCCAGAGGCGAGTCCGGGTGGCGCACGGCAAATTCCTCAAATCTGAATCCCGGGAGCGAGATGACCGGCAGCAGGACCGGAAGGATCGAACGGAAATAGTCGGTCATTGCCCGTGCGATCGCCAGGAGACTCCCGACGCCATGGGATCGGCGCACGCGGAAGCGCTTTGTGAGATCCGCAGCGGGAAGGACCATTGCCGCAAAAAACAAATCTCGCTTCGTGGGGTAGCGCTGAAACAGGACTCCTTCGGACACTCCCGCGCGCCGGCCGATTTCCCGCGTTGGAGCACTGAATCCCCTCTCCACAAACACCTGCCGTGCCGCAATCAGGAGGTCGTCGTCGGAGATCGTCTTTCTTCTGGCCATTGGAGTAGTCTGATTTTCCCCTAGGGTGTTCTTTCAGAACAAACCGCTTTCCATCCCGACCGAACAGCAGAGCATTATCGCAGCGCACTTCCTGAGGCGGTGGTCCAATCGAAACGGATTATCGCTTGATCGCAAGCAGATAGAGCGTGATCGGCCTGGTACCCTGTTCCCGCACCACGAAACCCGCAGTTTCCAGAAGGGACGTCCACCGGACCTGCAATCGGTCTCCCCGGGCACCGTGGAGGACCAGAGGTCCCCAGGCAAACTGCATCCACAGGTCCGGATACATCACTTCCAGGAGAAACTCGCCTCCCGGCTTCAACACCCTTGCCGCCTCGCTGAGCGAGTTTGCGATGCCTTCCTGGTCCAGATGATCGATGGCGTACGAGCTGACGACGGCGTCGAAGGACCCGTCGGGAAATGGCAACTCCCGCATGTCGGCCGCCCGCACCGTCGCGCGCTGTTCGAATCCCGCCGCCCGGAAATTCGCTAGCGTCTTTTGGGCGCTATGATCGCGGATGTATTCTGCGCTGAAATTGTCAAGCGCGACCAGGGTTATCTGCGGCCGCTCGGACAGTACCATGATGGAAGACCGGCCTGAACCCGCGCCCAGGTCAAGCACTCGTGCCGGGCCAGAAGCAAGGAAGGCCTGGGTGGGGAGTGCCGGCACTTCGTTGAGGCGGAACACAAACTGGACCACCAGGAATGCCGCCAGCGACCACAGGGCCACCATGCTGAAAAGAGCCACCACCAGCCAATGCCACCGGCGCTTCCAGGCCAGCCAACAAGCGGGGACGGCAATCGCGGCGATGACGAGATGCCCATGAGTCCAGGGCCAGGTGTAGCCGAAATCAATAAGTGAGTGCATACTTATTAATTATCATAAATTCCTGCACACGACAAGCAGTTTTCGGCGACAGGCGCCTCAACCTTGAGATTCAACCTGCCTTAAAGCATAATCGCCCATAAAGTGAAGAAAGGACCTTCGTATGGGGGAGCATTCATCGAGCGACATCGAGGTTGTTATAAGCAGGAACCGCCTGGAGTTCCTTGTCGATGGGATTTTCGCAATTGCAATGACCATCCTGGTACTTGAAATCAAGGTGCCCGAGATTGCCGATCGGAAATCGTCCAGTGAACTCTGGACGGCATTGATGCATCACGGTGCCATGTTCTTCAGCTACCTCGTTAGCTTCGCGATGCTGGGTATTTTCTGGTACAGCCATCACCTGTATTACAGGTTTGTCCGTCAGGTCACTAAATCGATGTTAGCGCTCCACCTGATCATGCTGGCGACGGCAGCCTTTTTCCCGTTTTGTGCGGCTGTCCTGGGCAGATATACGACCAACCCAACGACAATGGTGCTGTACGTCGGCTGCATCCTTGTGTATATGGCGTGCATTACGGCCCTGTGGATCCTGGGCGAGAAGCAGAATATCCTCGATCCGGGGCTGGACCGGAATACGATCCGGCGCTATCGCAGGGGCTACATGCGCGGCAGCATTGCCATACTGGCCTATTTGTTCTTTTTTATTGCTCGCGCATGCCTCTAACGCGCGTCAGGAGAAATCGGGATGTCTGGTTCCATTGTCGACGAGGTGGCCCAGGTTCGGTCCGAATACACCAGCGCCCGATTAATCTGCTCCAACCTGAAACACCGGCTTGCCGGGACTCAGTACCGGCGCCATGGGGGCTATATCCCCGCCGAGACCGACGTCGTTTTTACCGATGGAACCGCCGAAACCCTGGCTGTGCGCGACGCCGACGTCCGTTTCCTCGACCGTGTGCCGCGTTCGATTGCCCTGGAGCACGTGGGCCTCATCTGCAGGGCACGGCGTGGTGACCGCGATGCGGCTGCAGAACTCGACAGCCGGATGCGAGAGACCCATCAGAAGATCTCCAGCCGATTCGCCGCCCAGACTCTGGTTGAAAACGACTTCGTCCTTCCGTATACAACCGTGCGGCCGTTCACAGAAGCAACCGCCAGCCACAAGGGGGCGGTTCTTCTTGACTTGTCCCAGCGGGGGTTCACCACTGCCGATTTCTGTATCCTGACAGCGGAAGCGTATCCGCTTGCGGCCCGGGACCTCGAAGCCTGTGTCCGGGACTGTGTGCGGAATCTGGAGATCCTGAGCGGTCGGCGGCTGGGGGATCCGCGCGATCCGCTTCTTGTAGCCGTGCGTTCCGCCTTGCCGCGGTATCTGCCCGGATTCCTGCCGACTTATCTGAATGCCGGGCTGACCCCCTGTGTTTTGCCCGGCCTTCCTGAACGCTACGGTTTGGAAGCCGCGGCTCGCATTCGTCTCAATAACCGGAAAACTCTGCTCGAGGCCCTCGACCCAAGGGCGCTTGCCGGCATTGAGGGGCAGATCCACCCTGGCCTCTCGCGGGAACAGAACGAAGAGATCGCTCGGCAGCTGGAGGACCTGATTGACGGCCGCGACGGTCGGATCCTCCATGACGCATTCTCTCAGATCTTGTTCTTTGTGAAGCGGGCCTATGCGTATTACGCGGATCATCAGGGTATTCTGCGCAACTTTATGCTGAGGGAGAACCAGTATCCGGCAGTCATCCTCCAGCGAATGGTGTGCTCGGTCATTGATAACGAGTCCTATGCCGGTGTCCTCTACAGCTGCCATCCTCAGCAAGGACAAGGGGCCTTCCTGCAGTTTGCGCGGACGATCTACGGCGAGGATCTGATGACCGGGCGGATGCTGCCGGAGGAACAGCGTTTTCTGGCCCGGGATGAGGCTCGCCAGGAATTTCCAGCTGTGTACCACTTCTGGAACCGCCTGGTCCAGCTCGAGGATTTATTCCGCGGACCGGTGATGGTCGAGTTCACAGGCGTGCACGGTACATTCACAATCCTCCAAGTCGACGCGGCCGAGTTGTCCGGCGCGGGAATGCTTACGGCGGTAATGAAGATGCATCGCGAGGGGCGCATCCCGGCGGAGCGTGTGCGGGAGTTGATCAAGCCGTATCATGTCCGCCAGATCGAATCGGACGCCATTGATCCGGGTTCGCTCCACGAGCTGACTCCGTTTGCCCGAGGTGTGGCGGTTCTGCCGAGGTCCGATGTCACCGGCAGGCTTTTCCTTTCCGTCGCCCGGGCCGAGCAGGCGCGGGAGGAGCGGGGCGGCACTCATGTTATCCTGACCAAGGCGCGATTCACACCCCGGGACGCAATCGATATGCAGAAGGTCAGCGGGATCTGCAGTCTCAGCCCGGCCGCGATCCACGTGGTGACGACGGCGCAAAACCTGGGCATCCCGGCCCTGCTTAACCTTGAGGAAGGCGGGATTCAGATCGACGAAAACCGCCGGTGCCTCATCCGGCGGGATGGCGCGGAAATCCACGAGGGAGAATGGATCACGATTTCGAGCCGTCATCAGACGTTGTATTCAGGGCATGCCCTATACGCTCCGGCCCGCCTGTTGCGCCTCATGGCGGGCGAGGCTGTCATGATCGATCCCTGGGATCGCCCCCGTTTCGATCAGCTGGCATCGGATTACCGGGAATACCGACGCATTCTCGAGAGCACAGACAGTATGGGTTTTTCCAGCTTGCAGGAACTCGGCCACGCCATCCGTTATGGGTTCCTGCGGGACAACGAAGCGCGCGCCGTCGAGTCCGTCAATCGCTGCTTCGACCTGCGCCCAGATGGCATGATGATCCGCCTTCTCGAGGGGACCCTGGGAACCCATCTTGTCAATCGCACCGCATTTGCATATCTGACGGCGGATCGCCGCCATCGCCTTCTGCGTGCGGCGTCAGCCCGGTGCCTGGAACGTGGCCTCTCCGGCTACCAGGCGGGCGCATTCCTGATCGGCAGTCTGGTCGAGCCGGAGTCTCCGGTCGGGTTCTGGGAGCAGTTCGAATCCGCCGAAATCGCCTTTCTGCTCAACGAGTGGGTCCTCCACCAGAAATATCTGCGTGTGCTGGACGACGTCGGAGAGAGCCGGATCAGCAGGGCCAGAAGCTATATTCTTTCTCAGGGATTGGGAGCATTATCCATATCCCGGTTCGAGGCAGCCGGGTTCCTGACCTTAAAACTCAGCCGTGCCGATCTGGATGATGTACGCCGCCGCATCCCCGAAGGCAGCGATCCTCAAACCCTGGAGTTGATCGATGCTCTGCGGCAGCCGTTTGGGACGCTCTTCGATTACTCTGACCCGATGAGTCTGAATCGTCTCCACAGCATCTGCACCCGGGAGGGAATTCCCTTGCCCGCACCCGATGAGTCATAGGTTACTGCGAGGCTTCGGTGATAGGCGCGAATGGCACTAAGATAAGGATTTCAATTGGGACCCTGAAAGGGTTGAGCAGGCTTTCCCCGACGAGGCCCGCGCTCTGGATCCCACTCCCGTCAAAGAAGTTCAGCCCCTTGTCCGTAGCGATCCAGTTCCGGCCGTCTGTTCCCTCGGCAAAACTGGTCACCGCGTTGCTCTCCAAACCGGTCTCAGTGGTGAAGATTTCCCATTTTGTACCGGTCCGCAGGGCGGCCCCACCTCCCCAGGTCCCGACCCAGATGTTTCCCTTGGAATCCTGGAAGAGGTCGTAGATCCAATTGTGCGGAAGCCCGTCCTTGGTGCTGATAGATTTCCAGGACAGGGTGTCATCCTCTCCCTCTCTTAGAAACCGGTTCAGGAGGATTCGCAGCTCATTCTGAGGGACGATTTTTGTCGGCTGCTTGACGAGGGGATTGTCGTTCATCTCAATGGATCAGGTAGGGGGTCTTGATGAGATCGCCGAGGTTCTTTTGGAGCCGGAGGATCTTTTCCGCCTCTGCTTCATTTCCCATATTTTTATTCCCTATTGGATCAAACGTAACGGAAAGGTCCTCGGGTGTCAATCGGCCGGGCCGATTGAGGCAGCTGCACTTCCCGCGAGCATGGTGCCGCATGGGAGAGCGGATTATCGACGATCCTCCCATAAATGCTTGGTATACAGCCCTCCTTCATGGTAGGGTTTCGCAGCCGGTCTGGTATGAAAGCGAGATGAGAGGAGAAGACGATGCGCAAGAATGTGTTGATCTTGTTTGGGGTGATTCTGCTGGTTTTCGCAGCTTCTGCTTTGCCGCAAGCCCAGGATCCCGTCAAGGAGCCGCCCAAAGAGCAGGCCAAAGACAGCAATATTGCCGGCGCCTGGGATATGGTGACGCAAACGCCAAACGGGGATATGCCTGGCGAGATAACGTTTACGCAGGAAAAAGAAACCGTGAAAGTTACCATGACGGGTCCCCAGGGCATGCCCATGTCCGGCGAAGGAACCATCAAAGAGGGCGGGGTCCAATGGAGCGTGACTATCAGCGGGTCGAATGGCGACTTCACGATCTATTTCAAGGGGAAGGTCGACGGCGAGAAGATTTCGGGTGAGGTCCAGGCCGGCGATTTCGGCACCTTCACGTGGTTTGCCACGAAGAAAAAGAAATAGCCGCACCGCTCCTAACCACGAAATACACGAAAGCACTTTCGTGTGTTTCGTGTATTTCGCGGTTTTGGGTGTGCTCGCGACGATACCCGAGCATGTTGCTACCGCCAGCAGTTCGGATTGTGGAAACACCTGATGTCCACATAGTTCTGCACTGATTAGTAACTGCTGTTTTCTCAGGCCGCAGATTCCGCCATAATTCCACGCCTTATGAACAGGAAGCCTTCGTTCGCGGTACCGGCGCTCGTGGCGGCGGTCTTGTCGTGGGGCAGCATCCCTCTTTTCCTGAAGCATTTTACCGCCTCCATGGACGCATGGACGGTAAACGGGGTTCGCTATATCGTCGGGGCTCTGCTGCTTCTGCCGGCACTGCGGGGAGCTTCCCGGCCCGATCCCGGACGTTCGAGCCTGTGGCGCAGTGCGCTGATTCCTTCATTGGTCAACAGCATCAGCCAGGCCGGC
>CAYGWQ010000193.1:0-10622 GCA_964353465.1 uncultured Acidobacteriota bacterium | reverse complement strand
ACGCTTCACCAGGAGGAAACCTTGATCCTTTCGCACACTGCCTATCGCAGCCATCTGGTGCCCCAGGCCACGCGTGAGCTTGCGGGAACTCCTTTGCACCTTTGCGGCTGGATAGAAACTGTCAGAGACCATGGAGGAGTTTTGTTCTTTCATCTGAGAGACGCCACGGGCAAACTGCAGGTGATACTGGATCCAGGACGCCTGTCACCTGAGGCGGCAGAGGAGGCTGGCCGAATCCGCCCGGAATGGGTCGTAATGTTTTCCGGCACCTTGCGCCTCCGCCCCCCTGGAACCGAACACACCAGCCTGGACTCCAAGGACATCGAACTTGAGGCTAACGAATTTGAAATACTCGGTGTCGCTGCCAACTTGCCATTTCGGCCACAAGATCGGGACAAGGTATCCGAGGAGCGCCGACTCAAGCATAGGGCCGTGGACCTCCGCTCAGACACGATGCAGGCGAATCTACGTCTGCGGCATAAGGTTGTTGCTTCCTTCCGATCTTCCCTCGATTCTGAAGGCTTCATCGAGGTAGAAACGCCGTGCCTTGCCAAGAGCACTCCCGAAGGGGCTCGGGATTTCCTGGTGGCCTCCAGGTTGCAGCCCGGCGCCTACTTCGCGCTGCCGCAGTCGCCGCAGCTTTTCAAGCAGATTCTGATGGCTGGCGGGATCGAGAGGTACTACCAGGTGGCGAGATGTTTTCGCGACGAGGATCTCAGGGCCAACCGCCAGCCCGAGTTCACCCAGCTCGACATTGAGGCGAGCTTCGTGAACGAATCGGATGTGATGTGTCTGGTGGAAGCCATAATCCGGAAGGCGCTGGAGGACGTGGGGCGTCCTCTGGACCCCAAGCCGTTCCCCGTCATCACCTATCAGGAAGCCGTGGACCGTTACGGCACCGACGCACCGGACCTTCGTTTCGGTTTAGCCATTGTGAACCTCACGCGGGTCTTTGGCGACACGGAATTCCACCTTTTTCGGAAGATCCTCGATTCCGGAGGTCAGGTGCTGGGCCTCGCCATTCCGGGTTCGTTTCAGCTGTCACGGAAAAGCATTGAAACGATCCGGGCAAAGGCGGAAGAGGCAGGTGCCGAGGCCCCGGCCTGGGGGCACATCGAGGACGGAGTCTTTTCCTCGAGCCTCGCCAAGTTCTTTTCGGAGAAGGAGCGCAAAGCTATTGCTGAGGCCATGGGGAATGGCGAGAACGACCTGATCCTCTTCCAAGCCGGCAAGGACCCCAAGACCCTGCGCCTGAACATGGGCCGCATTCGGTTGCTGGCGGCCGATCTACTAGGTCTGACTGGCGAACACCGCCATCTTAGCTTTATATGGGTCGTCCGGTTTCCGTGGCTGGAATACGATCCAAGCCGCGGCCGCTACGTGGCAGTGCATCATCCTTTCACCTCGCCAGTGGATCTTTCGGTTTTTCAAAGCGAAACGCGAAGCGAACTGGAATCTGCTCTGGCCGCCTCTTACGATCTTGTGCTCAACGGTGAGGAGGTGGGCGGCGGCTCGATCCGCATCCACAGGGCGGATCTGCAACGCCGCATGCTCGAAATCCTGGGACTTGGCAAAGAGGAAATCGAGGCGCGGTTTGGGTTCCTCCTTCAAGCTCTCGCCCAAGGCGCTCCACCGCACGGAGGCATTGCCTTGGGGCTGGATCGATTCACCTCCATCCTGACGGGCAGCGAGTCCATACGCGATGTCATCGCGTTTCCAAAGACCCAGACAGGCACGTGTCCCCTCACGGGCGCACCAACGCAAGTCGCGCGGCGGGGGTATCTCAGGTTGTGAAGCGAGAGCACAGCGGTTTTGCATCTGCATCCGGGACTTGAGGCGGTCGAAGTCGAAAAATGATTGCAACTCCTTCCGTAGACGCTTATCTTCGAGGTCGCTGCCAAGTCGCCGGGCAGGGGAGAGAGCGAGGCGGCCGAGGCCAAGCACAGAGACCGGAAAGTCCCACTGTAGAATGGACTCGATTTCGGGTATGGGTACAGTTCTCTGTGCCCAATTCGTCTGGTGTCACGATTAGGACCGAGGCATTTCAGTGAGCTGGTCCCGTTACTGGATCCAACGCGCCAGAAGGTCGGCCAGCCGCCGGAGGCGGCTTTACGGCTTGGAGGTCCCGCGCGCGCTCGATCATCTTCTGGCGCAAGAAACGCTGCACCTCGGACTCGCCAGCTCGCTGCGGGTTATGGCGTTTGTCCTCTTCGGTCCGCCTCGGGGTCGTCTTCACCTCTTTTGGCTTCGTCTAGCCGACCTCGACACTCCCGCGCAAAATCACAGGATCGAGTCCATGGCTAAGGCATTGCGCGAGCGGCTGTCGGAGCAATGCCGCGTGGGGACAGGCGCTTTCGAGCGCCGGAACTTCAGCTGCGACATGGCCCGGGTTCCTCGATTCCTGGAAAAGATACTGCACCGCACAAGACCGTATCTCGTTGTCCAGCCAAGGCATGAGAGCGATGTTTTGGCCGCGCTTGCGTTCGCCCGCGAGAACTGGATCTTCGTCTTTCCCCGCGGCGTCTCCTCTTCGGCTTTCGGAGGGGCGGTGCCAACCCGCAACGGCATGGTCCTGGACTTCTCCTCTATGGCGGAAGTGCTCGCGATTCATTCCGGGAATCTCACGGCCCGCGTGCAGCCGGGCGTGCGCTGGGCGGATCTCGCATCCCGTCTCGAGCCGTATGGGCTGGCGCCCTTTACCACTCCCTCCAGCCGATTCTCCACCGTCGGCGGCTGGGCTTCAACCGGCGGGCTTGGGATGGAAGGTTTCGGTTACGGGCATTTCTCCCGTGCGATTACAGCTGCTCGGGTCGCACTCATGAATGGAACGGTCCTGGAACTGAACGGCGGGGATAATGGGCTTCAGGACTTCCTGGGCACGGAAGGGCAGTTGGGCGTTTTTACCGAACTCACGCTGCGCGTCAGGCCAAAGCCTGACTTCAGCAGCCCCAGGCTCGCATACTTTGATGATGCAAACGGAGCCTTCAAGTTCCTGGACCGCTTGCGAGCTGGCGGGCATTATCCCTCACACGTCGCATTCTATGACCGGCAGCGGATGGCCGAGGAGAACCGCCTATTCCGAGACCGGACTGGCCGCGATCAGCTGATTGTCGAAGAGCGCGACGCGATCCTGCTTCATTTTGACAAGGCGGCCCGCGAAAGCGAGTTCGTTGGCTCCGAGCAGGCCAGCGCACTTGCCTCAGCGACCAACAGCCCGGCAGCCCGCTACCTGTGGACCGAGCGCTTCTTCCCTCTGCAAGCTCAGCGCCTGGGCCCGGGATTGCTCGCGAGCGAAGTGGTGCTTCCTAAGGAATCCGTTCCTGCCTTCATAGATCGCGCCCGCAGGCTTGCCGCGCGCTTCGGTGTCAATCCTGCGATCGAGGCTATCATTTCCCGCCCGGACGAGCGCGCCGAAACCTGCGTGGTCATCGCCTCCTTCCCGTGTGACCCGACACGGCAGTGGAACTACCTTCTCCGCCTGGCTCTCGTGCAGATCCTCGTGCACCATGGCGTGCGCATGCGCGGCCGCGCATACGGGCTGGGCATCTGGAATGCGCCCTTTATCAACAGCTCGCACTCCGCCGAGGACCGGCGCAGACTACTGCGCAGGAAACACGAAGTGGATCCCCATCATTTTCTCAATCCGTGGAAGTTCTTCAGGGTTCGGACCCGTCTCTTTGACATCCCCGGCTTGTTCTTCCACCCTATGGTTTTCGGGGCGTGCCTTAGGCTCGCATCCGCGCTCTCGCCGCTGCTCGGCGTCGCAGCCAGGATCGGTGCGCCGCCGGCGGAGCATCGCTGGCGCATTCCGCTGCCCGAAGAGGAAGACGGTCTCCGGTTGCTGGCGCAGACCTCTTTGCGCTGCACCTCGTGCGGCTCGTGCGTTTCCGCCTGCCCCGCATACCTTTTAACTCGCGACGAGCTGGTCACCGGCAGAGCCAAGCTGCGGATGGCCGAGGTCTGGCTGAGTGGCGAGGAGATTCGCAAGGACGAGGCTCACAGGCCCTTCCAGTGCTTGCACTGCGGCCTGTGCGAGGAGGTGTGCCAGACGCGGCTTCCGCTCCGGAATTGCTACCATGTCCTGGAGCGATGGATCGAAAAACGACATGGGTATCCACGGGAGCTGATCCAGGGCTTCGTCCAGCGGCTGGATGCCGACCGCGAGCTGATCGGGGTCACTTTCGGGCTCGATCTGCCGGATTGGTCGCCCGCCGGATCCGTGCCCGACCTCCGGGAGGTACAAGAGAGCATGGAGACGCGCACATGAACGGAAAACGCCTGGGGCCACGTCCCGCTCCGCCGCGCCATCCCATTCTCCGGCCACATCGGATCGAGCGGAGCGACCAATGCATCAACTGCGGCACGTGCATCTCCGCCTGCATCTACGGCTGTCACGAACGCTCCCTGACGGATGTCAGGAAAATGGCCGATCCCAAGGCGGCGTGCTGCCGGAACTGCTTCGCCTGCGTCCTGCGCTGCCCACGCGGGGCGCTGAGCATGCATCCGTGCGCGGAATACCTGGCGCTGGGCAACGAGACGTACACGCCGGCCATTATCTGCTCTCTTCAGGAGCAGGCCTCCGCCGGAAAGATTCCCGTGAGCGGCGCGGGGTACGGCGGTGCTTTCGATGGCGACGGCTACGATAACATCTGGACCGACATGTCCGAGATTGTCCGGCCCACCCGGGACGGGATCCACGGCCGCGAGCACATCTCCACGACGGTCCACCTTGGCCGCACGGTAAGCGACCTGTGTGGCATGCAGTTCGACGCACAGTGGAACCTGAAGTCTCTGATTCCGCCAAGCCGGGAGATTCCGGTTCCGATTCTGTTTGGTTTGCTGCCGTTCACGCCGGGGGACGGCGTTATCCCTGCCCTGGCTCTGGCTGCCAGCCAGTTGACGACCTACCTCACGTTGCGCGCAGATCAGAACCCGCAGCGCTATGCAGAGTATTTCAACCACCTCGTGGTCCGGCTGAATCCGGTCGAGATCGAGACACGGCATGAGATCCTGGAGTGGGCTACGATGATCGAGATCGATCCCAACGGCGATCCGATTGCAGCCATGGAGCGCGCGCACGGGATCAACCCGTATCTCCTCACTATCCTCCGGGTCCAAGCCAAGCTCGGCACGGAACGTGAGATTCTCCGGCTCGCCGAGGCGGGAGCAGAAGCCATCCACCTGAGCGCCGACATGCATGGATGCGGTGAAGACGGGATTCCAATGCTGGATTGCCTGAGAGAGTCCCATCGGTTGCTGGTAGAGCATGGAGTGCGCGATCGGGTCACTCTGCTTGCATCGGGAGGCGTGGCCGCAGCGGAACACGTGCCCAAGACCATCATTCTGGGCGCGGACGCCGTGGTAGTGGACATCCCGCTGCTGGTCGCCATGGAGTGCACCGTCTGCGGCGAGTGCGGTGAAGGGAAAGCGTGTCCGCGCGGCATTGAGTCCGCGGATCCGCGCTGGAGCGCCGCCCGGGTCATCAACCTTATTCTCTCCTGGCGTGATCAGCTTCTCGAAGTGCTCGGCGCCATGGGAATGCGGGATGTGCGCAGGCTGCGGGGCGAGACCGGACGGGCCGTCTTCGCGGACGCGGCGCGCGCGGATTTCCTTCAGCGGCTCGCGCACACCGCAAAGGAACGCAGGTCCTCAGTCCCGATACCATCCGATAGCGGCGAGTCGGATTGGAGAAAACCTTCCGCTTTCGCAGCCGGTCGCTTCCCTTTTCGCATTGGCTTTTATCGAATCGTTGTGGATCGCTCACGGTGCACGGACTGCGGCATCTGCGCCGACAGCTGCCGCTACAAGGTGCACCGCCGGATCGAAGGCAAGGCTTCGCTGGGCGAGCCTATTCACGGCCTGTGTATCGGGACTGATTGCCTGAAGAATGACTGGTGCTGCGTCAATGTCTGCCCCTGGGAGGCGTTGCGCATCGAACACGATCCCGTGGACAAAGTGCTCGGCGACCGCAGATGGACAGCGACATTATTGCGGGCGACCTGGAGGCAAGCGCGCACAGGAGAGCCTCCCCTGGAGGAGGACGCGACCCTGGTAGGGGCGTCCGGTGGCGGTTTTGACGCCATAAGACTTGCCCAGACAACCGACAGGGCGCTGGCCGGCGAGCCGGTGGATCTCTCCATACCGCTGAACCGGCGACACCAGGGCCCGCGCATCATGATCCCGATTCCGATCTACGGTGGCGGAATGTCCTTCGGTTCCGTGTCGCTTCAGGTCATGATGGGCCGGGCCATGGCTGCCCAGCGGTTCGGCACCTTCACCTCCACGGGCGAAGGTGGATATCCAGAGGAACTCGTACCCTTTGCTGCGCATGTCATTACGCAGGTGGCAACGGGACTGTTCGGAGTGCGAGAGGAGACGATCCAGCGCGCGAGGTTGGTCGAGTTCAAGTACGCGCAGGGCGCCAAGCCTGGGCTGGGCGGGCACCTGCTTGCGGAGAAGAATACGCCGCAGGTGGCGGCCATGCGCGAGGCGGTTCCTGGCACGGGGCTGTTCTCTCCCTTCCCGTTCCACAGCGTCTATTCGGTGGAGGACCACAAGAAGCACCTCGACTGGCTACGCGCGATCCATCCGGACCTGCTCGTCTCCGTCAAGGTCTCCACGCCGGCGGACGTGGACATGGTGGCGGTGGGTAGCTATTACGCCGGGGCAAACATCATCCACCTGGATGGCGCCTACGGAGGCACTGGCGCCGCACCCGACATCGCCAAGAAAAACATCGCCCAGCCGATCGAATACGCCACAGCCCAGGTGCATGATTTTCTGGTAGCCGAGGGGATCCGCGACGAGGTCGTCCTCATGGTCAGCGGCGGAATTCGCACGGCGGAGGATGTCCTCAAGTCCATTGCTTTAGGCGCGGACGGCGTGGTGATCGGCACCGCAGAGCTTGTCGCCATCGACTGCGTCCGCTGCGGCAACTGTGAGCGGGACCGGGGCTGCCCCATCGGCATTGCAACCACGGATCCCGGACTCGCCCCTCAGCTGACAGCCGAGTGGGTCCGCGACCGGATCGTAAACCTTTACACGGGCTGGGCTGGCCACATGGAGAAACGGCTACGCAGTCTCGGTATGAAGAGCATCACGGAACTGCGGGGCCGCCGCGATCTCCTCGAATACTTGTCACCGGCCATGGAGCAATAGACCCGATGCAGGACGCTGCCGCCATTATCCGTTCGCGCATGAAGCTGATCTCCGGGATGCCGCTTGTCGAGCGGCGCACCCTGGAGGGAGGCTGTGGTGTCATCGGGATCATCGGCACCGAGCCCCTGGAGGGCCGCTACATCATCCGGTCCTGCGAGCAGATGCGCAATCGCGGCAACGGCAAGGGCGGGGGTGTTGCCGCCGCGGGGCTCTTTGGTGCCCACAGAGACCGGTATGCCATTCACATTGCCTATCTGGACGAACCTGTGCGTCGCGAGCTGGAAAGGGAGTTCCTCCTGGACAAGTTCGATATCGCTCACGCAGAAAAGCAGCAGAGCCTGGAGGACCATCGCGAGGTTGGCCTCGAGGTCCGGCCGCCGACCGTTTGGCGTTACTTCGCGCGCGTGCGGCGCGAGCCCCTGGAGGCGTTCGCCGAATCCATGGGCATTGAGGATGAGGCGGCCGCGGAAGACGAGTTTGTGTATCAGAACAGCTTTCGGCTGAACTACAAGTACTACGCGAAGTCCCAACCTCCGAAAGCTTTCGTTCTCTCGCACGGCCGAGATCTCATGATTCTCAAAGCGGTTGGCTTCGCGGAGCAAGTATCCCGGTTTTATCAGCTCGAGGAACTCAAGGCAAACGTCTGGATCGGCCATCAGCGCTACCCGACTCGAGGTCGCGTGTGGCACCCCGGCGGCGCGCATCCGTTTGCGGGGCTGCATGAGGCGCTGGTCCACAATGGGGATTTCGCGAACTACTATGCCGTCACCGAGTACCTGCGGCAGCGGGGCATCATGCCCCTGTTCGTCACCGACACCGAGGTTTCCGTCCTCTTGTTTGATCTCTATGCGCGCGTTCTGGGTTATCCGCTGGAGTTCGTGATTGAGGCGCTGGGTCCGACCCCCGAAGGGGATTTCGAGCGCCTGAGCAAGCGGCGCCAGCGGATCTATCGCGCGATCCAGAGCGCTCACATGCATGGATCACCGGATGGTCCATGGTTTTTCATCGTGACCAGGACTGAGCCGGGCACGGGAGCGCCACAGCTGATCGGCATCACGGACGTTTCTATGCTTCGGCCCCAGGTCTTCGCGTTGCAGGTGGGAGACAAGAGTTACGGCGCCATCGCCTCTGAGAAGCAGGCGATCGACGCATTCTTCGAGGAAGTGTCGGCCGACGACAGGAGTGTCCCTCCCGTGGCGGACCGTTACTGGAACGCGCGCGGCGGAAGCTGCACCGATGGCGGCGCGTTCGTCTACACTCTGAAGAAGGAGAACGGCAAATCGGTGATCGATGTGCGGGACAAGTTCGGAAATGAGATCACGGTCCGAACCGCAGGTCCGTCCGTCAAGGATGATAAGAGGGCGCCGAATCTCCTCCTGCCCTTTCTGCCGGGGCCGGAGCGTTTGTCGGCTCTGACCTGCATCGAGAGCCCCGGGCGCACCGCCGTGGAGCATGAGGGCAGTGTGACGAAGCTCGGTAGAGGCAAGCTCCTTCACAAGCCAGAGGAGGAGTGGAAGGAAGAACTGTCGGAGATCTGGGGTCCGGCACCCAGCCCACATATTTGCTTCCGGCCCGCAGAGGAAAAAGCCGCCGCTGTGCTTCGGAAGGACCTGCAGCACGCCGCCTTCCAGGCTTTCGCCGCAGGCGTGGAACGGCTGGCACGCGAATCGGGCTGGAAAACTGCGCTCGGCTCTCTCACCTTCCTGCGTGACCGCCGCTGGCATCCGGGAAGTGAGAAGCGATCGGTGCAGCTGGCAGCCATCGACAATGCCATTAATGGTATGTTGGACGCTCTGCCCGGGCCGGACAGTGCGAATGGAGCCGGCGCGGTGCGGGTAGATCGGCAATTCGCGTGGATCCACCCCCTGTCTGTCGCGCCAGACGACGAAACCATGCTGCTTGTGGACGCGCGCGGCTTTCCGGCTGAGGGGAGGGAGTGCGTTTCGCGCTTCCTGGTTGAAGCTCACTGCAAGGGATGGAAGCGGCTGATCGTATACCGCGCGCGCGGAGACCGTTTTCTCGGCACCGGCCTAGGTCCGCGAACCGCGGACGTGCGAATCGATGTCTACGGCTCGAGCGGAGACTATCTCGGCTCCGGGATAGACGGCGCGCACATCTACGTTCACGGCAACGCGCAAGATCAGGTAGGTCAGATCCTCAAATCGGGGCGCCTCACCATTTTTGGCGACGTCGGGCAGACCTTTCTATACGGCGCCAAGGGGGGCGAGGCCTACGTCATGGGCTCGGCCGCTGGCAGGCCGCTTATCAATGCCGTCGGCAGTATCCGTGCCGTCATCAATGGCACCTGCTTGGACTATTGTGCCGAGAGCTTCATGGCCGGTGAGCAGTTGGGCGGCGGGTTCGTCATCATCAACGGACTGGCCTTCGACGAGCGCGGCGAGGTGATTGGGCTGGAGATCAAATATCCGGGCAACAACCTCTTCTCCCTGGCTTCCGGCGGCGCCTGCTACCTCAACGATCCCTACAAGACTGTTAGTGAATCCCAGCTCAACGGTGCGACTTTCGTTCCCTTCAAACAGGCCGACTTTCAGGTCATCCTCCCTTACCTCCTGACGAACCAGGACCTGTTCGGCATCTCGATTCGCAGCGATCTGCTGATGGTGGACGGTGTGCTCAAGTGGTCCAAGGAGGTCTTCCGCAAGGTGGTCGCAAGCCCGTCTACCGGCCAGCTCGACTGGTCCTCAATCCCCGCGTGAGCTTATGGGCCGACCATGCGCGGAGATGTCAATCATGCACTCATCGTGTTCATCGCCGAGGAAAGGAAATCTCCCATGACAGACCTTCCCTGTTTGTTTACGCTCCTGGCCGTAACCAACCTCTTGGCACTGGCTGCATTCGCTCAGGCCGATGATCCCTTCGTCTTCGGCCGCCAGGCGGCCGCGGAGGCTCTGGCTGGCCGCGGATTGAAGATCCCGGTCGAGATCCGGGCATAATAGGAAATCGCTTCTTAGGGCGTGGTGATGTCTGGAATGTCGAGGATTACCAAGTCTCTTATAAGCATTTCTATTCAGGGTCGCAAGGGGGATTTGGGGAGCCAAGGACGGAAATCCGGGGAGGACTCAGGGCAGCCAGCGGATTGCCGGGCCGAAATCGGCTGCTGAGCGCCTCAAAGACCGGCACTTCGCTGCCTGCCCCGAGTCCTGCGTTTGCCGCGCGAGATTGCGCAGGCGCCCGGGCACACCTCGACCGGAGGGGCGCCTGGCTGCGATTGGATGAGCGCTGCGCATGATCAGTGCGGGCAGGTCTCGATCTCCGGCGGCGGGCGGCGTTCGAGGTGAACGTCCCCAGTTTCTAATCGCGGAAACCCGATTTTATCTGCATTTCACTGATTTTCTTTTTGTTACGGCATTTTTGAAAATCGCGAACCGGACAGTAGTCATAAACGGGCTGCGTCTTAACCGGCCAATCTGTGCCTAATTTTCTTGTTCATCTAATCTGTTCAG
>CAYGWQ010000192.1:0-10628 GCA_964353465.1 uncultured Acidobacteriota bacterium | reverse complement strand
ATTAGCGTCAAGATATGTCGCTACGGCTGTTTACGGCCCGGCTGAATATTTTTACCTTACGCGAGATCGCTTGCCAGCCACCCTGATGCTTCCGTCAGGGACTTTGCCGCGGAGACCGTAAGAGAGATCGAAATCTTCGAGTCTTCCGAGGATAGTTATGGGTACGTCTTCTATCTGCTTCAGCGCCCCTGAGTCGCGACAGTATCGCTCGGTGCTGCGCGCTATCTGTTTTGGCATCGGGGTCGGACCACGGCAATTGGCTTGCTTGGCAGGGGCCAGGATTGGTCACATTTTCACCGCCTGGTGCTTCCTGATCCAATCCGGATCCAAATCCACACCGAATCCGGGACCCGTGGGGACCTTTATCTTGCCGTCGACTACCTGCAGGCGCGATGTCTTGCATTCAAACGGTACGTTGGTCCGCAATCCCTTGAATTCGTGATGAAGGTCGGCGTTGGGAACAGCGGAAACCAAGTGAATGTTGTAGACGTATCCCAAACCGCCACCGGACATGTGCGGCACAAAGGTCTTCCCAAACGCATGCGCCATGCGCGCCACTTTCATCGACCGGATCAATCCTCCAAAGTAATAATTGTCGGGCTGCACGATCTCGATACCTTCGTTGGCAATCAGCCAGCGAAAACCGTAAAAGCTGTAGTCCTGCTCGCCGTTGGCAATTGGTATCGTGAGCGCGTCCGCGACCTGTTTGATCTCATCGACGTGGTCGAACATGACAGGCTCTTCGAAGTATCGGTACTTATGCTCTTCCAGCAGCTTGCCGACGCGGATGGCTTCAGCCACGGAATAGAAACTGTTTGAATCGGCATAGAGAGCCATGTCGTCGCCGAACGTCTTGCGCACGAGCGGAATCATTCTTTCTGTCCTGCCGGGAGGCCCCGCGGCGTACATGTCGGCAGTCATGAACATGAGTCCGCCGACCTTGATCTTCAGCGCATGCACATCGTACTCGGCCACCGCTTTTTTTATGAGATCGATGGATTCTTCCACGGGCTTCTCACGCCATTCCGTGGCGACGTACACTCCGACCGACGTGTAATGGATTTCGCCGATCAACTGGCCGACGGATTTGTTAGCGATGCGCCCGAGCATGTCGAGAATCGCAAATTCGATGGTGGCAAGCGGCAGCCCGAGAGCCATGCCGTTGTATCTGAAATTGAAGCCGAAGATGTAAACCTTGTCCAGGATCAGATCCAGCTCGCGTGCGTCTTTCCCGATAAAAAAAGGCTGTAGGTTGTCGAGGAAAATCGGAAAGAGCGTGCGCATCCCACTGTGACCGACGGAAATGCCCTCCGCCCCGTCACGGGAACGCACCCGGCACAAGAAACTGTTGTTCAAACGCAGCAATTCGAGCTTCTCGATGATTACCGGTGCCGCGAACAACTCTTTTTTCAGCACCGGCTGTTTCAGTATTTCATCAAGCCTGGCGTAACGGGAACTCAGGGCCTGTGAAGCAGGCGCCGGCGGGGCGGCATGCGGAACGGCGGCGCGAACGCCGCGAGAGCAAAGCGGCGTGAAGGCAAGGCTTGCGCCGGCGGCAATTGATATGAACTTGCGACGATTGGTTTTCATGACTCAGATCTCCCTCAATCCGCGGTTCAGTATGTATGACAAGGTACACTGGCGAGGCGCCCGCACGACGATACAGCGCGATCGCGAGTCCTTCAGGATACTCCTGGCCGGACCATGGGCTCGCCAAGCTTCCGCTTTCCTGAAACATGTGCGATTATGAACGTATTTTCTCCGCCGCGTTCTGCCCAAATGGCAACGCGAGAACCGGATGAGAACGTACTTTGCGACGGATCTTTGGCCTTTGTCAAGCTCGGTGACAGGCGACAAACCGAGGGCGACGCCTGTCTGTTTCCAGCGGCATTTGCAGTCCGGCTTATCGATCCTATGACATTTCCGGAGGTGAAGATTATGCGAGTGAGTCGACGCAGTGTTCTGACTGGCGTTATCGGAGCGGGGATCGCCGGCCGTGCCACCATGCTTGGAAGCAGCGAGGCGTCGAGGGCGACGGCCGCGGCGCCGGCGCTTAAGGACCTGGACAGCGCCGCAGCGGCCCCGGTCCTGAAGCTGGACGGGCTGAAGTCGCCCGTAATCATCGAGTCCATAAAGCTCCTGAAGAAGGACAAGGAGTATTTCGTTCACGTGCGTGCGAAGGACGGGGCCGAAGGGATATCGCTGACGAATCCACCGCGCGCAGAGTACCTGGACCACATTCTGCAGCAGCTTGTGGCTCCGTTTTTTGTCGGCAAGGACGCGCGCGATCTCGAACGCCTCCTGCGCGAGCTCTACCGCTGGAACAGCAACTACAAGATGTACGGCCTGGCGTTGTGGTGCCCGCAGGCATGGGTCGAGTTCGCAATCCTCGACATGCTGGGGCGCATTACAAACAAGCCGATCGGAGCGCTGCTGGGCGCCATCGTGCGACAGGAAGTGCCACTTTACGTGGCCAGCGGCAGGAGGGATACCTCGCCGCAACAGGAGGTCGAATATCTGAAACAACTGCTGGCGCAATCGGGCGCCAGGTCGCTGAAATTTCGTGTGGGCGGACGCATGAGCGATAACGAGGATGCTATGCCCGGGCGTTCGGAGGCCCTGATCCCGCTCGTGCGCAAGACCTTCGGAAACGCCATCGACATTCATGCCGACGCCAACAGCTCCTATGATCCGCAGGAGGCCATCAGGGTCGGACGGATGCTCGAGGAGATCAAGGCCGTGCATTTTGAGGAGCCCTGCGAGTTCGATCGCTTCGATGAGATCAAAACAGTCGCGGACGCACTGACGATTCCAGTCGCCTGCGGCGAGCAGGAATTCAGCCACTGGCGCTTCCGGTGGATGATCGCAAACCGGGGCGCGGATATCATTCAGCCCGATCTGTACTACTATGGCGGCATGATCCGCTCCATGCGGGTGGCGCGGATGGCGCAGGTCGCGAAGATGCCGGTAGCGCTCCACATTTCAGGAGGATTCGGATTTGTGTACATGCTGCACTTCGCCTCGTGCGTTCCGAATCTCGGCCGCTACCAGGAGTACAAGCTGGGGACGGAGGCATACGGCCGCTGGTTCGATCCTCCCATACAGGTGAAAGAGGGCAGGATGAGCATTCCAGCCGGTCCGGGTGTGGGAATCAAAGATGTCGCAACGATACTGAAGGGAGCGAAAGAGGTTTAGCCCGCAGCATTCATGATACGCCCGGAATGAGGCATTTTCTGTTGTCGTTCGCCAAAACTGGGGCCGACAGTTTTGTGGTGCATTGCGATACTTGTTTCGCCTCGCCCCATGCTCTCTGCTGCATGCCGAGGGTGGGCACTGCCGATTCCGGGCGCGACATGCATTCATCATCATTTGCGGGTGGTAAAAAGGGTGGACTGGGCGTTGCGCGTCAAGTGTTCTGAAACGGCGCCCTGGAAGCAGCAGAGCTACGCGGCTCGCCTCTCATAGCGGTGGTGAAGACCGCCGACTTCTGGGAACTCGATCACCCGGCCCTGCTCCGTCGCTTGAACGGAACGGGGCTCCGGGGCATCTTTGTCCAAAGCCAGATGTGTCCTGGCTCCATGATAGTAGCTCAAGAAGCGGCGGATAATGCGTCTGAGGTGAGCTTCCCCGAGTACGATGACGTGGTCGAGGCACTCGCGGCGCAGGGTCCCGATTACTCTCTCCACGTACGGCGACTGCCAGGGACTGTGTGGTGCAGTGACAACCTCCTCGATGTCCAGCGCCTTCACCTGGTCTTGAAACATCAACCCATAAATTCCATCCCGGTCGCGGATGAGGTAGCGCGGGGATTTTCGATCGTAGAACGCCTCAACCAGTTGCCTCGCGGTCCAGGCGGCGGTCGGATGTTCCGTCACGTTGAAGTGCACGATCTTGCGGCGATCATGTGCAAGAACGATGAGAACGAATAAGACACGAAAGGTGGCCGTGGGGACGGTGAAGAAATCGATCGAAACAAGTTCCCCCTATGTGGTTATCCAGAAATGACCTCCAGTTCTGCGAAGGAGGATTCCTTCTTTTCGGCATCCAGCGAGAGACGGTCCGCTCGGAGATATCGATTCCAAGCTTCAACAGTTCCCCGTGTATCCTCGGTGCGCCCCAGAGCGGATTAGAACCGGCCATCCTGCGGATCAGGGTCTTCGCAGACCCTGCTTCCCTCGGGATTGTCCATCTGAGAAGAATCTCTTTTCTCAGAAGTTCGCGCCGAAGTCTTTCTTAAAAACCTCCGCCAGTTCATGGCTCCAGTTGCCGAGGGCTGACAATTTCCCGAAGAAGAAGCGCAATACCGGCGGCTCCTCGACGAACTTCAAGCCCTTGACCAGATTTCGATGCCGGTATAGCCAATCCAGGCGGTCCACGATATATTCGATCTGCGACATGGTATACACTCTGCGGGGAACAGCCAGGCGCGCCAGCTCCAGATCCGAGTACACCTCATTGCCGTTCTGGTCGCGGTCCATCGAGATAGTCCCCCGCTCCATGCTTCTCACGCCGGATACCAGGTAAACCGCAGCTGCCAGCGCTCCTGCGGGATATTGTGACTGAGGGAGATGGGGCAGGAAAAGCTTGGCGTCGAGGTGGCAGGCCAGCCCACCCGGGGGAGTAACGACCGGGATGCCATGATCTATCAGCCGCTCGGCGAAGTACTTTACAAACTCGGCCGCACTGCCGGCCACATTGATATCCGTCATCTCGCGCAGGCCAACCGCCATCGCTTCGATCTCTTTGCTCGACATCCCGCCGTAGGTGAGAAATCCTTCATAAACGGGGAGCCAGGGCTTTATCTCTTCAAAACATTTCTTGTCATTGGTGGCGATGAAACCGCCTCGGACACAACTGCTTTTTCTGCCGGATAGATAGAAGATATCCACCAGGCTCATCATCTCCCACAAGATGTCCTGGATCGACTTGCCCTCGTATCCTTTTTCCCTTTGCTTAATGAAGTAGGCATTTTCGGAGATCAGACTGCCGTCGAACACCAGGGGGATCCCATGGTCGGATGCGATCCGCTTTACTTCGCGCAGGTTGGCGAGGGAGAAAGGCTGTCCGCCGAGCAGGTTGGTCGTGGCTTCCATGCGCACGAAAGGAATTTGCTTTGCTCCGTGTTTGGCTATGGTGTCCTTGAACTTCTGCAGATCCAGGTTTCCCTTGAACAAGTCCGTACTCTGGGTATTCAGAGCTTCGTCAGTGAAGATTTCCAGGACTTTGCCGCCCGCCATCTCAAAGTGCGCCTTGGTGGTCGTGAAGTGGTAATTCATCGGGATGATACTACCGGGCTTCACATAGACTTTCGCCAGGAGATGCTCGGCGGCGCGTCCCTGATGCACCGGGAGCACGTAGTCGAAGTGCAGGACATCCTTGATGGCATCCGCCAGTTTGTAGAAGCTTTCGCCGCCGGCATAGGCATCGTCGGACACCATCATGGCAGCCAACTGATTGTCGCTCATCGCATTAGTGCCACTGTCGGTGAGCATATCTATGAAGACGTACTTGGTGCGGAGCGAAAAGGTGTTGTAACCGCCTTCCTCCAAAACCTTGAGCCGTTCTTCGACCGGTACGAGATAGCTCTTCTGCACGATGCGCACCTTATGCGCTTCGATGGGAATCTCTTTTCCGTTTGATAATTTGATGATCATGTGGACCTCCTGATTGTCGGATTGCTTACGAACGATGCTCAGCAACAGTTCATCAAACTAGTGCGCACGCCAAGGCTGCGTCCTGGCGATCCTCTTGGATTCACCACTGGATCCGGTCGCCCTGGTCGGGATTTAAAAAGGCGCGGCAGGGATCCCGGTGGCGGACAAAAAATGGCGGGTGCGAAGGCTGCGAAGTTACCTCGGGAAACTCAGGACAACAAAGCCAATCGCGCTCGACCCCTTATTCCTTATTGCGAATCACTCCCCTGAAGCCGCGTTACATGTGACGCCACCGTAGCACTCCAGGTCGGGGGTGTCAACAGCAAGTGGAGGCCACGATGGGGCAAATTGCATTAACAGTTATGTTTTCCAGTACCATAAAAGGGCATACCCGCGCTGATCCGCGTCCGTCCGCGGTTCGTTTTCTCGTCGCCTCAGAGGAGGGCATCGGCCAGGATTTCGGCTACATCCCGCACCTGCACCTTTTCATCGGCGTCTTTTGCCTTTACGCCGTCCGTCAGCATGGTCATGCAGAAGGGACATGCTGACGCGATGGTCTGAGGATTGAGTCGTAACGCCTCCTCGGTTCTCTCAATGTTGACGCGCTTGCCGACCTTCTCCTCCATGAACATCCGACCACCGCCGCCGCCGCAGCAGAATCCCTTGTCTCGAGCATGCCGCATCTCGACCAGGTTCGCGCCGCAGGTAACCAGCGATCGCCGAGGGGCATCGTAAATGCCGTTGTATCTCCCGGCATAGCACGGATCATGGAAGACGACCTTGCTGCGGGCCTGCCTGCCTACCTTGAGTTTTCCCGATCGCATGAGTTCATCCAGCAAGGCGGTGTGGAGCGTAACCTGGTAATGGCCGCCAAACTGCGGATATTCATTTTTCAGGGTATTGTAGCAATGGGGGCAGGTGGCCAGAATCCTCTTGAACTTGTACTTGTTGAGGGCGGCAACGTTTTCCGTCATCAACATCTGGGCAAGGTATTCATTGCCGCTCCGGCGCGCGAGATCGCCATTGCACTTTTCTTCCGTTCCCAGAATCGCAAACCGGATCCCGGCGGCATTCATCAGTTTGACCATGGCCCTGGCTACCTTTTGATAGCGCTGGTCGTAGGATCCGGCGCAGCCAACCCAGTAGAGGACATCCACCTCGCCGCCGGCTTCCGCCATGGTCCTGACATCGAGGCCTTTGGCCCAGTCGGCGCGCGATTCGTGGCTGAATGCCCATGGGGTGTAGTTGGTTTCCAGGTTCTTGTAGGTGGCCGTCAGCTCCGGAGGAAACCGGGATTCGCTCAACACCAGGAAGCGTCGCATGTCCATGATGGCGGGAACATGCTCGATCATGACGGGACATTCTTCCATGCAGGCGTGGCAACTCGTGCAGGCCCAGAGCTCCTCATCGGTCACGTAATGGTCCAGGAGGCGATGAGCCACGACATCCTGGTTCTGATCTTCTGTTCCCCTGAGAAGACAAGGGGCCAGCTCGGCAGTGCGCTCGCGAATGTTCATGATGATCTTTCGCGGGCTGAGAGTCTTGCCGGTTTGATGGGCGGGGCAGACCGATGTGCATCTCCCGCAATCAGTGCAGGTGAAACCATCGAGAAGCTGTTTCCAGGTCAGGTCCCGAATGTCCTCGGCGCCGAACTTCTCCGCGTTCTCATCCTCGAGGTCAAGCTTAGCCAGCTCGCCGCGGGGCTTCAGGGACGCAAAGAAGACGTTTGGGATCGAGGTCAGAATGTGCAGGTGCTTGGAATAGGGAAGGTAGTTCAGAAATCCGAGAACGGCGATGAGATGGACCCACCAGAAAACCGCGTCCCAGATGCGGGCCTGGTGTGGATCCCCGAAAAGCCCGGCAAACCGTGCGGAAATGAAACGCGCATCGGCCGGATGTCCGGAGAGACCCATGCGGGCGGCGTACGATCCCAGCATCGAAACGATGATCGTGAGGATCACCACCAGGATCAGCGTCGCATCGAAGCGGACATGGGCGCTGATTTCGGGGCCAAAGTACCTTTTCGGCGGAAACAGCCACCAGCGCGCCAGTCCCAGCAGGCAGGCGAGGATGACCAGGATCCCCATGGTTTCCTGCAGCACCGCAAGCGGTGGAAACAGCGGTCCGAGCAGCTCGAGCGTAACTCCGGGAACGACCCCCTGGACAACGGCTTCCAGGATGGCGCTGAGGAGGATGACGAATCCCCAGAAGATGAAAAAGTGCATCAGACCGGCGAAAGGCTCGCGCAGCAGCTTGGACTGCCCCAGGGCCACGACGAGAACATGCTTCATTCTCGTGCCGGCGGCGTTGAAGCGGTTTTCCCCTTTGCCGAGCGACACGAGCTTCACGAGACGGATTGAGGAGAAGGTGAAGAATCCCAGGGCAGTGAGCAGCAGTACCATAAAGGCAACAGAATTGGCCATCGTCAACTCACGAGATCAAGGATTGCGATGTCTCACCGATATACTAACCAGTCTATTGGCAAGAGGACATCCATATAGAGAAAAAGCTCAAAAGGAGCGACGGCATCGTGAACCCCTGCGACCTGGACATCCCTGGCCACGATACCTGATTCATTCTTGCCGGAAAAGCCCAAACTGCCCAAGCCGGAGGCCCCGATCTTTACTGGCCTCTTTTGGGACAGGCTTGACATTCCCTTGAGCAGGTTGTCGCCGTGTGTTTCCTGCCACCAGTGGATCTCAGCTTCCCGATTCTGAACATCCGGGAAGTGGATGGAGACAGATACTCCGCAATAGTGAACGAGCAATTGCCCAAGTTCTTCATCTGAATACAGACTGCCAAACATCTGCCGAAGAGGTGGTTAGCAGGCAGCAATCCCGCCATAAGCCATAATACCCGGAAAACCCCAGGCTATCCGGTATGCCGCTGCCCGGCGCGGCGGAGCATGCGCTTTGCTGCAGCTCGGTGCGGATTTTCGATGAGCCGGCCCTCGAGGGTGGTCAGCGCTTTACCCCGGCTCTCCGCTTCGTCCAACTCTGCCAATACGGTTTCAGCCCAGGCGATCTCTTCCGGCGTCACGTCGAAAATCGTATTGATGAGCTCCAGCTGGCTTGGGTGGATCGCGCTTTTGCCGTCATATCCCAGCCGGCGCGCCTGAGCGGCCTCCCTGCCCAGAAGTTCGGCGTTGCGGACGTCAAAGCACGGCGCGTCGATGGCATCAATCCCGGCAGCTCTCGCCGCGGTGACGATCATCTGCAACGCGAACCACAGCTCGGACCGATCCGCTCCAGGCTGGCACCGCATATCCTTCGCATAATCCGCCGAGCCGAACATCAACGAAGACATCCTTGGGGAGGCTTTCGCGATCTCCGCTGCATTCACGACCCCACGAGCCGACTCTATCATGGCGTGGAGCTTGATGCTTGCCTTGGGGATGCCCTGACTGGCTTCCAGTTCGCAAATGGCAAGGTCAGCATCCTGGATATCGCCGGCTTGCTCGATTTTGGGCAGGCAAATGCCGTCCGGGAGGCAGGGAACCACAACTGCCATATCCTGGCGGCCGATTGCAGACGCCAGGCCGTTGATCCGGACCACAACCTCGCGTTCCCCAAAATCGATAGACTTGAGAGCCTGCAGGATGTTTGCGCGCGCCTCGTCCTTCTCCGAAAGAGCAACTCCATCCTCGAGGTTCAGAACCAGCATATCCGCGGGCATGCCCGCGGATTTCTGCAGCATTTTGACGCTGTCTCCGGGTACGTAGAGTGAACTTCGTCGCAGCCCCGTAATCATGAAAAGCTCTCCTGCACGCTGGTTCGCGCCTCACATGGAATTGTCCCTCACCCGATTGACCTTTTCCGTGACCGCAGGGATGAGAGTCCGTAGATCTACTATGCGGTAATGATTCGGAGCCCCATGGTTATTGGCGATAAAGATCCATCGGAAACCTGCATCCTCCAATTCCGTCGCCTTCCGGGCTATCCGGGCGAGGGTAGCATGAATCGGCGGGAAGGGGATCCGGGATTCTCCCGGTGCAGCAATTCGGACAGTAGCGTTGCCGGGGCCGCCTTGCCGGCGGCGGCCTGGCCGGGATGATTGCCGAAAAACGAGGCCTAGCGCACGGCGCGGCGCGCCGCAGTCCATTTCACCTCGGGGCCATTGGGGATTTTCACGATGCCTTGGATAGCGTTACCGTTGACGCGGCCCGAATACTCCCGCATGGCGGAGGGGCTGTCGCCGACAGCGAAGCTGATCTTGTCCCCCTCCAGCCGTGCGTTTTTGAGCGGCACCTCCTGCCCGTCCAGCTTCAGGCTCCCCGTTATCTTCTGATGGCCTTGGCTGAGGGTGAGCTCGGCTTTCGGCCAGGTCCAGACGCCCGCCGCCCTGGCCGGGACGATCCAGAGATATGCGGTGCGATCTTCCACGGATACGCTTTGATCGGCATCCCAGTCTCCCATGTCAAACGCATGAGAAACCACACGGGTGCCCGGTTTCATGTCGAGGATCTTGGGCCTCAGCTTCATGTTGAGGCTGGGGAGGAGGTACAGCGTCAGGACGGTCGCCTGGCTGAAGTCAGTCTCGAATATATCGGCCTGCACAAAGCTCGCCTTGCCGGCGACGCCTTCCTTCAGGGCGTTCGCCTTCGAGAGCTCCACCATGTCGGGATTGTACTCGATACCGAGTGAGCGCGCCCCGCGCTTGGCGGCGGCAATAACCGTGCGGCCATCTCCCGAGCCGAGGTCGATTACATAGTCATTGGGCGTCACCTTGGCCATGTCGAGCATGGCGGCGACGAGGTTCTCCGGCGTCGGCACCCAGATCACATCTTTGCCCTGCTGGCCGACCGCCGGCTGATATTGCTGGGCGATCGTGGCCCCGGTGCCGTGGGGAGATAGCAGGAGCATTGCCAGGGCACAGATAGAGACTGTGGTTCTATTGCAAACCATCGCGACATCTCCTTAGGTAGTCTCTTTCATGAAACTTGGCCGCTGGATGCGCTAGCCGCGCCCCGGAGGG
>CAYGWQ010000191.1:0-10630 GCA_964353465.1 uncultured Acidobacteriota bacterium | reverse complement strand
TGATATATTCCGCCGGGAGATCGCCTGTGAGCGTTCCGAGCCACGTGACGATCGATCGTATCTGCGCGTCAGTCAATGTCTTGCCGAGCTGGTACTCGGCCATGCTCGAGATGGCCTCCGCCAGAGTCACCACCTTCCCATTGTGGTAATAGGGCCCCGTCTTATCGATGTTGCGCAATGAGGGGACTTTAAAAACCATCCGGTCTGCCGCGTTTTTGGTTACCTTCTCCCGACCGGGATCCGAGGTGTCCGGCCAGGTTTTTATCATGCCCAGCTTCTGATAGCTGCTGCCGCCCACATAGGCACCGGAATGACATGTCTGGCATCCCGCCTCGAAATACGCCTGGAATCCTGCCTTCTCATCTGCGGTTAGCGCATTCTGGTCCCCTCCCAGAAACTTGTCCCACCGGGAGGGCGTGATCAGCTTGCGTTCAAAGGCACCGATTGCTTTGGCCATATTGTCGTAGGTCACCGGGTCCTTTTCACCCGGAAAGGCCGTCTTGAAAAGCGCCACGTACTCCGGCATTGACTTCAGAACCACAAGTACTCCCTCTTCGGTTTCCATGGCCATTTCAATCGGATTCATCACCGGTCCCTTTGCCTGCTCTTCGACATCCGCAGCGCGGCCATCCCAGAACTGCGCCAGATGACCGGCCGCGTTATACACCGTCGGAGAATTGCGATCGCCCGTCATTCCCTTGTGCCCGTCTGAGGTCGGTTGACCATCCACACCGTATTGGTCTAGCAAATGACACGAGTTGCATGAGATTTCCTGGCTCTTCGACAAGCGCGGTTCATAGTAAAGCATCCGGCCGAGGACAATCTTCTCCTCTGTGATCGGATTCGTCGCCGATGCCATCACTTCCGGCGACAACTGAAATGCCTGGAGCTGTGCGGCATCGATCGCGGCTGGACCGGCCAGAGGCGTTGTGCCCGTACCACAACCTACCATAAGACCAGGCAACAATAGGGCAGCTAAAATTGCTCCGAAGTATGATTTATGCATTGCATTCTCCTCGTTGGAACCAGGCTCTTGTTACCCACGGCGTCATGTGCAACAGCCGCATCAAGAGCGCCGGCAAATGAGCGATAGAGACAAGATCACACATTCATGCCGGTTCGGGGCACGCATTCTTTTAGCATTTTTGATCGGGCAGAAGCGAGTGTTCTTTTCGATCCGCTATATCCGCCGGAGAAGCGCCCGTCTCAAAGAGAGCACAAGTATTCATGAATCGATCGAGCGGCTTTGCGGCCGGCGCCCATGGCCAGGATAACCGTGGCTGCCCCGGTCGCCACATCGCCGCCGGCCCATACGCGGGGTTTTGAGGTCTTTCCCGTCGCCTCATCCACGGCGATATTGCCTTTTTTACCTACCTCCAGGCCCGGTGTCGTGGCGGCGATGAGAGGATTGGGGCTGTTTCCGATGGCGCACACGACGGCATCCACCGGGTAGAGAGTTTCTGAACCCTCAATAGGAATAGGTTTTTTACGGCCGGACGCGTCCGGTTCCCCCAATCTCATCTTGATGCATTCGAGACCGGTAACCCAGCCGTTTTCGTCGCCGATGTAACGTGTGGGAAGGGTCAGGAACTCGAAGATCACACCTTCCTCCTCGGCATTCTCAACCTCTTCCAACCTGGCCGGAAGCTCGTTCCTCGATCTGCGATAGATGATCCGGGTTTCGGCCCCCAGCCTAAGTGCCGTCCTGGCGCAGTCCATGGCGACATTGCCGCCGCCCAGGACTGCCACGAGCTTGTGGTTCTTGATCGGAGTGCTGTATTTTGGAAAGAGATATCCAGCCATCAGGTTCATTCGTGTCAGGTACTCGTTGGCTGAATAAACGCCGTTCAGGTTCTCACCTGGAATCTCCATGAACCACGGCAGACCTGCGCCCGATCCGACGAACACCGCGTGATATTCTTCCAGGAGACTGTCGATGGTCCGGGTCTTTCCAACCACGTAATCGGTTACAATTTCGACACCAAGCTTCACAAGGTAGTCTACTTCCCTCTTTACGATTGCTTTTGGGAGGCGAAACTCGGGGATGCCATAAACCAGAACACCTCCCATTTTGTGAAGAGCCTCGAAAATGGTCACCTGATGACCCAGCTTGATCAAATCCCCGGCCACAGTAAGCCCTGCGGGACCGCCGCCGACGATGGCGACTTTCTTTCCCGTGGGCGGCAGAATTTCCGGGAGCCTCATTTCGGGCTGGCTGGCCTCCCAGTCGGCCAAGAACCTCTCGAGCCGGCCGATGGCAATCTGGCCGCTCTTTTTCACCAGGGAGCAGCTTCCCTCGCACTGTTCCTCCTGAGGACAGACGCGCCCGCAGACCGCCGGCAGGCAATTCTTCTCTTTCAGGATCCGGATTCCCTCAGCAAAGTCACCCTTGGCAATATATTCAACAAACGCAGGGATATCGATCTCAACCGGGCATGTCTTGACGCAGTTGGCGCTTGGACATTGGAGGCAACGCGATGCCTCTGCGATGGCAGTTTCGGCGGCGTAACCCAATGCTACCTCATCGAAATTGTGACTTCGGACATCATGAGGCTGTTTGGGCATCTCCCTTCGGTTCAGATCCAATTTTTTCTTCGGCGGCTTAGGAGACTCCATGTTTTTCCCTATACTTTGAGCATGTGATCTTCACAGCGACTGGTTCGGAGAGGAACCACCTCCTCTTTCAGGTAGGCCTTGCGACGCTGGAGAAGTTCTTCCCAATTCACTAGATGACCGTCAAAGTCGGGCCCATGCACACAGGCAAATTTCGTGGCCGACCCGACCGTGACGCGACACACTCCACACATCCCGGTGCCGTCAATCATGATCGGATTCAGACTGACGACCGTAGGGATGCCGAGAGGACGGCTGGCGTCGGATCCTCTCTTCAGCAGAAAAGTACAACCATTGATGATGATATGGTTCACCGATTCGTCGAGCGACTGAAGGATTTCCGGCAGCCTCCCCGCGTGCCCCTTCAAGCCTTTGGTGCCGTCCCGGGTAACATAAATGACCTTGTCGGCGACCTCCTCAAACCTCTTTTCCCAATAGAAGAGATAGGAGCTTCGGGCTTCCAGGAGCGCGATCACTTTGTTTCCCTTTTCCTTCAACGCCCGGGTGATGGGGTAGATGCTCCCGATGCCGTAGCATCCCCCGATGCACAACACCGTGCCGTACTCCTTGATTTCCGTCGGATTGCCGAGAGGCCCAACCAGGGTTGGAATCTGCATACCGGCTTTGAGAGATGCAATCTCGCCGGTGGTTTTGCCGACGTTGAGGAGACTTACGGTCACAGTGTGATTGCAGGCATCCCAGTCCGAGATGGAGAGAGGGATGCGCTCCCCATCTTCATTGGGACGCACAATGATGAACTGGCCGGGTTTTGCCTGCTGCGACACCGCGGGAGCCTCAAAAGTCAGCAGGTGCACATTCGGAACTATCATCTGGCTTTCAAGTACCTTAAACATCTTTTTTCCTTATCCTGACGGGGAGTGGATTGGGATTCGGGACTTCGCCTTGCTGCAGCACGGCATATAGAATTCCTTCGGGCTGATCGCGCTGCACTCTCGCCGGCAAGACTCGCTCGAAATAATCGGAGCTCAAAATGATATCGTCGCCGTTGGATATTCCCGCGGTCTCAGCGTCCTTTGGGTTCATGTGGACGATCCCCTCGGCGAACAGCGTCTTCGCTCCCTCAACCCAGGTAGAAAGCGGGAAAGCCCGGTACGTGTGCTCGACGGCAGCCACACTGAGCAACAGGGGAAATCCGCCGTTTTTCTTCTTGGCGTCGAGGTGAGCTGAGGGAGAACTTGCGAAATCCACCTGATGGAGCAGCGGACGGAATTTTCGCGAGTTGTCATTGAAGTCCGCCAACTCCGGATCTACGGCGGAGATCTCCTGCCGGATTTCAGAGATACTTTGATAGTCGAAACCGGAAGCTCCCATCTTTTGCGCGATCCGGCAGAGTATCTGCCAGTCAGCCAGAGCTTCACCAGGGGGCCGGACCGCTTTGCGGATCCTCTGAATCCGTCCTTCACCGTTGATGAAGGATCCATCAACCTCGCTGAATGCCGCAGCCGGCAGGAGGAGATCCGCCTCATGGGGGAGATCGGGGGGGTAAATATCCTGAAAGATGATGAAATCGGCGCAGGAGCGAAGGCGGGCCGGTGCCTCGCCGATCAGGTACAACACGCGCAGTTTCCTGCCTGAGCCGAGCGAGGCGGAATTCCAGGAAGTCTGCAATTCGGGAAGAGCTACGCCCCATCGCATCCCCAAGTCGCAGATCCTGGCAGGATTCGAGCTGGGCATGCCGGCAGGCAGGACCTCAGGCGACGCCCCCATGAGGATGGTACCCATCAGATTGCTTTGCGCCGGCAACAGCACAACACCCGCACCGGTGTTCCTGGCCAATTGGTCGATCGCCTCGAGGATACTCGCGCAGGTGTCGTACTGGAGAAACTCTGAACCTACCAGAAGTACAGGAGCCGGCGCTTCCTTCAGAAGTCTGGCCGTTTCCTGGATTTGCTGATTCAGCTCGCCTGCCTGGGCGTTTACCGAGGCGGAGGCTGCGGCCACACCAGTCAGGTTTACCAGGCTGTGCAGAATCTCGGACTCGGTGCCGGGAACGGATTGGATCCATTGCTGACTAATGATGCTGAGGCTGTGGCGCCGCGGGTGGATGGTTACAATCTTGGCCCCTCGCTTTGTGGCCTTGCGCAGTTCTACGCCGATAACGGATCTGCCGTATCTGGCATCAAGGCCCAGACAAACGATCATCGATGCTTTCTCCAGCTCCGAAAGCGGCACGGCCCTCTTAAAGAGCCTGAGATATGCGTTGAATCCGGTCCCGTAGAACATCCTGGCGGTGGTGTCAATGTGATGGGAGCCCATGACAGCGCGGACGAATTTTTGCGCGACGTACAAATCCTCATTACTGCAGTTGGGCGAGATAAGCATTCCGAAATCTTCCGGTGCACAGGCCGAAAGCCGTGCGGCGGACAGGTCGATTGCCTGTTCCCATGTCAGCATCGATTGAGCGCCATTCGCCAGGTGCTGCGGTTTCAGCAGCCGCGAGGGCCCGTTCACCAGCTCCGGAATGCAAAACCTCCCCTTTACGCAAAGCTGACCGTGGTTGATCAGAGGATCCTCCACGGGCAGGCTGCCCAGAATCATGTCGCCTTTTACCTGCAGGCGCATCTGGCACCCGATCCCACAGAAAGGACAGGTTGTGACTTCCTCGCGTTCCGGCTTGCCTTCCCATTTATTGGTTTTTTCGGCAAGGGCCCCCGTCGGGCAGACGGAAACGCACGCGCCGCAGAACTCACAGCCGGCCTCGATGTGCGAGCGATGGAACGCGGTGCCAATGCCTGTTTGCCGCCCGCGCTGGATAAAGGCCAAAGTGCCGGCCGTGCGGATGTCCTGGCATATGCGGACGCACCGGCCGCAAAGGATGCAGAGGTTGTAGTCCCGATCATAAAACGGATCTTCCTTCTCCACCGGCAGATGTCGGTAGTAGATCGGGTATCCGATCTCCTGTAATCCGAGCTGGGTCACGACGTCCTGCAGTTCACAGCGATTGTCGTTGGAACAGTAGCGGCAGCCCGTGGTGACACCAGCCTTCCGGATGGTAGTGGAGTAGAGTTTGCATTCCTCCTTCTCATCGCAGATCAAACAACTCGATGTGTGTTCACTCAGGATGAGTTGCAGTATCTCCTGGCGCACAGCGTGGACTTGAGCCGTGTTCGTCCGGATCACCATTCCCTCTTCAACTGGAGTGGTGCAGGCGGTGGGAAGTCCACGCATCTTGTCCACTTCCACGATGCACATGCGGCATCCGCCGAAAGGGGTTAAGTCCTTGTGGGCGCAGAGGGTCGGAATACGGATGTTGTTCCGCTCCGCCGCCTGCAGGATGGTCAATCCCCTCTCCACAGCGACGGTCCGATTGTCGATGGTAATGGTCACTTCATGCGTGCTGTTCATCGGATGCTCTCCGTTTTGACCTGATGACAATCGCATCCCCGGCGATGGCATCGAAACGACAAATCTCGTAACAAGCGCGGCACTTGATGCACTTGGAGGCATCGAGATTGTGCAATTCCGCCCTGGGCCCGGTAATCGCGCCTGTCGGACACACGGCGACGCAGCGCTGGCACCCGGTGCATTTGTCAGGGATCACACGGTATTCGAGAAGTTCGCGGCACACGGTGGCAGGACAAAATTTTTCCGTCACATGGGACAGATACTCCTGCCGGAAGTAGCGGAGCGTCGTCAAAACCGGATTGGGCGCTGTCTGGCCCAAACCGCAGAGAGCTCCCCGCTTCACGGTCTCTCCCAGATTATTAAGCTTGGCCAGATCTTCCGGTTCCCCATTTCCCCCGGTAATCTTCTCCAGCAGCTCCACCAGGTGCCTAGAGCCTACGCGGCACGGGGAGCACTTGCCGCAGGATTCCTTCTGGGTAAAGTCGAGAAAATAGCGCGCCACATCGACGACACATGTGTCCTCGTCCATCACGATCAGCCCGCCGGATCCCATGATCGATCCGGCGGCGCCCAGAGATTCATAATCCACCGTGGTGTCGAGGAACTCTTCGGAAAGACAGCCGCCCGAAGGACCGCCGGTTTGGACTGCCTTGAATTTCTTGGCTGTGCCGCCGCCAATGTCGAATATGATCTTCCTGAGAGACATGCCCAGAGGCACTTCGATAAGGCCCGCGCGCCGGATCTTCCCAACCAGCGAGAATGTTTTCGTACCGAAGTTGCCGAGGATGCCGTACTGCCGGTACCAGGCGGCGCCATTTCTGAGGATGTTCGGGAGGGTACCCAGAGTTTCCACATTGTTGATGATTGTGGGCTTGCCGTTCAAGCCGGCGATGGCAGGAAAGGGCGGCCGCGATCTAGGCATGCCCCTTTTCCCTTCGATGGAAGCGATCAGGGCGGTTTCCTCGCCGCAAACAAAAGCTCCCGCTCCCTCCTTGATGGTGATATCGAAGCTAAAGCCGGAGCCTTGAATGTTTTTCCCCAGCAGGCCATATTCCCGCATCTGGGCCAGGGCCTTTTTCAGATGGACAATCGCCAGAGGATATTCCGCTCTGATGTAAATGTACCCATGAGAGGCGCCAATCGCGTAGGCTGCAATCAGCATCCCTTCGAGCACCGCGTGCGGGTCGCCCTCGAGCAAGGAGCGGTTCATGAACGCGCCTGGATCACCTTCGTCGGCGTTGCAGATGAGGTACTTGGTGCTTCCAGGCGCATTCCGGCAGATTTCCCATTTTTTATGGGTGGGGAATCCAGCTCCGCCCCTGCCCCGCAGTCCTGCTTCCCGGACTTCCTCAATCACTCCCCTGGAGCCCTTGCAGAACGCGTTCATGAGCCCGATGTACCCGTCATTGGCAAGGTAATGGTCGATCTCCTGAGGATCGATCAGGCCACAATTGCGCAAAACGACCCTGACCTGCGGCTTCAGCATCGCCAGATCGAAGAATCTGGGAACCTTCTCGGTGAAAGGCGAGCCGTTTTCGCCATAGTGCCCCACGGCGCTCCGGACCGGGGGCTTGTCGCCGGTAAGATAGGAGCTAACCAGGTATTTGGCCTTTTCCGGCGTCACGTTGGCATGTGACATTCTCGGGCGACCGGGCAACTGGAAGTCCACCAGGGGTTCCAAATAGCAGGGGCCGATACAGCCCACTTCGACGATCCGAGCACTCAAATGCTTCTCGTTCAGAGTCTTCCGGATCGAGTCGAGAACCGCCAGGGCTCCGGCCGCTCGGCCGCATGATGCCGTACCGACAAAAATCACCGGAGTCTGGCCGTTGTGCAAGAGGTGCCACTTCTCTTGTGCTGCAATCCTGCAAGTCTGAAGACTATTCATATTCATTCATCGTCTTTTTCAGCCGAATCACGGTCATTCGGCTGTAGATATCGTTATTGATCGCCACGACCGGTGCCAGCGCGCAGCATCCCAGGCAGGCCACACGCTGCAGGTCAAAACGCCGGTCTGCCGTCGTCTGGCCGGAGGAAATGCCAAGCTCCCTCTCGATTTGGCGAGAGAGAATCTCGCCGCCCCTCACGTGACATGCGGTCCCCAGGCAGACTTTTATGGAATTCCTTCCCGGGGCTGAGAAACGAAACTGCGAATAGAAGGAAGCCACACCGAAAATGTGGTTTTCGGAAATCCTCAGGAAATGAGACACCTCCTGGACAGCTTCTGCGGAGATAAATCCCACGTTTCCCTGAATCCCCTGCAGGATGGGGATCAGGTCTCCTTCCTCCCCATGGAATCGTGACAACACTTGCACATAATCCTCTCTGGACACTGGTCAACCTCCGGTTCAGATCCCGTGAAATGTACTCACGCGTTTTCTCAGAGACCGTGTTCGCGCCTCGCAAAAAAGACGCAGTCGTTCAATTCTGCTTCCCCGCGCACCAGATCCTCGACAAACGCCATACACGTCGGCGCACCGCAACACCCGCAGTCGGTTTGCGGGAGCTTGTGATACACCCTCTCGCCTTCCTTCATTCTCTTGATGGATGTCTCCAAGTCGGTGTCAAAGTACTTGGTGGGGCGCGGCAGCACCGGGCTTTCGAGGAAGTAGTATCCTGATTCGACCCGGCGCTCAATCTCCGCGTCGTCGATGACAATGCGGTTTTCGTACCGCTCTCGCTGCTTGATGCTGTTCATGCGTGCCACATAGGGATTTTCGATGTTGAAGGGGCCGCCGATGCATCCCAGCATGCACGCGAATGCCTCCACGAAGTCCACGTTGCGCAGCCGCGAATTCTCGATGTCATCCATTATCCGCATGACATGGTCGAGGCCGGAAACCGCCAGCCATTTTTCCATATTCACGGCCCGCGTCAGCCCCCCAAGCACGCCCCAGCCCACGCTGAAGCGGAAATCCCCGGGCACCTGGCTGACATCGAACTTGGCTTTGATGGCGACGACGTGCGGCAGCAGGAGCGAATAGACATCTCTGACGCAGATGGCGCCATCGAACCAGGATTTCGCCTTTTCCGCGGGTTGCCGGATGGACACAATCTTGGCCGGGCATGGCGAGATGTACACGATGCCGATATCTTCGGGCTTCAGCCCCAGCTTTGCCGGCAAAATAGTGCGGATCTCCCGCGCCGTCACCTCCCGGGGCACGTCCAGGGGCGATATCAGTTCCACCAACTCCGGATATTTCACCTGGATCAGCCTTACGGTGGCGGGGCAGTCCGTCGCGATCAGCGGCCGGCGCTTGGGCCCCCGCTCCATGTATTTGACGCAGGCTCTGGCTACCGCCGCGCAGGAAGTGGTGGTGGCGATGACCTCGTCAAAGCCAAGTTCCTTGAATGCCAGATGGATGATGTAGGGGTGAATCCCGGGTTCGAATTGGGCATACAGGACCGACGTAGGCACGGCCACCCTGTACTTGCGGCCGGAGATCTCGCCGATCGGATCGGGGATCGGGACAATCGCATCCTCGGGGCAGACTGCCATGCAATCTCCACAATCAACACAGAGATCCTCGAGCAATACCGCTTTGCCGCTCCGCACACGGATGGCTTGCGTGGGACAAACACGCATGCACTTCCTGTGCCCGCGGCATCTGGAGAGGTCAATCTTGTGCGCGTGATAGAATTGCTCCACGTTCTCTTGCCCCCGGTTCCAGTACTTCAAGGTTTGGTGCTATATAAAGAACCTCATCAACAATTGCGTTCCTTTATTCACTTCGCTATGAATGACCAACTCGTCGGTGTTTCTCTTGATATTGGGGAGCCCCATCCCAGAGCCAAATCCCATCGCCCTCATTTCCTCGGTCGCGGTGGTGAAGCCCTCCTGCATGGCCAGATCCACATCGGGGATGCCCTTCCCTTCATCATGGATGGCCACCTCCACAAGCTTCGGAGTCACCACGAGATGGACTTTTGCACGCTTGGCATGCATCACCACATTCATTTCCCCTTCATAGGTGGAGATGGCGACCCTGCGGACCAACTTGGAATTCAATCCGATTTTTTTCAGGATGGATTTCACTTCCGTCGATGCGATGCCGGCGTGGGCAAAGTCGCTCCCTTCAATGAACAGCTCGCGACTCAGCGACATCTCCGTCGCAGCCGGCATGACCGATGCGGCCTCCTGCGCACAATCCCCCCCCCTCCTGACGGAGTCAATCCGGATGCAGGCATCGTACATGTCGAAACGCGTGGAAAGCAGAGCCAGGTGGTTGTCTCTCGCAAACTTGGGCGAGTCATCCTTGGACTTCTTGCCACGGACGAAAACGACCCCCTTGAATTCCGCCATGTGGGCAGAGATGACAGCCTGCTGGGTCGCCAGCCCGGTGATGAGGATGGAATTGGGTTTTCCAAAAGCAAGGACATCGCTCATCAGGTCGGAGGCATAGATATGCTCGACCGCGACATCCAGTTTGTCTTCACCTTCGATTATGGATGCCTCCAGGGCGTCCTTGATCATCCTAATCTGCACGATCTCTGGTCTCAGTCTCGTTAACGATCCCCGCCTCTGCTGGAAGAAGTGCTGGTTCTTGAGCGCAGCTTGTTTCTCCGACGGATCATTTTGCCCGCACGCCCAATTCGTACAGCTTGCCAACCAGCCCAAAGGTCGGCAGCCCGCTCGACAGGATTGCGATAT
>CAYGWQ010000190.1:0-10855 GCA_964353465.1 uncultured Acidobacteriota bacterium | reverse complement strand
AGCAACGCCAGCCGGCTTGGTTGATGCCTGAGCGTTATACGCTTTCCCGCATGACGCGCGCAAAGATGCTGGCCGAAGGCCGCCCATGCAGAGGAGGCAAAAGCGCTTGCCCCTTTGAGGTCTTCGAGGTCTTCGTGGTTCACTTTTTCTTTTCTGCCCCTTCCCGCCTTGCTACCCCTACTGTCTGAATCACAGAGAAAAGATTGCAGAACCTCCCGGTACACGGGAGAACACGGAACCGATCTGCGTTCTTCCGTGTTCTTCCGTGTCCTGAAAGCTTCCTCTTATGTCACCTTGCGGGCAGTCGCTTTCATGAACTTTTCAAAACCGGCACGATCCCGAGCGGCCTCGTGCAACCGCGCCACACCTTCCTCCAACACTTCAAGTTGGGAGGCGATCGATAAACGCAAGTAATGCTGTCCTTCCGTGCCAATGCATCCGAAGGCGTTCCGGTCAAGGGTTGCCACGTGGTGATGGTAGAGGAGAAACATCTGGAAAAGAGTGGAAGGAGAAGTCCGCCGGCGCAAGTCTTCGGGAAGTTTGCGGTAGGCATCCAGAGCGCCGATTTTCTCACAGATACCCGCAATATTCGGAAAGAGATAAAAAGCGCCCCCCGGCGTCTGGCAGTGTATGCCTTCAATCTCATTGATTTTTTTCACCATGACATTGCGGCGGTGCTCGAAGGTGTGCACCATCATTTCGATGGTCGCCTCGCTTTCCGGATGTTCGAAGGCAACTCGAGCCCCTTCCTGATTAAATGGGGGCAGGCACGAAAAATAGTGAATGTTGAGGTTCTTAAAGATCCGCGCCTCCTCCTCGGTGGGAAGCACGGCATACCCGATGCGTCCGCCGGGCCAGGCAAAGGTCTTCGAGCATCCGCTGCAGATGACGGTCCGCTCCTGCATTCCCGGGAAGGAGGCAATGGAAACATGCTTCCTGCCGTCGAACACAATGTACTCGTAGATCTCATCCGAATATATCCGCACCTCCGGACCGCATTTTTGCCGGATCACTTCGGCAATGCTCTTCATTTGTTCTTCGGTTACCACGCCTCCGGTCGGATTCGACGGAAAGTTGAGCATGATCAACCGCGTTTTATCGGTGATGAGCCTGTCCAGCTCTTCCGCAGTGAAGGCGAACTGGTTCTCCTCCGACAGGTGCAGCGGGACAGGCGTGGCCCCCAGATAAAGCGAAAAAGACTCATAGATGGGAAAGCCGGGACTTGGATAGATAACTTCATCTCCAGCATTGCAGTAGGCATGCAGGCAAAACCCGATAGAAGGTTTGCCGCCGGGAAAAACCACAACCTGATCGGGAGATACCGTCAGCCCGCGCATCCGCTTCATCTGGTCGGCGATGGCTTTGCGCAAGGATGGAATGCCCTGCGGGTCGCAGTAGCGTGTGTTGCCCAGATCCAACTGGCGCTTTACCTCGTCCCTGATGAAAAAAGGCATCTCAAAGTCCGGTTCCCCCAGATTCAGGCGGACCACGCTGTGCCCTTCGTTCTGGACTTGGGTAATATGAGGGCCGATCTTGAATGCGTTTTCTTCCCCCATTCTGTAAATTCGATCCGCAAACAGCTTTCTTGGTGCGTTTGGCCTGATCATAATCCCTTATCCCCTCGATTCCGATTTATGGCCTGGCCCGCATTATTCATGAACATCGTTTGCACGTCACCTGACCCCCAGCTCTTTCAGCAGAAAATCCGCCTTGCCGACTTTTTCGGTTACCCACAGAACGTACCGGATGTCCACCGCGATGGAGCGGCTGTAAGCCTCGTTCCAGGCGTAGTCGTTGATCGTAGCCCCCCATGCGCGATCGAAGTTGACGCCTACCAACTCCCCTCTGGCATTCATCAAAGGGCTCCCGCTATTGCCGCCGGTTGTGTCCGTGTTGTACAGAAGCGCAACGGGGAGTTCATTGCGCTTGGGGAGTTTATACCTTCCATAGTCTTTCGCTTTGTACAGCTCGCGGACTATTTGAGGTGTGTCATAAGGATACCCGTCCCTTGTTTTCTCCATGACACCCGTGAGCGTGGTAATGGGCGCGAGGAAGGAGGCGTCGGCAGGCGAGTAGCCGCGAATGTGGCCGTAGGTGAATCGCAGCGTGCTGTTCGCATCCGGAATGAAACCTTTCTGCAGGAATTGCTGCTTCACATCAATCAGCAGTGCTGCGAGTTTGGAAAGTTCTGCGCTGCGACGCTGGCGCACATCTCGCAGCTTCTGCTGCAGCGGAGCCAGGTCTCTGGCCAGGCTCACAAATGGATCGTTCAACTTTGCGTTCTCCTCCGCTGTTTTTCCGATGGCATCCGCCAGGCCCTCGGCCGTTTTCAAAGTTGTTTTCGTGAACGCATCATCGACATACCGGCTGATGTTTTGTTCGGAATAATCTCTGCCCAGAACGTCGTCGATGACTCCAATCCGTTGATTTCCCGGCAGGCTTGCCGCCAGGGAGATCATCTTCTTGAAGAACAGCCTCTCAGCCGGTTCGTGATAGTTGGCGAAATTGCTGCTCGACGCCTTTTTTGTGGCCGCGAGCGCGGTATCGCGATAGGCGGCCGCTCGCTCGTCGCTTGGTTTTGCCATCTCTCTGCCTGCCTCGTACACGGTGTTTCCCAACCGGAGGAGGATGGAGGCTGTCGGGAGATTGTCGAGCACCAGCTCAAACTGCGCCTGGTTGGACATCTCGGTGTAGATCTGGCCGATCTGCTCCAGCACCGTTCCATAGACAACCTTGCGTTGCGGATCGGCTTCGATGAATTTCTGCAGACCGATCTCTTCTTCTCTCTTGATCGCAACCAGGTGCAGTCGTTTCATGCCCGCGAGTTTGCCGCGGTAGTTCTTCATGGTGTTGGCCAGGCCCTTGATTCTGGAGTCAAACTTGAGCGCGATCGCACGGCTCGACCGGCCAAGCTCCTCCATGGTTCTGATTTGCCAGTCATTCAGGTCGGCAACGAACGGCATCCGGTAATTTTCTTCATATGCCATGTAATAAGATGTCTGGTGCCGATACGTTCTTCCCGGATAGCCGAGAATGAAGACAAAATCCTCTTCATTGACCCCGGCGGGATTCACTTTCAGAAACCGCTTCGGCCGATAGGGCACGTTGTTCGCAGCATACTCCGCCGGCTTGCCGTCCGAGCCGGCATAGGCGCGGACGAAGGAGAAATCCCCGGTATGTCGCGGCCAAATCCAGTTGTCGTCTTCACCGCCGAACTCGCCGATGGAGCGGGGCGGAACGTACGCCAGACGGATGTCCCGCAATGTCGTCGAGATGAACATTACGTACGATTTCCCGGCGAGCATCTCCGAAACACTGATGCTCTTGCCCGGAAGGTCCTTCTGGGCCTGTTTGGCCAACTCGCTGATCCTTCCCTCTATCGCTTTCGAGCGCGCCACCGGATCCATTCCCTCCTTGACCGAGCCCATCACTTCACGGGTGACATCGCGAATCTCCTCGGTGATGCGTGCGGTTAATCCGCGGGCACGAATTTCGTCGGGGCGCGTTTTGGCGAGAAATCCGTTGGTGAGATGGTCATTCTCCACCGTGCTTGCCGCCTGCACGGCGCCGAAGACACAGTGGTGATTGGTAATGATAAGACCTTCTCCGGAGACGAACGAGCCGGTGCACCCGCCGAGCTGAACGATTCCCTCGATCAGGCTTGTGCCTTTGGGATTGTAAATCTGTGCCGGATCGAGCTTCAGCCCTCTTGCCTTGAGGTTCAGTTTCGACAGCTCGCTGATGGGATACATTCCCTCCTCACCCGTCGTGGGCTGGAGGGGCAGACAGAGCAGAATGGTGCATAGCAAAAACAATCGTCCACGCATGAGGATCTCCTTTATATAGGCCGCTGAAAAGCGGTGAAAGTCTATCGAAATCAATGCAAAAATCCAACCGTTCGTTTCTTCAGGTTCGGCGCGAGCATGGGCAGGCCCGTCCGCCCCAAAAAGCGGTTCCCTATCATTTGCCGATGGATTATCCTTGGCTGCAGAAGGTAACCTGAAACGGAGACACGAATGACGGTGGTACCCGGCCCATTTTTTGCCTATGCACCGGTCATCACTGTAGCGAACCACGGTTTTGCGGCGTAATGATAAAGGAGGACGAAAACCATGCGATCGCGAGGAATGCGCGAGAGCGATAATGTCGAGGACCGCCGTGGGAAGGGAACGCGGATCGCATTGGGGGGCGGCTTGGGCACGATTGCCCTTATCGTGATCATAATGCTCCTGGGCGGCGATCCCCAGGCACTGCTGCAAGACGCAGGGATCGGGGGAGCGGATACATCGCCGGCGGTAACCGGTGCGGCGAACACGGAAAATCGCGAAGAAGACGAGTTGGCGAAATTCGTGTCGGTAGTGCTGGCGGACACGGAGGACGTATGGCGGGAGATTTTCCGAGGCATGGGGAAGCAATATCGCGAACCCAGGCTGGTATTGTTCCGCGGGCAGGTGAGATCGGCGTGTGGCTTTGCCAACGCAGCAGTTGGTCCGTTCTACTGCCCCGCTGATGAGAAGGTCTATATCGACCTCAGCTTTTACGATGAATTGAGCCGCCGCTTCGGGGCACCAGGCGATTTCGCGCAGGCATATGTCATCGCCCTCGAGATCGGCCACCACGTGCAGAACCTACTCGGTATTATGGAACGAATCGATGCCATGAGGGAAAGGTCCAGCGAAGCCCAGGCCAACGATTTGTCGGTGCGGCTGGAGTTGCAGGCGGACTTCTTTGCGGGTGTGTGGGCACACCAGGCCCAGCGAATGCGGCAACTGCTGGAGGCGGGAGATATCGAGGAGGGTCTGCGTGCAGCCACCGCTATTGGCGACGATCGATTGCAGATGCGCGCGCAGGGCTATGTGGTGCCCGATTCCTTTACGCACGGCACGTCCGCGCAGAGAGTGCGCTGGTTCCGGAAGGGGCTGGAGACCGGTGATATTCGCCAGGGCGACACGTTCGCAGTCCCGGTATTGTGAGCGCGGAGGCAGACTGGCGATCGCCGGGCGGTTTCCTGCGCGCATTCAGGATCTAGGCCGACTCGCCAAACGCGGACGCGGGACGCGGATCCAGTGCACGGTCGAGAACCGGGCGCTCTGCAGGCGCCACCTCGGCCAAGATCCGAACCTCGCCCGCCTCGACGGAAGCCACCGGCACCCCATCACGAACCACAACGCGATTGCCGAGGAGCGCGGCCACCCGGGGCCCCGGGGTGAGAATGCCGACCAGGTTCAGCGGATCGCAGGCCGCGAGGCGCAGATAAATCCCGGACGGTTCGCGATGTCGAAATGCCCGCAGGTTTCCTACCGCTTCCGGCAAAGCGAATTGTTCGCCTGTGCATCCGGCGACAAACCGGCCGCCGCGGATTTCGCCTCGTGCCTCCATGCGCCGCAGCACCGGCAACAGGTCCCGCCATGCAGGAGCCGGCGATTCGCGCGCCAGCAACTCGCGCAGCAGCACGCCGTAACGGCGCAAGTACTGGCGCGCTATTAGCTCTGTGCGATCGTCCGGGGGCGGTTCATGAGGCACGAGCAGCGACCAGCGCCCGACCCGGGTCTGCCGCGGCCGGCGCCGACCGCGCGGCGATCGACCCCGGCGCTTCGCCTCTCCTGTCACCAGCGCACGCAAGCCCTCGAACGCATCGGCCGTCACCAGCCCCGCGGCCACAAGCTGCCATAGAGCTTCTTCGACCTCGGACGGCAAATGGCGGGTTCCAGCGGCGATTTCCGTAAAAAACGAGGCGCCGCGCCCGAGCAGGAAGGCAAGCACGCTGCGCGCAGGGATTGACAGGGCAGTCTCGTCCGCCGGCACCCCATCCAGCAGCCAGGAAACGTCCGCGCGCATCCCAAGGCCGAGCGCCGCGGTGCGTGTCAGCCCGGGCCTGTGTGCAGGCACTTCCGCCTGCGTGGCCCGATGCGTCCATCGCCCCCAGGCCACGTCCCCCGTGAGGCAGAGGCTGTCGAGCATGGACGGCTGATAGTCACGAATCCGCAAAGGAAGGATGTCGTCTTCCCAGGCAGCCGCGGCGGCTTCGAATCCCTGAAGCTGTTCGATGACTTCGAGCAGACCCGCTTCACCTTCCAGGCGGTTATCCAAATCCACGTGTTGCCAGGCAAACAGGAACCGCAGAAACGCACCCGCCGGGAGGGCTTCGATCTCACGCCGCAGGCGCGCCACGGTCGCCCGATGAATTCGCGCCAGGATGCGCCGGTCGCAGAACTCCTCTTCTGCTCCCTCGCCTGTGAATCGGCCCCGCAGCACCAGGCCCTCGCCCTCCAGGGCAAGCAACGCCGAGCGGACCGAACCAATTTCAAATCCGAGAACGCCGGCCAAAACCGCCGGAGCCATGGGACCGCTTACTTCCATCCATCCGCGCACGACGTCGGCAACCACGCGGGGTCCCGGTTCATTGCCCGTGCCGCTCGCGCAGGCCTCATCGATTGGTACCAGCCCTTCCTGCTCTGCTGCTATCCAATAGTGGTTAGCGCCCAAAATTATGAGCCGCGCGCGGCGGTCGCGTTCCAGCGCTGCCAACCATGCCGGGGCGTCCTCCGGCAGCCTACCCATTTGCGCCTCAGGAAACAGAACCAATCCAAGAAGGAGGTCGTGCAACTCTTCCTGGTCCCGGACGGCCGGCCAGGCGTCTTCGGTTTCCCGGCGGATGGCCTCGGGATCCAGCTTTGCCAAATCCGCGGCGTTGTCCGGCAGCACCCGCCGCAGGAACACCGCGCGGGCACGGCGTTCTTCAAGGGGCGCATCATCCAAAAAGGCATACGGCATTGCATTCAGGATTTGATGCGAGAACACCGAGGGCAACGGTGTGTCCTTCGCGAGCATTTCGATCTCGCCTCGTTCCATCCGCTCGAGGACCCCGCACAGGCCGGAAAGATCCAGTGCTTCCGTCAGACAGTCGCGCAAAGTTTCAAACACGAGGGGATGGTCCGGAACAGGAATGTCCTCCGGCGGGCGGTTGTCCTGGCACTGCGTCTGGGCAGGAAAGACAGCACTCAGCAGGTCATCGGCACGCATGCGCTGGATGGCAGCGGGCACCCGCTTCCCCCGGGCAAAGCGCAGCATGGCCAGGGACCGCGTCAATACCCAGCGCCAGCGCGTGGCGAAAATCGAGGAAGTCAGCACAGCCTGCACCAGCGTTTCCTCCACCTGACCGGCCCGCAGCAAGTGGGCTACTTCCTCGAGAGGGAAGGAGTGCTGGGCGCCAAGTGAAAGAACGATGCCATCATCCGTTGCGGATGCCTGCAGCTCGAAATCGAAGCTGCGGCAGAATCGTTCTCGCAATGCGAGGCCCCAGGCACGGTTGATTCTTGCCCCCCACAGCGAATGCACGACCAGCTGCATCCCGCCGCTTTCGTCAAAAAAACGTTCAACCGCAATGCGTTCCATTGTCGGGATAGAACCGAGGACCCGGCGTCCCTCTGCGGTGTACCGCAGCGCCTGCTCAGCCCCTGCCGCCGGCAGGCCGGCTGCGTCCTGCAGCCAGGCAATGCAGGCATCGGCATCCCGCAAGCGCTCTTCGATCCCCGACCTCACGTCCGAGACTGCCTGCGACAGTTCGCGGGTCCGCGACGGCGCCTCCCCCAGCCAGAAAGGCACGGATGGCGCCAGCCCATGCGCGTCCTCGACACGTACTTTCCCGCGCTCGACCCGCCGGATGCGCCAGGAGGAATTGCCCAGGAGGAAAACGTCGCCCGCCACACTTTCAACCGCGAAATCCTCAGTGACGCTTCCCAAATACGTGCCGTCGGGATCGAATATGACTTCGTAGTCAGCGTTATCCGGAATAGCCCCGCCATTGGTGAGCGCTGCGAGACGCGCCCCTCTCCGGCCTCTCAGCACCCCATGGATCCGGTCATGGTGCAGAAGCGCCCCGCTCCGCCCTAAACGCGGGGCTATCCCTTCCGCCAGCATGCGAACCACGCTGTCAAAGGATGCCCGAGGAAGGTCACGATAGGGATATGCGCGCCGCACCGTCAGGAAGAGGCGCTCGACGCCCCATTCCTCTGCGCTGGCCATGGCCACAATCTGCTGCGCAAGGATGTCCAGCGGCCATGGGGGGATGCTCAGCCGGTCGAGATCCCCGCGCCCGATTGCGAGCAGGAGAGCCGCGCACTCGATGAGCTCGTCGCGCGTGAGGGGGAAGAGCCTCCCTTTCGGGATCCCCCCGAGGCGGTGGCCGGAGCGGCCGAAGCGCTGGAGCAATGTGCCGATCGAACGCGGCGACCCGATCTGGCAGATCAGATCTATGGCTCCAATGTCGATCCCCAATTCGAGCGAACCGGTGGCTACCGCCACCCGCGCATCCCCCTTTTTCAGGCGCTCCTCCGCCGCCAGCCTGGTCTGGCGCGACAGACTGCCGTGATGGGCTACCACCGCCTCTGTGCCGAGGATTTGCGACAGGTGGTGGGCCACTCTTTCGACCAGGCGCCGCGTATTGACGAAGACCAGTGTCGTTCGGTGCTCCTGCGCCAGAGCGGCAATCCGGGACACCACTTCGTCCCAGAGCTCGTGCGTGGCAATCGGGCCGAGCTCATCGGCGGGCATCTCCACCTGGAGGTCGGAATCCCGGCGGTGCCCGATGTTGATGATTGCGCATCGCGCCGTGTTGCCTGCATCGATATGCGCGCTGCCCACGAGGAAGCGGGCAACTTCCTCGATTGGTCGTTGGGTCGCGCTCAGTCCGATCCGTGCTACCGGACCGTGAGCCAGAGCACACAACCTCTCCACGCTCAGCGCAAGATGACTCCCCCGTTTGTTGCCGGCGACTGCATGGATTTCGTCCAATATCAGGGTCCGGACACCCTGAAGGCTGCGGCGGCCGCTGGGTGAAGTGAGCAGCAGATAGAGCGACTCCGGAGTCGTAATCCAGATGTGCGGCGGCTGCCGCGCCATGACCTGGCGTTGGTATGCGGGCGTGTCCCCGGTGCGCAGCCCGACGCGGATCTCAGGAAACGACATCCCTCGTTCATGCGCCAGACCCGCGATCTCACCCAAAGGCACAGAGAGGTTTTTGTGCACGTCGTTGGAAAGCGCTTTCAGCGGCGATACATAAACAACCTGAGATGAGTCGGGAAGATTGCCCTGTACGGCGGTGCGCAGCAAACCGTCGATGCAGACCAGGAAAGCGGCCAGAGTCTTCCCCGAGCCGGTGGGAGCGGAAATAAGGGTGTGCCGGCCGGCAGCTATGGCGGGCCAACCCTCCGCCTGCGCCGCCGTGGGGCTGGAAAACCTGCGCTCGAACCATTCCCGGATCAAGGGGTGAAATGAGGACAACATGCGTTACTGATTGTACCACGCGCGCTCAGCCGCCATTCCTCGCCGACCGCTGAATTTCTTGTGCCCGGGCGCTCCCCCGCTTATCTTTAGAAGTGGAGGTACGCTGGATGAAGATCCTGGCTGTTTTTGCGCATCCGGACGATGAAGCTTTCGGTCCGGGCGGAACTCTGTCCCGTTACTCGCTAAGCGGCCACGTCGTGCGTCTGGTCACGCTGACCCAGGGGGAGGCGGGAACGCTTGGCCCGGCGCAGCATCTCACACGACTCGAGCTCGGCAATCTTCGCGCCGACGAGCTCCGTTGCTCAGCCGCCGCACTCCATGTGTCGGCCCTGAATATCTACAGTCTTCCGGATGGCAGACTTGCCGAGCTGCCTGTGATGGATGGCCTCGCCATTATTCACCAGGAAATCGATGCCTTCCAACCTGATGCACTCATCACATTCCACTCCGCCGGCATTTCCGGCCACCCCGATCACCAAACCGTGACACGCTGGTGCCTGCAAGCCGTGAAAGAGCGGACTGACTCGCTACGGCTATTCTCCTTTGGAATTTCTGAAGAGCAGGCGCGACGCGTCGGCCATAGAAAAATGACGCCTATTCCCGACCACGAAATCACTCACATTATTGACATATCCCGTTATCTGGATCACAAGCTCAACGCCATCCGCTGCCATCAATCCCAGTCGGAATCCTGGGAGAGGTGGAAGAAAGTTGCCGGGGGAATCGATTCCTTCCTCCGCAATGAGTATTTTTCCCGGATCTGGCCCGAACCGATGCCGCGCGTACGCTCGGACCGGCTGGAAGACTAACTAATTTCTGCCGCGAAACTCGCTCCGAGCCCCGCAGGGGCGGCAAGAGATTAGCCCCGGGCGCAAGCCCGGGGTTGGGCCGGAAATCAGCGCGGAGCCCTGGAGGGGCGACAGAAAATGTTTGCGGATAAAAATCTCTCGCCCCTGCCGGGGCTCATTACATACAACATCCTATCCGGGGGCTTGCGCCCCCGGCTATTATCTTTCCGCCTCTCCGGGGCTCGGCCGGCAACCTCTCCGGGGCTCGGCCGGCACATTCTCCGGGGCTCGGCCGGCACATTCCGCAACCGAGTTTCGCGACAGAAACTGACTAGATTCGACATTCGACATTTTAATCTCGAATTTCGAGTCTCGAATTTTGAATTGCCTCAACTTATTATTGTTCCCGGGTTCCCGGTATGCTATCCAATTGCCTTTTTTAATCTTTACGACCGGGTGATATGGCCATGACGGATGCAAAAGCGGTAAAGGGAATCATTGGAATTCTGACTGGAGGCGGCGACGTTCCGGGTCTCAACCCTGCAATTCGTGCCGTCACGATCCGGGCACAGCGCGAAGGGTATCGCGTGATCGGCATCCGCCGCGGTTGGGCCGGCATGATCGGTATCGTGCCGGACCCCGCAGCCGACAATAGCGACAAATACCAGATTCTGACCGAAGAAATCGTCAATCGGGTCGGCCGCACCGGAGGTACTTTTCTGCACACCTCCCGCACGAGACCCAGCCATGTGCCGAAGGTGAACATACCGCCCCATGTAAGG